>JAQUPL010000001.1:0-312818 GCA_028716565.1 Candidatus Omnitrophota bacterium
AACATGTGATTCACACAGTCGGCCCTGTCTGGCGCGACGGCAAGCACAACGAGCCGGAATTACTCGCCTCATGTTATCGTAATTCTCTCAACCTCGCGAAGGAACACGGCCTCAAAACCATCGCTTTTCCGTCCATCTCCACCGGTGTCTACAGATTTCCCATCGAATTAGCAGCACCGATAGCCTTTAAGATGGCGCAGGAATTTATCACTCAGAGCCCCAACGCCTTAGAGAAAATCATCTTCGTCCTTTTCTCCGCGCAGGATCTGCGGGTTTATGATAGTATATATTAGGAAGGAGAATTAAAAAAATGGATCAGATAATTCAGAGGGGTAAAATATGAAACATCCACGAAGTCTTACGCTTAAACTTAAGAGTACGCCTATAGAAGTCAAAAATTACTTGAACGAACTTGAAAAAGAAAATGCCAGTCTTCAAAGAAATATTGCTAAATATCAGGTAAAAAATTTAACTTAACAAAACGAAATAAAGGCGCTTAAGAAAATGCGACCGACTCCATCAGAATATGTAATTCGTCATATAAGTGAAAAATAAGGTGACAGTATACTTAATTCCCTAGTCACCCTTCCTCAAAAGGAAAGATAAATTTCTAGCTTGCTATGACGACCAGGCAATCTGGTGAGCAAAGAGCCGATTTATGACGCAGGGCCGATATATCGGCCCGAGTAATAAAGAAAGGCCGAGCGAACCGATTGACTGGTCGTCGAGTGAATTACTTGTGACAGCTACCTAATTCACCCCACCCAGAAGAGGGAATCAGGAAGCAGTCACCGTAATTCACCGATTATTCATTGACACCCGCCGCTATTTAAGGTATAATCTCCCGAAATCCGTAATTCCCAATAAAATAAGAGAAGGAGTGTTTCTATGTACGCCGTAATAATGACAGGCGGGAAGCAATATAAGGTCGAAAAGGGCGCGACGATCACGGTCGAGCGCCTGACGCATCCCGAAAAAGACAAAGAAGTTACGATAAAAGAAGTGCTCATGGTCCATGACGGCAAGGAAGTCAAGTTCGGCAAGCCTTTCCTCAAGGACGCCAAGGTGGTCGCGGACGTCGTATCCGACTTCAGGGGCAAGAAGCTGATGTCCTATAAATACAGAAGGCGGAAGGACTCGCACTGGAAGAAGGGCCACCGCCAGGAGTTGACGAAACTTAAGATAAAAGAGATAAAGGTTTAGGAGGAGACGATGGCTCATCATAAAGGACAAGGTTCAACAAGAAACGGCCGGGACAGCAATTCCCAGAGGTTAGGATTAAAGGCTTCAGGCGGGCAGAAGGTCACAGCCGGAAGCATTATAATAAGGCAGCGCGGGACCCCGTTTAAAGCGGGCATCAATGTCGGCAAGGGCAAAGACGACACGCTTTTCGCCTTAAAAGACGGAATTGTAACTTTCAAGTCCAAGACAGTCAGCATCCTGCCACAATAACAAGAAGCCGAAAGCCAAGGTGTTTGTAGATACCGCGAAGATCGAGGTCAAAGCAGGCCACGGCGGCGACGGTTGCTCGAGTTTGTATAAGGACAGGTATTCCCGTTACCCGGTCATGAACGGCGGGCCGGGCGGCAACGGCGGCAACGTCGTAATACGCGCGAACGAGAACATACACACCCTCCTGGACTTCCAATTCCGCAGGCATTTCAAGGCCCACAAAGGCGAGAACGGCTCATCCAATAACAGGAACGGAAAGACCGGGGAGGACTGCGTCATCGAGGTCCCGGTCGGGACTATCGTCGCGGATTTTAATAAGGGACATGTCTTAAGGGACCTGACCGCATCAGGAGAGAGTTTTATCGTCGCCAAAGGCGGCCTCGGCGGCCGAGGCAACGCCTGTAAAAAACCCGCGGCACCGGGCGAGCCCGGCGAAGAGAAGATACTCTCGCTCGAGCTGAAATTGATAGCCGATTGCGGGCTTCTCGGTTTTCCGAACGCCGGCAAATCTTCGCTCATCTCGTTCATCTCCAAAGCCAAGCCGAAGATCGCGGCGTACCCGTTCACTACGTTACAGCCGGTGCTCGGCATAGTCGAATATGATGACGGCCGCCATTTTAAGATAGCCGATATCCCGGGCCTGATCGAAGGAGCGCATGAAGGCAAAGGGCTCGGCCATAAGTTCCTTAAGCATATCGACCGCACAAAAATACTGGTGCATATTATTGACATGGCCGGGGTGGACGGCAGGGACCCGCTCGAGGATTACAAGATATTAAATAACGAATTGAAGCAATACGGCGCAAGCGCGGAGAAGAAACCGCAGATTTTAGTCGCCAACAAGATGGATATCGCCGCGGCGAAAAAGAACCTAAAAAGGTTTAAAGAAAAAATAAAAAAGGATATAATACCTATATCGGCAAAGACCGGCGACGGCACAGAGGAACTCGTTGAATTGATAGTGGAAAAACTGGATAAGACAGGATGAGGGAAAAATATCTTTCAAATTTGAAACTCGTAGTAGTCAAGGTCGGGACGTCTACATTGACGTCCAAGACCTCGCCCATGGACAGAAGCTCCATAAAGAGCATCTCCAGGCAGGTCTGCGAACTGCGCGATAAGGGAATAAAGGTCGTCCTCGTAAGCTCGGGCGCTATCGGCGCGGGCATGCACCTTCTGGGGCTTAAGTCCCGTCCGAAGACGCTCGAACACCTCCAGGCGGCCGCGGCGATAGGCCAGGCCCAGCTTATGAAGGCATATGACGAGTATTTCAAGGACCACGGCCGCAAGGTCGCGCAGGTGCTTTTGACGCGCGACGACCTCGAGGAGAGGAAGAGATACACGAGCGTAAAGAACACGATACACACCATTCTTGAATACGGCGCCGTCCCTATCATCAACGAGAACGACACAGTCTCGGTCGACGAGATAAAATTCGGCGATAACGACACGCTCGCGAGCCTCGTGGCGAAATTGCTCGGGGCGGACCTGCTCATACTCCTTTCCGACGTCGACGGCCTCTACTGCCACATGGAAAATAAGGAAGTCATCGATGTGGTCGAGGAGATAGACGGCGGCATAGAAAAACTCGCCTGCGGCACCGACAAGGAGACATGCGTCGGCGGGATGTCGACTAAGATAAAGGCCGCGAAGACGGCCACCGAAGCCGGCATTCCCATGGTCATAGCCAACGGAAAGACCGAAGATATCCTGACCAGGATCGTAAACAAGGAAAAGGTCGGGACCGTATTTATTCCCCGGAAGAGGAGCCAGTCCTAGATGAGCGGCTTGAAAAACGATATGATTGCTATTGCCCGGGACGCGAAGAAGGCGTCTCTCCTCATGGGCCATATCTCATCCGCGGTAAAAGAGAAGGCGCTGCTCGCGATGGCGGACGGGCTCGAGGAGAACAAGTCCGCCGTATTTGCCGCGAACAAAAAGGACGTGAAAGCGGCCGCGGCGAAGAAATTAAGCCCGGCGTTCATAGACCGGCTCACATTGAACGAGAAACGTATAAAGTCCATGGCCGCATCCCTTCGCCAGGTCGCCTCCCAGCATGACCCGATCGGCGAGGTGATAAAAATGTGGACGCGCCCGAACGGCTTATGGATAGGGAAATTAAGGGTGCCGCTCGGCGTGATCGGCGTCATATATGAATCGCGGCCGAATGTCACGGCCGATTGCATAGGGCTATGCCTTAAGGCGGGGAACTGCGCGATATTGCGCGGCGGGAGCGAGGCTATAAATTCAAATATCGCCATCTTCGATATCCTTAACGGCGCGGCAAAAGAGAACGGTATACCTGACGGGGCTATCAGCCTGGTGAAGACGACCGACAGGAAGGCCGTCCATATACTCCTGACTTTAAGCGATTACGTCGACCTGATAATACCCCGCGGAGGCGAGAGCCTGATAAAGGAAGTCGCCCAACGTTCGAAGATCCCCGTCCTCAAGCACTATAAGGGGATATGCCACGTCTATGTGGACGAGGACGCGGACCTCAATATGGCTGAGAAGATATGCTTCAACGCCAAGGTCCAGAGGCCTTCGGTCTGCAACGCGATGGAGACCCTCCTGGTAAACGAGGACGTCGCGGCGAGGTTTTTGCCTTCGATGGCAAAGAAATACAAAGAGGCGGGCGTCGAGATAAGGGGCTGCCCTATGACCCGGAGGATCGTCAAAGGGATAAAGGCCGCAACCGAGAAAGATTGGTCGACCGAATACCTCGGCCTGATAATTTCGATAAAGGTCGTCAAGGGCCCGCATGAGGCGATCGAGCATATAAACAAATACGGCACGAAACTCTCGGATGCCATCGTGACCGAGAATTACCATAACGCGGTCGAGTTCCTCCGCAAGGTCGACTCGGCTGCGGTCTATGTCAACGCCTCGACGCGTTTTACCGACGGCGGCGAGTTCGGGTTCGGCGCCGAGATAGGCATCTCGACCGACAAGTTCCACGCCCGCGGCCCTGTCGGGGTAGAGGAACTCACAAGTTACAAATATATAATCTACGGCGACGGGCAGGTAAGGGAGTGACATCATGCGTATAGGCATACTCGGCGGCACGTTCAATCCCATCCACGTCGGCCATCTCGTCCTGGCCGAAGAGGCGAGGGAGAAGCTCAACCTCGATAAGGTGATATTCGTCCCGGCGTATATACCGCCTCATAAGAAGGACGAGGAGCTCGCCGAGCCGAACGACAGGTTCAAGATGGTTGAGCTGGCGCTTAGGGGTAATTCGGATTTCGAGGTATCGTCGTTCGAAATCGACGCGAAGACGACTTCTTATTCGGTGGAGACACTGAAGGCCTTCAAGCAGAAATACGGCGAGGAGACCAAGCTCTTTTTTATAACCGGCGCGGATTCACTGGGCGAGATATATTCATGGAAAGAGATCGACCAGATATTCAAGCTTTCGAATTTCATCGTGGCCAACCGCCCGGGATACGACATAGGGAACGTCCCGAACGGCATCGATGTTGTCACGATCACTTCGCTGGAGATCTCATCTTCCCTTATAAGGAAGAAGCTAAGGGAAGACAAGTCGATAAGGTATCTTGTCCCCGAACCCGTAAGGGAATATATAATAGCCCGAAGGCTTTACAGATAACGGAGGAAGACGATGAGGAACTATTACGTTACGCCTGAAGGCAGGCTCCGCAAGGATATACCCGTCGAGGAATTCCGCCAGGCCCTGGCGGCGGAGAAATCGTTGCTTTGGGTGGATATGGAAGCCCTCGAGGACGACGATATAGAGATACTGATGGACGTATTCGGCCTCCACCCGCTGACCATAGAGGACTGCATAATGGTCAACGCCAGGCCGAAAGTCGAGGATTTCCAACACTACCTCTCCCTCGTGACCCAGGGCGTAAGGACAAACGACGAGACGAAGAAGATAGAGGTCTTTGAGGTGGATTTTTGCCTCGGGAAGAACTATCTTATAACCGTCCATACCGACGCGATCAAGCCTATAACCCTTAACCTCGAGAGGGTCGATAAAGGTTCGCCTATAATAAAAAGGGGCGGAGATTTCCTCATGTGCTCCATACTGGAGTCGCTCGCTGACAGCTATTATCCCCTCGTCGACCAGTTCGACAAGCGGGTCGATGAGATGGAAGCGGAGCTCTTCAAGGACCCCACGACAAAGACCTTCAACCAGATATACAGGCTCAAGAACGACACAATGCTCCTGCGCCGGACGATAGGCCCGCAGGCCGACATCTTCTCCATCATGACCCGCGGGGACTTCCCGCTCATCCTGCCGGCCAATTACGTATATTACAGGAACGTCTTCGACCACCTGGTGAGGATAAATGATATCGTCGGCACCTCGCGCGATATCGTCACAGGCGCGCTCGAGGCATACGTATCCATCGTCTCAAACAGGCTGAACGAAGTAATGAAGGTCCTGACTCTCCTGGCCACTGTTATGATGCCGTTCATAGTCATCCCGAGCATCTACGGCATGAACCTGAAGTTCCTGCCTTTTTCTCAGCATGAGAACGGCCTCTTCTTCATACTGGCATTCACCCTCGCGTTGACTGTAATCATGGTTTTATACCTGAAGAATAAGAAATGGTTATGATAAACGAGCTTAAGGTATTCTGGCCGCTCCTGATAGCGATAGGAGTCCTGTTGGTCCTGTCGGCTTTCTTTTCTATGTCGGAGACGGCGCTCATATCCTTGAACAAGATACGTTTGCGCCATTTGATGTCAAAGGGAAACAAGAAGGCGAAGCTGGTATACTCCCTCATCTCCAATCCCGACCGTTTTATCACAGGGATACTCGTGGGGAACAATATCGTTAATACCGCGATATCAGTCCTCATCGCCTTTGTGCTCATACGTATATTCGGGGAAGACGTGGGAATGGTGCTCGCCACCGTAATAGGCGCTACCCTCCTCGTGGTCTTCGGCGAGATAATCCCGAAGGTCTTCGCTGTGCAGCACTCGGAGAAGACCTCGCTGGGACTTGCCGTCCCGCTGAAATTCGTCCTTGCGGTCCTGGCGCCTGTCGCCCGTATCTTTTACGGCCTCGGCAACGGCATAATCAAGGCCTTCGGCGGCGAGCCGAAGCGTGCCCCGCTCATCACCGAGGAGGAGATAAGGCTCATGATAGAGCTGGGCAAGGAAGAAGGCGTCCTCGGCGATGAGGAGCGCAAGATGCTCCACAGGATATTCGAGTTCGGCGATACGCTCGTCAGCGAAGTCATGATCCCGAAAGAGAAGATAATAGGAATAGACGTCGATGCCTCGGCCGAGGAGCTGCTCGATCTCCTGGTGGAAGAAGGCCACGCGAGGGTGCCGGTCTATAAGGGCTCGATCGACCGTATAGAAGGGATCCTCTACGCGCGGGACCTTCTCTATATCTGGCAGAACAAAGGCCTGGTCATAATACCGGACCTGCTGCACCAGCCGTATTTCATACCGAAGAACAAACGTGTCAGCGATTTGCTTAAGGATTTCCAGCGGATGCGGATACAGATGGCGATAGTCGTGGACGACAAGAAACAGACGATCGGCCTCATAACCCTGGAAGACCTTATAGAGGAGATAGTGGGGGAGATAGACGAGTCACTGGAATGAAAGGCGCCCGCTTTGTGGCGGGTCATCTTTATCCCGCACCCTACAAAAGGTGCGGGGTTGACAGCGATTTAGAGGTGTGGTAGACTAGAGTCATTCCAAAACCTTACAGGAGGTGCTAGATGGAAGGTTATTGCGTTAAATGCAAGAAGAAGCAGGAAATGAAAGACACAATGAAGCAGAAGATGAAGAATGGCCGCGAAGCGATGAAGGGTAAATGCCCGGTTTGCGGCACGGGAATGTACAGGATACTTGGAAAGTAAGACAGAGCCCAGATCAAAAGCTGTACTGATAGCTGAGACCGCAAAAGAGAAGAAGGCTGAAGACATAGTATTGTTGGACGTGAGCAGGGTGTCCGCGTTCTGCGATTATTTTATCGTTATGACCGCGAACAACACCCGCCAGGTCAAGGCTATATCGGATGAGATAGAAGATAAGCTGGAGGAGGAGGGTTACCGCCTCTGGCACAGGGAGGGCGACAGGGAATCGAGCTGGTTGCTGCTCGATTTCGGGAATTGCGTCGTCCATATCTTCGATCCGGAAGCCAGAAGGTTCTATGGCCTCGAAAGCTTATGGGGTGACGTACCCCGCGAGAATCTCGGCTAGTATTGGATATCCTTAAATGCCACCCGCATCCCTGCGGGTGGCATTATATTTAGGAGAGGTATGATAGAGACCCGGATACTTGAATTTCTCGATAAGAATTTAGGCGCGGCAGAGAAGATCAAAGGCCTTTACGCCCGGGACCTGCTCTGCCTCGAGAACCCCAAGGACCCGGCGCACGGGGATATCTCGACGAATATCGCCTTCAGGCTAGCCAAGCCGCTTAAGGTGAATCCGGCCGACTTGGCTAAAGAGATCGCCAAGGCGCTCACCGGCGCCCTCGCGTCCTCGCCGCTCAAAGGCGAGGTCGACGCCATAGAGCCGCTTAACGGTTTTATAAACATAAGGCTTTCGGCCCAGGCGCTGCGCCAGATACTAAAGGATATAAAGTCCGGGAAAGAAAAATTCGGTTGTAACGATTCCGGGAAGGGGAAGAAGATACAGGTAGAGTTCGTCAGCGCGAACCCGACAGGCTCGCTTAGCGTCGCGCACGCGCGCCAGGCCGCATTCGGCGATTCGCTGGCGAATATAATCAGGGCCAACGGCCATGAAGTTACCCGCGAATATTATATAAACGACGAAGGCGTCCAGATAACGATACTCGGCCAGTCGATATACGCCAGGTACAGGCAGGAGATAGGCGACCAATATGAATTACCGGAGAACGGCTATAAGGGCGAGTATATAAAGGAGATGGCCGAAGAGTTCCGCAAGGAACACGGCGATAAATATAAAGCAGGGACGCCGGAGGACTTAAAGGTATTTTCAGAGTGGGGTTGCGATTATCTCCTGAAGGAGATCAAGCAGGAGCTCCTGGATTTCGGCGTGCTCTTCGACGTCTGGTTCAGCCAGAAGGCGCTCGGCGCGTCCGGTAAGATAGAGAAGACGCTCAGTCTTCTCAGGGAGAAAGGGTTATTATACGAGGCGGAAGGCGCGCTCTGGTTCAAGTCCACGCAATTCGGCGATGACAAGGACAGGGTTGTCAAGAAGAGCGACGGCACATACACATATGTCACGCCGGACATCGCCTATCACAAGGATAAATTCGAGCGCGGGTTCTCGCGGGTCATCGACATTCTGGGGCCGGACCATCACGGATATATAAACAGGATAAAAGCCGCGGTCCAGGCGCTCGGCTACCCGGCCTGCGCGGTATCTATAATAATAATACAGCTGGCGACATTATATAAGAACGGGCAGCCGGTGAAGATGTCCACACGGGCCGGCGAGTATATAACTTTACGGGAGGTCCTCGATGAAGTAGGGAAAGACGCGGCGCGGTTCTTTTTCCTGATGAGAAAAGCGAACGCCCACCTCGATTTTGACCTCGAACTCGCGAAGAAGCAGACGCCCGAGAACCCGGTCTATTATGTCCAGTACGCGCACGCGAGGATATGCAGCATACTCGCCTTGTCGAAATTACCGGACGGGGATATTGCGGGCGCGGACCTCAAGCTGCTCGGCGCGCCGGAGGAGTTGAATTTATTCAAAGAGTTGAGGCAGTTCCCGCAATCGGTGAAACTTGCCGCGCAGGAGCTCGACCCTTACAGGATAATAACATATCTGCAGGAATTGGCGGCTTGCTTCCATAAATTCTACGAGGCGAACAAGGTCATCTCGGACGACGCGGAGCTCAGCCGCGCGAGGATCTATCTCGTTTCATGCGTCAAGCAGGCCCTCGCCAACGGCCTGACCCTGCTCGGAGTCTCCTGTCCCGCGAAAATGTAAACCCGATTCGGTGACAGTATACTTATCTCCCGATAATTAAGTATACTGTCACCATAATTATCTAAAGCTATGTTCGAATCGCTAAAGCTATATAAGAATGAGGAATTGAGCCTCAATAAGGTGCACGGGCAGCTGGTCGAGCTGGGTTATGCGCGCCGGCCGAAGGTAGCCGAACAGGGGGAGTTTGCCCAGCGCGGCGGCATCCTCGACATCTTCCCTGTGACTTTCGACGAGCCGGTGCGCCTCGAGTTCGACGCGGACAGGCTCGCGCATATCAAATCATTTGATATCGCAACCGGCACTTCTTTCCTCGACCACCAGATGGCGATCATCCTTCCGGCCAAGGGCATTGTGCCGCGAAAACTAAAGACTCGCCGCATCCCGGGCGTCGAGATCTCCGAAGACCTGCCGATAAGCAACTTCGTCGACATATCCCCGGGCGATCACGTCGTCCACGTGAAACACGGCATAGGCCGGTATAAAGGGATAGAGCGCGTAAAAGAGCCCAAAGGCGTCATCGATTATATCGTCATAGAATACGCCGAAGGCGCGAAACTTTTCGTCCCGATGCCGGAGATGAACCTAGTCCAGAAATATATAGGGTTCGAGGGCAGGCCTCCGAAACTATACAAACTCGGGACCAGGGCATGGGCGCTGGCCAAGGCCCGCGCGCAAAAAAGCATCTATTCGCTCGCGTTGGAATACATCGAGATCCAGGCGAAGCGCGAGGCGTTGAAGGGTTTCGCCTTTTCGAAAGATACGGACTGGCAAGCGGAGCTCGAGAGGTCGTTCCGGTTCAAGGACACGCCGGCGCAGGCCAGGGCCGCGCAGGAGATAAAACGCGACATGGAAAGCCCGAAGCCGATGGACAGGCTCGTCTGCGGCGACGTGGGATACGGAAAGACCGAAGTCGCCCTGCGCGCCGCGTTCAAGGCCGTCACGGACAATAAGCAGGTCGCGATGCTCGTGCCCACGACCATCCTTGCCGAACAGCATTACGCGACATTCAAGGAGAGGATGGAGAAATACCCGGTGAATATCGAGATGCTCTCGCGTTTCAGGAGCGGGACAGAACAAGGCGCGATAATCGCCGGCGTAAAAGACGGATCGGTCGATATCATAATAGGGACGCACCGGCTCCTCTCGCACGATGTCGCGTTCAGGGAGCTCGGCCTGGTAATAATCGACGAGGAACAGAGGTTCGGCGTAAAACACAAGGAGCGGTTGAAGAGGATGAGGCTCCTGGTCGATGTTCTGACGCTTACGGCCACGCCGATCCCGCGCACCCTCTACATGTCGCTGATGGGAATAAAAGATATGTCGGTGATCGACACCCCGCCCGAGAACAGGATACCGGTCGCGACGAAAGTCGCGGAGTTCGACGAGCGGATAATAAAAGAAGGGATAAAGCGCGAGCTCAAACGCGGCGGCCAGGTCTTTTTCGTGAATAACAGGATACAGGGGTTGAATAAACTGGCGGAGCGGTTGAGGGAGATCGTCCCGGGGGCCAGGGTGGAGGAGGCGCACGGGCAGATGCCGGCGCACGAACTGGAGAATATAATGGTCGGGTTCATAAAAGGCAGGATAGATGTGCTAGTTTCCACCGCTATAGTCCAATCCGGCATAGATATCCCCAACGCGAACACGATATTCGTTAACCGCGCCGATATGTTCGGACTCGCCGACCTCTACCAGTTGAGGGGCCGGGTGGGCAGGTATATAGTCCAGGCCCATTCATATTTTCTTTATCCCAAGGGGTGGCAATTGCCCAAGGACGCCGAGGCGAGGCTTAAAGCGATCGAGGAGCATACCGAGCTCGGTTCCGGCTTCAAGATAGCGATGGAGGACCTTGAACTGCGCGGCGCCGGAAACCTTTTGGGTACGGAACAGCACGGGTTTATCCAGGCGATAGGTTTTGACCTTTACTGCAGGCTGCTGAGGAGCACGATAGCCGGTCTCCGAAAGGGCTTGCCTATCCGGAGCCGGTTATGATATATTATTCCAAATACTTACCAGAGAGAAGATAATGACGGAAAGGCCTATGATAAAAATCCATATTGCAGCGCTGCTCTTAGCCGCGGTTTTTGTGTTCCCCGGATGCGGTAATGCGAAATCGAAGCCCCTCGCGACCGTTGACGGCAAGGCCATTACGGTCGGGGATTTCGAGAAGAGGCTTTCCAAGATGCCGGCTTACTATAAGACGCTCGCGGGCGAGCGTAAAAAGGATTTCCTCGATGATATGATAAATGAGCAGCTTATCTATAAGGAAGCGCTCAAACGGGGCATCAACAGAGAGCGAGAGGTAAAGGATCTTTTGGACGAGGCGAAGCGTAAGATACTTATAGCTAAACTGATGGAAACGGAAGTCAAGAAGTCCGCGGTCTCCGAAGACAAGATAAAGGAGTTCTACGAGTTGCACAAGGACGATTTTGTCACGCCGCTTAAGCTGCGGGCGAGCCATATAATGGTCGATACAGAAGACGAGGCCAACGAAGTCCTCCGGAAGCTGAAAGACGGCGGCGATTTCGCGCAGTTGGCTAAGCAATATTCGAAGGACCCCTCGAAAGGGAGGGGCGGCGACCTGGGCTATTTCATAAAAGGGCAGCTGATGCCCGAGATAGAAGAGGTCTGCTTCAAGCTCGAGGTCGGCCAGACGAGCGATATAATCAAGACGAAATTCGGCTACCACATAATAAAACTGACCGACAGGATCGAGCCGAGGGCGGTGGAACTCTCCGAGGTCAGGGACGCCATAGAAAAAGAGTTGAAGGATAGGGCCCAACAGCGGACGCTCGATGATCTTGTCAAGAACCTGAGGTCGAAAGCGCACGTCAAGATAAACGAAAAGCTGTTGGAAGCGGGGCCGGATAAATGAGGACAGGGATAAGCATGTTATTGTTGGTCCTTGCATTGGGGCTGCATCCCCAGGCCCTTTGCCAGACGACCGGCGCCGTTAACAAGATACTTGCGGTCGTGAACGACGAAGTCGTAACCGAGACAGACCTTGATGCGGCCCTCGGTTCGAGTATCGAGGAGTTAAAGAAGGAATTTTCGGGAGACGAGCTTAAGGCGAAGACGGAAGAGGTGCGCAAGGAACTCCTGAAGCAGATGATAGAGGACAGGCTGATACTCCAGGAAGCGAAAAAATATAAGATTAACGTTGATGATTTCGAAGTGGAGCAAAGGCTGAAAGACGTAAAATCGCGTTTCCCCTCGGAAGACGCCTTTTATTCCGAGGTCGAGAGGTCCGGTGTCTCGACCGACATCCTGAAAAAGCGCTATAAGGAAAATATAATGATGTCCAAGCTCGTGAACCAGCAGGTAAGGGAGAAGATAGTCGTTACTCCCACCGAGATAGAGAGTTATTACAAAAAACATTCGGCAGAACTGAAGGCGCCGGAATCGGTCCATCTCTTCGGTATCGTCATCCGTTTCGATGCGGGAAGCACCGAGGACGACATCAAGCAGAAAGCGGAAGATGTGGTAAAACTCGCCAGGGAAGGCCGCGATTTCAACGAACTGGCCAAGGTTTACTCGCAGGGCGCAAAGGCGCAGGAGGGCGGGGACTTCGGAATTGTCGAGAGAGGGCAAATGCGCGGGGATTTCGAGAATGTCATATTCGTTTTAAAACCGGGTGAGATCAGCGACCCGGTAAAGACCGATGCAGGATATTTTATCTTCAAGGTATACGAGAAAAAAGAGAGTTACGTGCGGCCGCTCCAGGAAGCGCGCAGCGATATAGAGGATATAATATACAGGGATAAGGCCCAAAAGCGGTATCAGGACTGGATAGAGAAACTGAAACGCGATGCTTTTATACAGGTCAAGTAATACCCGCAGGCAGCCGCGTCCGCGGGTCGCCGTAACCATCGGCGACCCTTTTGGCGTAGGGCCCGAGATAGTATTAAAGATGTTGGCAAGCCGCAAATTACGCAGGCTTGCCGATTTTATTATTGTCGGCGACAGTTCGGTCATTAACGCCGCGTTAAGGCTCCCCGGAGTCCCGGCAGAGCTCCCTCGGGGAGTCTCGGTGTCAGACCCGCATATAATCGCTCCCAGCAAGGTGAAATTCGGCCGCCAGTCCAGGCTTTCCGGCGAGGCCTCGCTGGCCTATCTCGATCTCGCCCTCAAGCTCATAAAAGAAAAGAAAGCCGATTGCCTCGTGAACGCCCCCTTAAGCAAAGAAGCGGTCTCGTCCGCGTTCCCGCGCATAAATTTCATAGGCCACACGGAATATATCGCGGATAAGTTCAAGACCGCGGATTTCGCGATGATGCTGATAGGCGGGCCGCTTAAAGTCACGCTTGTGACGAGGCATATACCGGTCCGTGCGGTGTCAGAGGCGGTGACGAAAGAAGAGATAATCAAGGCCATAAAATTGAGCCATAGGGCGCTTACCTGTTATTTCGGCATAGCCGAACCGAGGATAGGGATCGCGAGCCTGAACCCCCACGGGGGAGAAGGCGGGAAGATAGGCACCGAGGAGATCAAAATAATAGCCCCGGCGGTGAACGAAGCGAAGAGGCATTTTAAGAACATAATCGGCCCGGTTTCGTCCGAAGCGCTGTTTTACATGGCTTACCGCCGGAAGCTTGATTGCGTGGTTGCCATGTATCACGACCAGGGGCTTACGCCGCTTAAGATGATAGCGCGCGATACCAGCATAAACATCACGCTGGGCCTGCCGTTTGTCAGGACCTCGCCCGGCCACGGTACGGCTTTCGACATAGCAGGGAAAGGGATAGCCGATCCCCGGCCCCTGGCCGAGTCGGTAAAACTCGCCATAGATATATTCAAAAAAAAGAAGGGCTGAACTTGTTCAACACCCCCGAATTAAAATCCGTTTTAAAAAAATACGGGATCGTGCCCAAGAAATATCTCGGCCAGAATTACCTGGTTGACAGCGATGTTATCGAAGACATAATAGAAGACGCCAAATTCAGCGAGACGGACTGGGTGATGGAGATAGGCGCCGGATTGGGCGCGCTCACCGAACGCCTTACCCGCGAAGTAAAACACGTCCTCGCGATAGAAAAGGACAGGAACACCTGCGTGGCGCTTGGCGATATACTGAAAGAGTTCACCAACGTAAATATCGCCTGTGAAGATTTCCTGGAACTCGACCTCGAGCGTGCCCTCGCCGAATCGCCTTACAAGGTCAAGGTGATCGGGAACCTCCCGTACTATATCACTACGCCTGTGATCGAAAAATTGCTCGTGAATAGGAATAATTTCGAGACGATATTCATAACCATACAGAAGGAAGTCGCCGAGAGGATATGCGCGAAGCCGGGAGGAAAGGATTACGGCTCGTTGTCGGTATTCGTGCAGTACTATACGAAACCTTTTATATTACTGGACATAAATAGGCGCGCGTTCTATCCCGAGCCCGAGGTCGATTCATCGTTCGTCGAGCTCTCGATACTCCAGAAGCCGTCGGTCCAGGCCAACGATACCGAGAAATTCTTCGCCGTAGTGAGGGCCGGGTTCGGCCAGCGAAGGAAGACCCTGCTCAATTCCCTGTTTTCTAGTGATGAGATAAAACTCGATAAGGCCGGCCTGGCGGAGCTTCTTAAAAAGATCGGCATCGACCCGAATATCAGGGCCGAGAGGCTCTCCCTCGAGGAATTCGCCCGCATCTCCAACGCCCTCTAACCCACCGGTTGACATTTTGTGTAAGTTGTGATAACTTAGCAAGTTAAGATGAGTGAAATGGAAGAGAAGGTAAGATATGTCGCGCGGTTGGCGAGGATAAAATTGACCGATGAAGAGGTCGGTTTATTCTCGCGCCAGCTGGACGGGATACTCGGTTATGTCGACAAGCTGAACAAGAAGCTTGACATACAGAAGGAAACCCCGCCGATGAGCCACCCGCACGAAGCTTCGAACAGCTTTAGGGCTGACGAGGTGAAACCGTCGCTTCCGCCCGAAAAAGTGCTTGCGAACGCCCCCCAGAAGAAAGGTGATTTCTTCAAGGTCCCGAGGATAATAGAAGAATAATTCGCGCATATGGATAATCTTTATTCCCTCACGGCAGGCGAACTCCTGGGCCTGCTGGATAAGAAGACTATAAAGCCCGAAGAGATAATCGAATCGGTATATTCCCGCGCGCAGTCCGTCGACAAGAAGATAAAAGGCTACCTCAATCTCGACAGGGAGAAGGCCTTAAGCCGGGCGAAGAGCCTTCCGTCTTCCGGAAAATTGAAAGGTATCCCGGTCGCCGTCAAAGACAATATCTGCGTCGAGGGCGAGCTTACTACCTGCGCCTCGAAGATACTCCGCGGTTTCAAGCCCCCGTATAACGCGACTGTCATCGAGAAATTAAAGTCCGAAGGCGCGGTGATCTTCGGCAAAACGAATATGGACGAATTCGCGTTCGGTTCTTCCTGCGAGAACTCCTCGTATTTCCCGACATTGAACCCGTGGGATACCGCGAGGATACCCGGCGGCTCAAGCGGCGGATCGGCGGCGGTCGTATCGGCCGACGAGGCGGTAATGGCGATAGGTTCGGATACCGGCGGCTCGATAAGGCAGCCCGCTTCTTTATGCGGCGTCGTCGGGATGAAACCGACATACGGAAGGGTATCGCGATACGGCCTTATCGCGTTCGCCTCAAGCCTCGACCAGATCGGCCCTCTTACGAAGGATATCAAAGACGCGGCGCTGTTGTTGGGCGTAATAGCCGGTTTCGACGAAAAAGATTCAACATCGGTAAATGTTCCCGTCCCTGATTATGCGTCTTATCTCAAAAATGACGTAAAAGGCGTGAAGATAGGCATACCTAAAGAATATTTCGTGGAAGGGATGGATAAAGAGGTCGAGGCCTCGGTCAGGGAAGCGATAGCCCTCCTTAAAGGCAAAGGCGCGCAGATCGTCGACGTATCCCTGCCGCATACCGAATATGCCGTAGCGGTATATTATATACTCGCGACCGCGGAGGCATCGTCCAATCTCGCGCGTTTTGACGGGGTGCAATACGGTTATCGCTGCGAGGATCCCGCAAACCTCCTTGATATGTATGAGAGGACGCGGGGTGAAGGTTTCGGCGCGGAAGCTAAGAGGAGGATAATACTCGGCACATACGTCCTGTCGAGCGGATATTATGACGCTTATTATCTCAAGGCGCAAAAAGTCCGCATGCTTATAAAGAACGATTTTGAGCAGGTCTTCAAGAGCGGCTGCGACTGCATATTGACGCCGACTTCACCGACGCCGGCGTTCAAGGTAGGGGAAAGGTCCGCGGACCCGCTTTCGATGTACCTCTCGGACATATTTACGATATCGGTAAACCTCGCCGGCGTCCCGGCGTTATCCATGCCGTGCGGATTCACGAAGAGCGGCCTGCCGATAGGGATGCAGCTCATCGGGAATTTCTTCGAGGAAGGGAAGATATTCAACGCGGCCTACGCTTACGAGAGCAATACCGACTGGCACAAGAGGAGCCCTAAACTTTAAATGGCGTACGAACCCGTCATAGGACTTGAGGTCCACGTCCAGCTTAAGACCGTATCAAAGATGTTCTGCGGCTGCACGACTGAGTTCGGCGGCGCGCCGAACACCCATACTTGCCCTGTCTGCCTTGGTTTTCCCGGGGTCCTGCCGGTATTGAACCGCCGCGCGCTGGTCGAGGCGATAAGGGTCGCCCTTGCCGTCGGCTGCAAAGTATCGGACAAGGTGAAATTCCACAGGAAGAACTATTTCTACCCGGACCTGCCGAAGGATTACCAGATATCGCAATACGACGAGCCGCTTTCGGAGAACGGTCGATTAAATATAAAGATCAACGGCGGGGAGAAGACAATAAAGATAAAAAGGGTGCATATGGAAGAGGACGCGGGAAAGCTCATCCATGAAGAGGGCGGCGATTCAAGTTTTGTCGATTTCAACCGCTCCGGGATGCCGCTCCTCGAGATAGTGAGCGAGCCGGATATAAATTCCCCGGAAGAAGCGTACATGTACCTGACCGACCTGAAGCTGCTCCTGCGTTACCTTGGGGTATCGGACTGCGACATGGAGAAGGGCAGCCTGCGCTGCGACGCCAACATATCGATCAGGAAAAAAGGCGGGACCGGGCTCGGCACCAAGGCCGAGGTAAAGAACATGAATTCGTTCAAGGCCGTGAAATCCGCTCTCGAGTTTGAATTCGAAAGGCAATCCAAATGCCTGGAGGCCGGCGAAAGGATAATCCAGGAGACGCGCCTCTGGGACCCGGATAAAGGGATAACCGTATCGATGCGCTCGAAAGAGGAAGCGCACGATTACAGGTATTTCCCCGAGCCGGACCTTGTCCCTTTCGCGCTCGAGGCGGCGATGGTGGAAAATGAAAGAAAAGATCTCCCGGAACTGCCCGAAGCGAGGAAGGCGAGGTTCATCGCCGCGTTAAGCCTGACCGAATATGACGCGGAGGTCCTGACCCAGGATAAAGATACCGCCGATTATTTCGAGGAATGCGTTAAATTTTATAATAAGCCGAAGATCGTCTCGAACTGGCTGATGGGCGACGTCTCGGGATACCTGAACGCCAAGAATTTATCTGTCAGGGGTTCGAAACTTAAGCCGCAGGCGCTTGCCGGCCTTTTGAAAGAAGTCGATTCGGGAAAGATAAGCGGCAAGATGGCGAAAGACATCGTAATCGAGATGCTCGATACCGGTAAGGACGCGTCCGCCATAATTTCGGAGAAGGGACTCGCCCAGATCTCCGACACCGGAGAGCTCGAGAAGTTCGCCGAAGAGGCGATAGCGGAGAACGCGAAGACCGCGGAAGATTTCCTGAACGGCAAGGATAACGCGCTCATGTTCCTCGTCGGGCAGGTGATGAAGAAGACCAAGGGGAAGGCCAATCCCGCGGTCGTGAACAAGATATTAAGGGATAAACTTTCTAAAAAACAATAACAACCCTAATCTTATTGGGAGAAGAGGGTAAAAGGAGAATAGGATGCGTAAGATCAAGTTTGCAGTCTGGCTTTTGGCGGTATTTTTAACGCTTTCGACCCTACTTTCCGAGGCGTCGACGGATACCGCCAGGGAACAGGCGCCGCAAAAGGCCGCGCCTGTGGCGGGAAAGAGCCAGACCGCCCCGGCGGTCAAGGCCGCGCCCGAGAAGGAAGAGGACATTTATAAACAACTCGAGCTTTTCTCCGACACACTTTCTATCGTCCGCTCCGAATATGTCGATGACGTCAAGACGAAGACCCTGATATACGGGGCGCTCAAGGGAATGGTCCAGTCACTCGACAAATTCAGCGAATTTATGGACCCGGAGTCTTATGCAGAGATGAAGGTCGAGACCGAGGGGGAATTCGGCGGGATAGGCATCGAGATAGCCATCAAGGATGACCTGCTTACGGTCATCGCGCCGATAGACGATACCCCGGCTTTCAAGGCGGGCGTAAAGGCCGGCGACAGGATAGTGAAGATAGATAAAGACATAACGCGCGGCATCACCCTGGTCGAGGCAGTGAAAAAGCTCCGCGGGAAACCGGGGACGCCAGTCACGATAACGGTCCTGCGCGAGAGCGAGAGCAAGGTCCTCGATTTCTCGATAACAAGGGATACCATCAAGGTGAAGTCGATAAAGAACCCGAGGATATTGGAAGATAAGATAGGATACATCAAGCTCAGCATATTCCAGGAGCGTTCGGCCAGGGACCTCGAGGACGCGCTGGTCGAACTCGAGAAACAGGGAATGGACAGCCTTATCCTTGACCTGAGGAACGACCCGGGCGGGCTTTTAAATGTCGCCGCCGAGGTCTCGGGCAAATTCCTCCCTGCCGGAGAGATGATAGTATATACCAAAGGCCGCAATGACAAGCAGGAGATGGAATTCCGCGCCAAAAATAAGAAACCAAGGACCGATTACCCGATGGTGGTCCTTGTCGATCAGGGTTCCGCCTCCGGCTCGGAGATAGTCGCCGGGGCTTTACAGGACCACAGGCGCGCCGTATTGGTGGGGATGAAGACTTTCGGAAAGGGATCGGTCCAGACCGTTATACCGCTTTCCGACGGCTCGGCTATACGGCTTACCACGAGCAAATATTATACACCTAACGGCCGTTCCATCCACGGACAGGGCATCATACCCGATATAGTAGTGGAATTCAAGCCGGTCAAGAAGGAGGCCGCTCCTAAGGAGGATCCCGCCGAGGTCTTCGAGAAACTTGAGGAAAAGCCCGGGAAGCCTTCGGAGAAGAAAGAGGTATATGACAACCAGCTCCAGACCGCAGTGGACGCGATAAAGACGATGAGGATATACAAGTCCTCCGTTGTTAAAAAATGAGCAGGATAAACATCCGCAATATTATAGTTGTCATAGCGGCGGTTATATGCGCTGCTTTCCTGTTCAATGCGGCCAGGGACCTGTTTCACGACAGGACTATCGAGCGCATCCTGAATGCCGAACTCGCCGCCGGGAAGGTCTCCAACAAGGACATGGTCGGCAAAGTAAAACATGTCTACCTCGAAAAGAGATACTGGGTCCCGGATTCTTTCTCCTTCGATGATTTCGAAAGGCGTCTCGGTAAGTCACTCGACAAGGCCGGGTTTAAATTATTGCCGGTCTCGAGGACGGTAAAAGAGAGCGCGGTAAAGGCCGCAGTCCCCGGAGGGAGCAGGGCCCCGGCGGGGGCCAAGAAAGAATTAAGGGAAGAGGCGTCTTTCCTGATCGCGGAACGCCCGTCGAGCAACCCCGTATTCCGCCTGACGCTTATCCACAGGGTTCCGGCCATCCCGGCGCCGCCGGCTCCGAAACCCCCGGTCATCCCTGCGCCCCCTGGAGTAAAACCGTCCCCGGTAACTCCGCGTCCGAAGCTGGCTATAGTGCTGGACGACTGGGGATACAACACGAAAAATCTCGACACTCTTCTGCAATTGGACATGCCTCTGACGGTTTCGGTCCTGCCCGACCTGCCGTATTCTACGCTCATCGCGCAAAAAGCGAAAGAGCGCGGCTTCGAGGTGATCCTGCACATGCCCATGGAACCTAAGGCCAAGATGAGGCTTGAGCTGATGACGCTTCGCACCGACATGAGCGAAAAAGAGATACAGGCCGGGTTTTCCAAGGCGCTGCAGACAGTCCCCGGCGCGGACGGGGTCAATAATCACGAGGGATCCAAGGCTACCGAGGACCGTAAGTTCATGAGGGTAGTGTTCGGCGAACTTAAAAAGAATAACATGTTCTTCCTCGACAGCCTCGTTACGAACTATTCCGCTTGCGAGCGGGTCGCGAAAGAGACTGGCGTGAGGTTCGTCAAGAGGTCGGTATTCCTCGATAACGAGAGCGATCCCGCCTATATAAAAAAGCAGGTCGAAAAGGCGATGGCCCTCGCGATAAAGAGCGGCGCCGCGGTAGCGATCGGGCACGACCGCCCTAACACCATAGCCGTTCTGAAAGAGATGATACCGGTCATCGCGAGCAAGGGCATAGAGATGGTATACGTATCGAATTTGGCGAGGTAAGGATAATGCTTGTCCTCGGCATCGAGACATCTTGCGATGAGACGGGTGCCGGCGTGGTAAAGGACGGCAACAGAGTGCTCTCCGACGCGGTAGCTTCTTCTCTCGAATTCCATAAGAGATACGGCGGTGTAGTACCGGAGATAGCCACGCGCTACCATCTGGAAGTCATCGATTATGTGGTGAAGGATTCGCTCAGATCGGCCGGCAAAACGTTGAAAGATATCGATCTCGTCGCGGTGACACAGGGGCCGGGACTGGTCGGCGCGCTCCTTGTCGGGATATCGTTCGCAAAATCCCTCAGTTATTCCCTCGGTATACCGGTCGTAGGCGTAAACCATCTCTGGGCGCATATCTACTCAGGGCTCATCGGCCGCACCAAGGTCAAATTCCCGATCATGGGCCTTGTCGTTTCCGGAGGCCATACCAGCCTCGTCCTTTGCGAAGATATAGGAAAATTCAGGTTGCTCGGCCAGACGAGGGACGACGCGGTGGGCGAGGCGTTCGACAAGGTCGCAAAGATACTAGGGCTTGGTTATCCGGGCGGGCCGGCGATCGAAAAGGCGGCGCTCCGCGGCGACCCGGACGCAGTCAGGTTTACTTACCCATATATGGGCGATGATTCATACGATTTTAGTTTCAGCGGGATGAAAACTGCGGTATTATATCATGTGAAGGGCCGGAAGCTTACCGCTGCAATGAAAGCGGATATCGCGGCGAGTTTCCAGAAGGCCGCTGTCGGAGCGATCGTCGAAAAAGCCGTATCGGCCTGCGCGGAAAAAAAGATAGGCTGCCTGGTCGTAGGCGGAGGTGTGAGCGCCAACAGGATATTAAGGGACAAACTTACCGGCGCCGGCGAAAGGAACGGGATAGAAGTCATATTCCCGCCGATGCGGCTTTCGCTCGATAATGGCGCGATGATCGCCTCAACGGGTTACCTTTTATTCAAGAACGGGAAGAGGTCGGGACTATCCCTGACCGCTGAACCGGATCTCGGGATCTAGCTAGAAGGAGAGAGCGATGGGACTTAGCGAATATGATATGATAATCAGGCTGTGCCTGGCCGCGATATTAAGCGGGTTTATAGGATACGAGCGCGAGGTCCACGGGAGGCTGGCCGGCCTGAGGACACATATCCTCGTAGGTATCGGCTCGACCCTCATAATGCTTACTTCGATGCATATATTTGATATATACAGGGGAGTGGCGACCCCCGACCCTGCCCGCATCGCGGCGCAGGTCGTTAGCGGTATAGGTTTTCTCGGAGCCGGCACGATAATAAGGTTTAAGGCCTCGGTCCGCGGCCTTACGACCGCGGCAAGCCTCTGGACCGTCGCGGGCCTCGGCCTCGCGGTCGGCGCGGGCTTATTTATAGCGGCTACCGTTACGACGATCCTGGCGTTAGTGGCCCTCTTCTTCCTTAACAGGCTGGAGAGGGTAATGATAAGGAGGGATTGGTATAAGTTCCTCGAGATAGACACAAAGGCCGGCGCCTCTCAGCTCCAGGAGATACGGTCGGTCCTTTCCGAGTATGACGCGGAGATAAAAGATTTCGACGTGAAAAGATCCTCGTCTTCCGAGGACCTCATCATAAAGATCAATGTCAAGCTTTTGACCAACGAATTCGATAGCGAGATATTGTCCAAGATTCGCGAACTGGACGGGGTCAAGAGAGCGGGTTGGTCGTCGTCGGTCGATTCATAAAAGCACGAGAGGGGGTGTCAAGATGCTCGGCAAAGGAAGGAAAGCGGAAGAGAAGGTATTGGATGTCGATGCCAGCATGCAGGGAACGATGTCTTTCAAGGACCCGGTGAATTTGCAGATAAACGGGAGGTTTGAAGGCACGCTTGACACGAAGGGAACGCTTACCATCGGAGAGAAGGCATTCGTAAGCGCGAACATAGTCGGAGACGAGATAACCATTGCGGGCAGGGTGACCGGCGAAGTGGTCGCGAAAAAATCCCTTAAGCTCATCTCCCCGGCGCGCGTCGACGGGAACATAAAGACGCCGCTCCTGGAGATAAGCAAGGGAGCCGTCCTGAACGGCAATTGCCAGATGGTCTCCGGAGGAAGGGCCTCGTCGCAGGCTGCGGCCGAATTGATGGAAGTGGAGGAGGTCGCCAGGTACCTCGAGGTCGATTCGTCGGTGGTCAGGGATTGGGCGGTCAGCGGAAAATTGCCCGCGATAAGGGAAGGTGACAGGCTGCATTTTGATAAAACCAAGATAGATGAGTGGATCGCATCGGAACGAATTAAATAAGGCATTCAACGCTCCGGCCGAACAGGAGAAGCTTATAAGCCTCCATGACGCCGCGGATATCCTTGAGTTGAGCGAGGAGGAACTGCGGCGTTTCGTCGCCGAAGGGAAGATCCCCGCTTACAGGATCGGCGGCGAATACCTGAGGTTCAGGAAGAGCCAAGTCGAGGCCTTGCGCAGCAGGATACGCATACTGAAGCACCAGTCGGTCCCGATACTCGACATCAGGCCGGCGCAGAGGGAAGAGAAGAAGGCCGGGTACTCGATATTCGACAGGATAAGGGATTTCGTATATTTTAACGATTTCTATATCCTCGCGTTCATTTTGATCGTCCTTTTAGTGGCGTTCATTCTCCTGAGAAGATAGGCATCATGGATTATTCCAGGCGTTCAATAAAAAAAGTACTCTCTCATCTTAAAGACGGCAGGATCTCCCGGGGGGCGGCTTTCAAGAAGTTCGAGCATTTTCCTTTTCACGACATGGGTTTTGCCAAGATAGATTTCCACCGCGCCATCCGCAAAGGTTTCCCCGAAGTCATATTCGCGCCCGGCAAGAAAGACCGCGATATCGCCGAGATAGCGAAACGTATCATCGCCAGCGGGAATACGCTCCTTATCACCAAGGCCTCACCGGAATTATACGGGTATCTTCGTATCTCCATACCCGTCCTGAAGTTCAACGAGGACGCGAGGATGATATATTACGCGAGGAAGCGGCCGCGGCTCAAAAAGAGCGAGGTGCTTATCGTGACCGCCGGCACATCGGATATTCCCGTCGCCGAGGAGGCGGTGTTGACGCTTGAACTCCTCGGGAACCGCGTTGGGAAGCTTTACGATGTCGGGGTCGCGGGCATACACAGGGTGGTCGGCAATATCCCGCTCCTGAAGAAGGCTAAGGTCATAATAGTCGTAGCCGGGATGGAGGGGGCGCTGGCCTCGATAGTCGGCGGGCTTGTCGCCTGCCCGGTCATAGCCGTGCCGACGTCGGTGGGATACGGCGCTTCGTTCGGCGGGCTGTCGTCGCTATTAACGATGCTGAACTCGTGCGCGCCCGGTGTGTGCGTGATGAATATCGATAACGGTTTCGGCGCCGGATATTTCGCGGGGCTTATAAATAAATGACCCATCACAAAAAAATATTATACCTTGATTGCCCGAGCGGGATAAGCGGCGATATGTTCCTGGGGTCGCTCATAGATTGCGGCCTCGATATCAGGCGCCTCGCCTCGCAGCTGCGCAAGATTAAGATAGGCGTATATAAATTGGCGGCGCGCAAAGTCTCTCGCGCCGGCGTATCAGGCGTCAAATTCGACGTCATATATAAAAAGCACCGTGGGCACGAGCATACTGATGACAAGACATTCAAGGGCATCGCGAAGGCGATAAATTCATCAGGCCTCTCAAGCCGGGTCAAAGAAACATCCGTCGCGGTATTTACCAATCTCGCGAAAGCGGAGAGCAGGGCCCACGGGATCCCGGTTGGGAAGGTGCATTTCCACGAGGTCGGAGATATAGATTCCGTCGTGGATATAGTCGGCGCCTGCGTCGCTCTGGAGGAGATGGGAATAGATGAGGTTTATTCTTCGCGCCTCACTGTCGCCAATCCCGCTCCGGCGACCGCTTACCTGTTGCAGGGGATAGATATCTCCGTCGCCGTCTCGCCTTTTGAATTGGCCACACCCACAGGCGCCGCGCTCCTTAAGACATTTTCAAGATCACAGATCGATATACCGGCAATGAAGGTCCTCCGGGCCGGGTTCGGCGCCGGAAGCCGCGAGATCCCGGGCCGGCCGAACCTGCTCAAGGCGATAATAGGCGAGAGAAGGACAAACGGCGATGCGGATATCGTCACGGTATTGGAGACCAACATCGATGATATGAACACCCAGGTCTACGGGTATCTTATCGACAGGCTCTTTGAGGCGGGGGCGCTGGATGTTTATATCACGCCTGCGATAATGAAAAAATCGCGGCCCGCCTGCGTATTGACGGTCCTCTCCGGGCCCTCGACGGCCGGGGTTCTCTCGGGGATCATCTTCGAAGAGACGTCCACATTCGGCATCAGGCGGCATAACGCCGAACGGCTGAAACTTGAACGTAAAATAGTTGAAGTAAAGACAAAATATGGTAATATAAAGGTGAAGGCGGGCTTCTACAAGGACTCGCTTAATATCTGTTCTCCGGAATACGAAGATTGCAAAAGGATCGCGGGGCTCAAAAAGGTTCCTTTTTCGGCCGTTAGGCGCGAGGCCGAGGCCGCAGCGCGCAGGAACATAAAAGGGGAGAAGCGGGGATTTGCTTAATAAGAGCAGGCTCATAGCCGAATACGTCAGGTCCATAGGGATCCTGGAAGAATCCCAGGTCAAGAACGTCCTTAAGTCACAGGTCGAATCAGGCGGCCGTCTCTCCGACATCCTCACCGGAATAGGTTTTTTAAAGATAGAGCAGCTCAGGGACCTCATCGTGCAGGAATTCTCCCTCGCCCGTTCCCCGATCTTCGACATGGAGATACCATTCGATGTGCTCCAGAAGGTAAAACCGAACATCGCCTACCGGCACAGGATGGTGCCTATTAAATACGCGGACGACGTGCTTACGGTCGCCACCGATGATCCCATAAATCTCCTCGCGCAGGATAATCTCGAAGACTTAACCGGGTGTAAATTAAATTTTGTCCTGACCTCGGAGACCAATCTTTCGATCGCGCTAGAAAAACATTACGGGGGCAGCAAGAACATCCTCGATGCGGTCGCGCAGAAAAAGGATTCGGAGATAGCGGTATCTTTCAAGGGAGCGGCCGGAGAGGTCGCCAAGGAAGAGGAGAAAGAGGAAGCCCCGATAATAAAACTGGTCACGCAGATAATCGCCGAGGCCGTAAAGAACCGTGCCTCGGATATCCATGTCGAGCCGCTCGAAGATAAATTCCGCATACGGTACAGGATAGACGGCGTCTTGCACGAAGTGCCGGGCCCGCCCAAGCAGCTGCAGCCGTCTATCATAAGCCGCCTGAAGATCATGGCCGGTATGAATATAGCGGAGAAGAGGTTGCCCCAGGACGGCAGGATAAGGATCCATGGCGCGGGAAAGGACCTCGACCTGCGTGTTTCCACGCTCCCTGCTCTTTATGGTGAAAGCGTGGTCATGAGGATCCTCGATAAATCGAGCTTCATGCTGGGCCTTAAGGAATTGGGATTTCTCCATGGGGACGCGGACACGTTTGAAAGGCTGATACATCTCCCTTACGGGATGTTGCTTATAACCGGTCCCACCGGCAGCGGCAAAACGACGACGTTATACGCCTCGCTTAGCTATATCAATAAGCCGAACAAAAAATTAATAACGATCGAGGACCCGGTCGAATACCAGATCTCAGGGATAAACCAGGTCCACGTCAAGCCTTCGATCGGCCTGACTTTCGCTTCCGGCCTCAGGACGATGCTGAGGCAGGCGCCCGACGTCATAATGGTCGGCGAGATACGCGATTTCGAGACGGCGTCTATCGCGATACAGGCGGCCCTGACCGGGCATCTCCTCTTCAGCACGCTCCATACCAACGACGCTGCCGGCGCTTTTACGCGCCTGATAGATATGGGCGTAAAATCGTATCTGGTGAGCTCTACGGTGCAGGCGGTCATGGCCCAGCGCCTCGTCAGGAAGATCTGCGACAACTGCAGGGAAAACTATCAACCGAGCCTAGAGGAATTATATGTGCTTGGTTACAAACAGGACGATCCGAAAGCAAGCGAGATAAAATTATGGCGCGGGCACGGCTGCAAGAACTGCAATTATACGGGCTACCGGGGAAGGATAGGCATTTTCGAGCTTCTTATCAATACCGACGAAATAAGGGAGATGATCATAAAGAGGCTGCCTTCTCCCGAGATCAGGGACGCGGCCCGGAAGCACGGCATGAAACTCCTGCGCGAGGACGGCCTCTCGAAAGCGCTGGAGGGCATAACCACTATATCTGAGGTCGTGCGCATAACGCACGGTTACGAGGAATAAAATGGCTTCGGAAAAAGATCAACAGTCTAAACAGGAAAAATTCAAGAAGATAGGCCAGATGCTTCTCGAGAAAGGCCTTATAAATGACCATCAATTGGAACAGGCCCTCGAGGAACAGAAACTGACGGGAAAACTCCTGGGCCGGATCTTGATCGATATGGGGCTGGTCAAAGAGGAGGATATCCTCCAGGTCCTCGGCGCGCGCTCAGGCTTCTCGGTAGCAAGGCTTAAGGGTACGAAGATCCCGAAGGAGGTCATCGACAAGGTCCCGGCCTCGGTCGCCAAGATATATACTATCATTCCCGTCGCCATCGACGGTAACCAGCTCACCGTCGCTATCGCCGATCCGCTGAATGTGGCTGCCTTCGACGACCTGCGGTTTACCCTCGGGATGAACATCAAGGGCGTCGTAGCCAGTGATGAGGAGATAAAAGAGGAGATACAGAAATATTACGGCGCCGAGGGCGAGACGATACAGGATGTCCTGGGCGTATTCGGCGAAAAGATGGAACTCCTCCCGGTCGGAGAAGAAGCGACGGATATTTCCACGCTGCAGGAGCTCGCTTCCCGCGCCCCGGTCATAAAATTATTGAACATGATATTACTGCAGGGAGTCAAAGAGAAGGCCTCGGACATACATTTTGAGCCGTTCGAATCGGATTACAGGATAAGATACAGGGTAGACGGCGTCCTTTATGAGGTGGCGCGGCCCCCGAAGAACTTGAGCCTCGGACTTTCGTCGAGGATAAAGGTCATGGCGAACCTCGATATAGCCGAACGAAGGCTTCCCCAGGACGGGCGCATCATGGTCACGATAGAAGGAAAGAGCGTCGACCTCAGGATCTCGACATTGCCGACGATTTTCGGAGAGAGCGTCGTCATGAGGGTGCTCGACAGGACTACTGTCAGCCTTTCGATCGACGATGTGGGGATGCTCGAGGATACAAAGAAGAAGATACGCGCCCTGATCATCAAGCCCAACGGGATACTCCTAGCTACCGGGCCGACAGGCTGCGGCAAAACGACCACTTTGTACGGCTGTATGAAGGAGATAAACAAGATAGAATATAAGGTCATCACGACCGAGGATCCCGTCGAGTACGACCTTAAAGGCGTAATACAGGTGCCGATAAACGCCAAGATCGGCCTCACCTTCGCGGCATCGCTGCGCCACATCTTAAGGCAGGACCCCGATATAATCATGGTCGGCGAGATCCGCGACGCCGAAACCGCCCAGATAGCCATCCAGGCCTCGCTCACCGGACATCTCGTCTTCTCGACCATACACACCAATGACGCGGCAGGGACCATAACCAGGCTTATAGATATGGGCGTCGAGCCGTTCCTGGTGACCTCGACGCTCGAGGCTGTACTTGCCCAACGCCTAGTCAGGAAGATATGCCAGTTCTGCAAAGAGGAATATACGCCCGAGCCGGAGATGCTATCCGACCTGGGGATAAAGCCTGAAGTCGCGAAGGGGAAGAAGTTCTACAGGGGAGCCGGCTGCGTAAAATGCAATAATTCCGGATATAAAGGAAGGACCGGCATATTTGAGCTCCTTATCCTTAACGACAAGCTCAGGGCACTGATAATAGAGAAGGCCCATACCGCATTGATAAAAGAGGCCGCCATAGAGGCCGGCATGAAGACCCTTCTTAACGACGGCCTTGAAAAGGTATTCCTCGGCGCCACTACGCTCGAGGAGGTCCTTAAAGAAGCCCAGACTGCGATCCTTTGACTTTCGGTAACTTATAGGGTATATTTATATTATAGACGAGAGAGGAACTACAACTATGGCAATATTCAATTACGTGGCTATCGACAAGGACGGGAAAGAGATAAAAGGCAGGCTAGAGGTCAACTCTAACGATGAGGTGGTGACCCAGCTCCGCCAAAAGGGGCTTTATCCGGTAAGCGTAAGCGAGGAGAAGTCGAAAACGCCCGCCGCCGGCGCGGTTAAAGACCTGCGTGAAAGCCCTGCCCCGGCTAATAAAGTATCTATACTGAATCTCTCGTTGGGAGGGGTCAGCCAGAAGCAGGTGACCGTTTTTACGAGGCAGCTGGCCACGCTTATCGGGTCAGGCCTTCCTCTCGTGCGCGCGCTTTACGTCCTTGAGCGCCAGGAGAAAGGGGCCCTGAAAACGACCATCCGCGGCCTGGCCGAACAGGTAGAGGGCGGCAGTTCTTTTTCCGAAGCGCTCTCGAAATATCCGAAGGCTTTCCCTCCGCTTTATGTAAATACGGTCAAGGCCGGCGAGACCGGCGGCGTCCTTGAAGTCGTCCTGACGCGCCTGGCTGAATTCGCCGAGAAGTCACAGAAGCTGAACAGCAGGATAAAGGCCGCCCTTATATATCCCGCCCTTGTCCTGACGTTGGCGCTTTCGGTCTTATTTTTCCTGATAACTTTCATAGTCCCGAAATTCATGCAGATATTCAAAGAGATGAACGTCGAACTGCCGACCCCGACAAAGGTGCTCCTCTTCGTCAGCAGTTTGATGAAAGACAGATGGTTTGTCGGGCTCGGGATCATTATTTTTGTCATCGTGACCTATACGATATTGTCCAAGGTAGCGGCGACGAGGCTGGTGATCGACAGGATAAAATTGGAGCTTCCGGTAATGGGGCCGTTGATCCGCAGGATAGCCATCGCGCGTTTCTCGAGGACTCTGGGCACTTTGCTTTCGAGCGGCGTCCCCATCCTCCAGTCGCTTATGGTCGCAAAAGATACGACCGGTAACGAGGTCATGGCGCGCTCGATAGTCCATGTCCACGACAGCGTACGCGAGGGAGAGACTGTGGCCAAGCCGCTTTTAAAGGCCGGCTTGTTCCCGGCGATGGCCGTCAACATGATATCTGTCGGCGAGGAGACCGGCGCTCTCGACCAGATGCTCCTCAAGATCGCGGACGTCTATGATGAAGAGGTGGATGTCACGGTAACGGGCCTTATGTCGTTATTGGAACCTTTCCTTATTATCGGCATGGGCCTGATCGTCGGTTTTATAGTAGTTTCGATGTTTATGCCGCTCTTCAACCTCATAACCGCATTGGGAGGGAATGGTTAAAATGGAAAAACGTAAAGGCGGGTTTACGATAATAGAGTTGATAGTCGTCATGACGATCATCCTTATATTGGCTGGCCTTATAACCGGCGCCGCGCAGAAGGCGAAGCAGCAGGCTATGGTGGCCAAGGCTAGGTCGATGATCGCCGGCCTGGAGACGTCGCTTGGGATGTTCCAGGCGGATACGGGGATATATCCCGCCACCGGCAATTTGTACTCGAACCTTACCAGTTCCGCCGGCCTTACGACCGCCCAGGCTGCGAATTGGGCCGGGCCTTACATGAATTTCCAGACGAATGAAGTAAATACCGTCGCCGGCACTATACTCGACCCCTGGAACAACGCCTATCATTACGCTAATACCGGCGCGGCCGCGCACGGTTTCGATCATTACATTGATATCTGGTCCAACGGCCCTAACAAAGTGGACAATAGCGGCGCGGGCGACGATGTAACCAACTGGAGAAGATAGCTCCTTAACATCATGAGAAAAGGTTTTACGTTAATCGAGATAGTCATATCGCTCGCGATACTCGCTGTAGGGTTGGTGGGCATATTGTCGCTTTTTCCGATAGGTTTTGACTCGGCTAGGCGCTCGATGAATTCCACGCAGGTCGCGATCTTTGCCAATGAGAAGCTCGAAGAACTGAGGAACACCGGATTTCCCTCTTTAGGCGTCACGAGCGGGGCCTTCTCCGACGCGTCTTATGCGTGGTCGCAGAGCGTTTCAACCGTAGACGCGATCGACGCATTAAGGAAGGTGGATCTGACGGTAACCTGGGAATACAGGAGCCGCCCTTACCAGCAGGTATTCACGACCTATGTGGCGACCAGATAGATATATAAGAAGGAATAGCTCCGGCCTGACCTTGGTCGAGATCCTCGTCGTGGCCGTCATCTTCTCCATACTAGTTACCTCCCTGTTTACGGTCTTCAGGGGCGGGCTCGATTCCTGGCACAAGGCCGAGACGATCCTAGATATGTACCAGAACGCTAGGTTCGCGCTCGACATAATGGAGAGGGAGATAGCCTCCGCCTGCCTCTACCAGGAAAGCTCCAACACCGCATACTGGACTAAATTCGAGGGTTATCGTTATCCCTCCGTGTCCGGCCTAAAGACCGGCTCCGCAGGCGACGAGATCTTTTTCGTCGCGCCGATAGCGAATAATTCGGCCAAGCAGGACCTATGCGAAGCCGGATATTGGCTCAGGAACGATAACCGCCTCATGCACCATTTCGAGTATTTCGACGGAAGCGTAGTGCCGGTTGCCTATGATTTTTCAAAGAAGGCCGACGGTTCCGCGGATACCGGGGCATCCGATACCACAGTCGCCCGCAATGTCACGGCTTTGCAGTTTACTTATTATTACAGGCATGCGGCCGCCGCCGCGCCGGATTTCGATACTCCGGCATTGCATACATGGAATTCCGGATCGGATAATCCGGGAGGAAGGGCCGAGAACTACGATTCGGACGGAAACGCTAAGAATCCCGACGGCTTGCCTGACGCGGTGGAAATATCCATAACGCTGCAGAGCAAGGACGGCAGCCAGACAAAGACCTTTACGGATTTCATAAGGATCGTAGGTGCGAGATGAAAGAGACTAGCCCCAAATACAAAAAGAAGAGAGGCGTAGCCCTCATAATCTCGGTGGGCATCCTGGCGCTCATCGCGATGATAGCCACGAGTTTCGCTATAAACATGCAGATCGAGTATAGGGCCGCGGCGAATTTTATGTATTATACCGTAGCTAAAGAGCTATCCGGCGCGGGCCTTGATAAGACGATTGCCGATATCCGGGCTTTGGCGGCAAACAACAGTTACGACGACGTCATGACTACCATAAATGCATCTCCTTACGCCGACCCGGGGACCGAGGTGAATTTAGCGGAGGGAAGCTATCAGGTCTATGTGGAGCGGGAGGACCAGAAGATAAACATAAACGCCCTTGATGAGACCGATTATCCGTGGATAGATGAGTTGAAAAGCAAGGGCCTTTCATACGATGACATCGCGAAGATAATCAATTATCGCGTTCCGGAGACGGAGTATAGCAGTATCACCTCTGTATTGACCGCCACCGGCCCTCAGTCCTGTAACAGCGGCACCATCCAGAAGCACGGGCCTTACGCAACAGTCGAAGAATTGCGGCTTGTCCTTAACGACGACGTCAAATATAATGCCATAAAAGACTTCGTTACCGTCTATGCCCCGGTGATACCGGGAGGGCTTACCGGTAAGTATTACTCCCAACCCGATAATACGGTGTGGGATAAAAACTCGATCCTGGGCCTTGGTAATTTTTGCGGCAAAGTCGTGGAATTTCGCGCCCTTAAAGAGGCGAAGGACTCCGGTTCAGACCCCTGGCCTCCTTCCGGGACGTTCCCGGGCGCCGACGGGGATTGGAACGGATGGAGCGAGGCGCACGACGCGGAATTTGCGGGGGGTTATATAGCCGCTGACTGGACGTGGCGGTCGGGATTGGATTATTTCGGCGCGGTATTCACCGGCTATATATACATACCTCAGGATAAGGTAAATCAGGATATAACCTTCAAGATGCGCAGCGAGAACGGCTGCAGGCTTTTTATAGACGGGACAAAATTGATCGAAGATTGGACCGACAGGAACATGGGCGGCTGGCCGTCAGATAATGTCCTTGTCGCTCCGGTTGTTGTCTTCAGCCGCGCCGGCTGGCACTCGATAAGGGTCGAATACTACAACAAAGAGAACCAAAATACGGTCCAGCTTAAATGGGACGCCTACGGTTCTGATGATTACGTTCCGGCCGAATACTTCGGATATAATCCCTCTTCTTTTTACGGGGATATCGCGGTCGACTCGAACCCGGTGACGACGCCTAAGACATACAGGGCTGCCTCCAGGCTCGGGACGGATTATAACTCGGCCGGTATCCTGAAGATAGTCTCTACAGGGAAGACGAAAAAGAACGGAGTCGTCGTAGCCGAAAAGAAGACGGCCTCGGTCATCCAGGTCTTTAATACCCTTACGCAATCGACGCGGGCGGAATTTTGGGCGCCGTGGTTCTCGCTCTACAACAATTTCAGCGATGGGGAGGTAAGGAACGTGACCTGGCTCGATTCGTGTCCGACCAGCCAGGATGGTTTCGACGGCAGCAAGATGAATTGGGAGGGGAATTACACGACCACCCCCGATTCCGTCAAGCTCGGATACTGGGATAACTTCAACGACGATATTGCCTACACCGCGATAATATTGAAGGGGGGATATGTAACGAAGTTATTCGGTATAGCGTGGTGGGATTGGGATGTTCACACATTTCCCAGCACCCATGAACACTGGCTTCCTAGGGGAAGAATAGACGGTGAAGATGCAACTGCTATAAATTGGGACGGCGATTATGTGTGGCCCTGCACTTTCGGCGATTTTTCCGTCCCGGAAGGGTTCAAGGAAGATGGCATTAATGGCACGTATTGCCTCAGAATGGATGTACCGGGATATTATTACGATGGATGCAGGGCTGAGGAAAGGCAAGCTGAATTAAACAGTTATTACTACAAAGCAGACTCGCCGTTGGGCTACGATATCTTCGCCAGGTCTTATGTCTATGACAACGGACAGAAGCAGACATGGGACAGCAACTGGCAACGGCCTCCAAGCCAGCGCTTGGCTAATCCGGGATATGCCTCCCATATTCCGTCATTTTTGACGGGGTATCTCATCCTCAAGACCGATCCGCCGTATACAACTGACCATCAGACAAAACCCGGAGACGTTTATTATACTTTTGTCCAAAACGGGACCGACTGGTTCGGTTCCTCCGACTCGGATGCGAGCGTAATATATTGTCCAGGCAAGACAGACTCGACAGTCGGCGCCTGTTATTCCTGGAATGAGGATACGCAACAGACGCAGTACTACATATTAGCGGCGATAGGGGTGGGAACCACGTATAAGGCTTATTATTCCTATACTACTCAGGATGGTTCCGGTTGGGTCACCACGGGAGCATCCGGAACAGGCAGCGCGTCTAAAGCAGGTGTCGTAGCATTCCGGGCAAACAATATATATTATGTCGATCTCGACTTATTCTGGCAGGGGGACCCTCCCTACACCAATGAAGTATTCGTCGATATGGTATACGACAGGACTGACGGGATCACCGACAATAACCCCAGATATATTGGCAGCACCAGCGAATGCGTGACCGACTTCGATAACGTCAGGGTCATATATCCAAAGGGTTATATAGTATCCGCGCCGCTTATAGCTAAGCCTCCTTCGGATAACGCCAATATAATATGGGATACGATAACGTGGAATGATGCGAACCCGAATCCTGCCAATACCTCAATAACGATGTATGCCAGGGCGGCCGACACCCCTTCCGCAAGCGATGATTTCTCGACTGAATACTCCAAAGGGGACTCATTGTCATCCCTTTCAGGCGGTAAGTTCCAGTATAAGGCTTTATTGGGCACGACAGCGTTGAACCCTAATGACTATTCGGCCAGCAGCTCCACGCCTGTCCTGAAGGGCGTCACCGTGATGTACCACCGGCCGAAAGCCCGGGTATTTTACCAGCAGTAGGGATAACAATATGAAAAAAATAATCGCGTTCTCCGTCATCCTGTTTTTAAGCTTATGCCTGCGGGCCTCTGCCGCTCCCGGGGATAAATACGCGATAAGGGTGCCGGGGGACTGTAAGACCATCAGGGAAGCGTGCGAGAAGTCCTTTCCGGGCGATACCATATACATAGGCGCAGGCGAATACACGGAGAAAGAGGGATTTACCGTTAAGAGTAATATCAAGCTTGTCGGGCAGGGCGCCGACAAGACCCTTATCAAACTTGGAAAGAGCGGATTATCCATAATCTCATCGCGCGGGAGCGTGAATAACGTTGCCATAAAAGACCTCTCCATAGAGGTCAACGGGCAGCCCTTAAGGGTTAGTGGCGTCGACAGTTTTCTTTTAAAGGACTGTGTCTTAATAAGCAGGAACCTGTCTACCTGCATAGAGGTCAGCGGCGTAAAGAACGCGCAGATATTGAACTGCGATATAGTGAACGCAAGTTACGGCCTGATGCTTTGGGGCGGGCCGATCGAGCTTGTCGTAAGGAATTCGGTCTTTTACAACAATAAGGTCGGTATCTGCTCCGCCAAACTTCCGCCGCCGGGGAATCCCCGGGACCTGCCTAAAGGATATCTGGAAGAATATTATAATAAGCCGCGCGAGGACATCAGCCTTACGCTTAGCTACAACCTTTTTTATAACCTGAAGGATTTTTTGGATTGCCGGAAAGGGGAGAAGGACATATTGCTGGATCCCAGGTTCGCGAATGCCGCGAAAGACGATTTTCACCTTAGGGGAGATTCCCCCTGTGTTGATGGCGGCGACCCGGACGCCAAGTATAACGACCCAGACGGCTCAAGGAACGACATCGGGGCTCTCCCATTTGCCGGAAAATAATAAAATTACCAGGAAGCGGAGTTGTTTTTATGTCAGCTACCCTCGCGGGCATACGAGAAAATGAAAATAAGAATAAGAAAAAATAACAAGGGTATCGCCCTCATAGTGACGGTCGGCGTCCTCGCGATGATGCTGATAATCGGGACATCTTTCACCATCAATATGATGGCCGATCACAGGTCGTCGGTGAATATGGCGATGGCGGCGCAGGCCAGGGCCGCGGCAGAGGCGGGATTGAATATCGCTATCGTATCGGCGAGGAACCTGGCCGTCAGCGATTTCAACGGCGTGCCTGCCGCTACCATGAGCGGCTCTCTCGGGAACGTGGGGAGGGGGAATACCGCCGCCTATTCCGTCAATATAACCGATACCGCGAGCCAGCTCAACGTAAACGACACAAATCCCGGGTTGGAAGATATGCTCGAAAGCCTTGTTGCCATACTGGGAAGCCCTCTTCAGGCCGGCGACGGGACCGCGATTATTTCATACCGCTCGACCCTCACGGGCGGAGTTTATATCACAAAGGAACAGGTTACCGACGCGTTTTCCGGCACAACCTCCGTAAAACAGGCCAAGTTCAACAAGATAGCGGAATATGTGACGGTAAATGGTTATATAGACGAGAACAGCGAGGATTCTACGGCCTCGTCTTTTACAGGCCTGGATAATCCTAACTCGACTTACCAGCGCAAGGCGCCGGTAAATATAAATAAAGCGGACGCTAAAGTGCTTAGGGCTGTTTTAGCGCCTGTCATTACGCCGACAGATCCTGCCACGTTAGCCGGTGATATTATTACAAGAAGAAACACGAATTTCTTTACCAGTTGGAATGATTTTGACGGTTTTATAGACGGCCTTGGTTACCTGACCGCCGCTGAAAAAATAAAAATAAAAAATAACGCGAATCCGAATAAAGTAAAAGTTGATAGCGTGGGAGTCCCCCTCTCTTATACAACTGATTTTTGCTTCCATCCCGGCGGCGTTTACGAGATAACATCTACCGGGACGGCCGGACCGGCCCAGAAACGGATAACCGCTCTCGTGCGGATATATGATGTCATAAATTACACGACGAAAGAGCAGTTCAGGGGAGATACTTACACGGTCATCCCTGCCGTATATGATGGCACATTGCCGATTTTTAAGAACGTAAATTGGCTTAACAGCTGTCCGGTTACCTCCGATTACGACAATGGATTGGAGGTCGACCCGCCAAACTACAGCACTAACGCCATCGCTAATTCCCTTAAACTGGGTTTCTGGGATAACTTTGATGAAGATAATGATAATGTCAGTAAAACAGGATGGAGCTGGCGGAATTGGCAAGATTCCAGTCCCGATGGTCATGATATAGTAATAACTGATGTTAATCCCGTGTATCCTAACCCCCCCGGTGCCCATGGTCCTCAACCTAATTTAACGGATGGCGATAACGAATTGAGCGATGACGCATCTTATGGACCGACGGCGTTGGCTTATCTAGATTTACGGGGCACTCAAAGCGGACAGTGGAATTGCAATCAGGAATTCTCCCTGAGAGTCTATTGTAATGTTCTTAAAAATCCTCCGCCTCAGGCTGGCTATCCTCTTGCTAATAATTATTATGACAGCAATGACCGCTGGGAGGGTTATGAGGATACTGAGCAGATAGACTTCGTTCCTGCGGGCCAGACGGGCCAGATATATATCAGTAACTTTCGTTGTGTGTACTTTGGGGACTACGGGTCCAGGGCAATCATCGATGGAATAGGGTACGACGTACCCGGCGATTTTATAGATTCCATGTTAAGATTGAATTTCTACGGCGGCGGTGGTGACCATTATATGTACTTAAACAAGGACATGGACGGCAACTACATGTATTCTTCGATAGGCGACGTGTCTCCTTTACATACACTGGTTCCGGCGGATGCGAACAGGATAGTTCCTATTAATGCTACTTTCAGGTTGATTGTACATGGGGCAGCAGACAACAATTATCAGATTTATCTGGCAGTTTCCCCCACCGGGATCGCTTATCATGAATGGCCGGACTCAACGAACGCTCAGGCTGGGATATGTGAGGCTGACGGAGGGGCATGGATTCCCTGGCTTTGGCAGATTCATTATCTTATCTACAATGCCGTTGACAAAAACTATCATCAATTTGTCGATACGGGAGCGGATGACAGATATGGCTATATGGAGTCGCAGTTTTGGCATGACCAAACAGCAAACAGATTTATATATACTGATTGGTATTTGAGATTAATTAACCATCCGTCCACGATTTACGGACGTTACGCTTTATTCGATGAAGTCCGCTTGATCCCTGACCAGGGCTATTACATTTCTCCCGCGTCCACCACGGCAAGTAACGGGCGCTTTGGCACCGCGTCGTGGACTTTGGCTATCCCGCCGGGCGCAGTTACTAATGAAAGGGCTGCGGTGGAAATTTCCAGAGACGGGGGGGCTAGCTTTAGTCCGGTAAATATCAACGGTGGCGCGAATATCGATCCTTCGACGACCATGTGTTTCAAAGTCACTTTATTATCGGACGACCCGCAGCATTTACAGACGCCTGTCCTTGAGGACATTACTCTTACCCGTTTGCCAAAGGTAGCGGTCTTATATTGCAAATATGAGTAAAAGGAGAAAAAAGAATAAAATGAGACAGGTGTTTCCCGTATTTTTTTTGATGTTCTTTTTGGCCGCGGCTTTTCCGGCCACGGCAGCCGATGTTAGCCAGCCGGAAGCACTTGATGAATCCGTAGGCCATCCGGATGCCCTTGGCGAATTCAACAAAAGATTTTCGGAGATAAAGGCAGGTGATGCCGCGGCTTATTATAATTTGGCGGTGTACTGTCTAGATAACGATCTCCCGGAACAAGCGGAATACCTGCTCGGTGAAGCAGCTAAAGATCCATCTTTTGAAAAAAGGGCGAAAAGACTTCTCGAAGTGCTTACAGGTGAACCGGACAAGTCTTATTATGAATCCGCGTTTAAGCACTATGAATCGGGGTATCTTGCGGAGGCTAAAGCAGAGATCGAAATGCTAAAAGCCTCTTATCCCAAAAGCCATTATATTCGTAAAGCGAGGTCTCTTCTGAAAAAGATTGACAAGGAAGCGCTTGATAAACCTTATCTTTTGACGAATTCCGCCGATCCCGGTAAAATTATTGCTTCTTTGAATCAGAGCGCGGAAAAAGAGGAAGGCAATGCGGAGGAATTGAAAAAGGAATATCTTACGGATATCCTCAAGAAGGCTGAGTATTTCGCGGATGTTATGGCAGCCAAAGCTCCTTCCAAGGGAAAAAAGGAAGAATATTTATTCTATGCGATAAAATGCGCGGAAAAAGTATCCGGATTGTCGGATGACGCTGAATTAAAAAATAAAGCCGGGGATCTGAGAGGCAAGATCACCAAGCAATTATTTGTTGAACACCCGGTATCCGAAGATTTGAAAAATATAGACAGCTATTATGAGAAGTTATACTTGGTCAAAGATAGTGGTTTTGTCGAGGATGTATGCGGCAAATATACCAAGACGGGAGAGGAATATTTAAAGAAAGCCCGGAAGGCCTCGGGCGCTGAAAAAATAAGTAATCTTGTTAGCGCCTATAGATGTTTCTCGTTTGCCAATGCCTATACGAAGTCCGAGAAGATGAAACAGGAGACTTTTCAAAAGATGGAGCTTATTAATGCCGAAAAAAGGAAGGAGATAAGCAAGAAGAAAACGTCAAATTAGGCGCCCATCGAATTTTTTGCTTTTTGAAAAGAAATAATTGACAACATTTGCTTAATCCTATAAAATATACGCAACCATATGGGAAAACGTGCTCTAGGGATCGATATAGGCGCGGGCTCGGTAAAACTCGTAGAGCTGGAAAAGACGGTTGAGGGCATTCAGCTCATCCGGGCGAAATTTTTTGATTTGACCCAATATGCCGACCAGGAAAAAAGGGACACCCTGATCAGGGAAGGCATAGAGGGGTTGTTGAGAACAGAAAAGATAAAGAGCGGCAGGCTCGCGCTCTCCCTCTCGGGCCAGTCGGTATTCATCCGCTTCCTCAAGCTCCCCAAGATCCAGCAAGGCAAGATAGACAAGATAATAAAATACGAAGCACAGCAGCAGATCCCTTTTCCCCTCGATAAGATAAGCTGGGACCACCAGATCTTCCGCTCCGGCGCGGGCCCGGAAGAGGACGTCCTTTTCGTCGCCGCGAAAAAAGAGATCGTCGAAACTACGCTTTCGCACGTAGCGAGGACCAACCTGGACATAGAGTTCGTCGATGTCAGCCCGCTGGCCCTCCTTAACGCCATAACTTACAATGAGCCCCTCGGCAAGGGACTGATCCTTGATATCGGCGCCAAGGCGACCAATCTTATCGTCATCTCGGACAAGGGGTTCTGGGTCCGTTCGATACTTATCGCCGGCGACGAGATGACCCATGCTATCGCCTCAAAGTTAAATATACCTTTCGACAAGGCGGAAGAGCTTAAGCGCAAAGAGGGGATGGTGGTCGCATCAGACAGCCTTGTTCCCTCGAACATCACCCCGGCCGGCAAAGACCTCGTTAATGCCCTGAACCCGGTCGTCTCCGACCTGATATCTTCGATAGTCCAGTCGATGGAATTTTACAGGACCAAACATGCCCGCGATACCGCCTTCAACGAGATCATATTATCGGGCGGCGGCTCAAAGCTCAAGGGCATAGAGGATTTCCTGGCGAAGGGGCTCGGCATGCAGATAAGGCGCGCCAACCTGGGCCAGAAGATAAAATGCCCGTCCAACCTCAGGGTCGATATAGATTTCCAGACACGCTTCGGCTCTTCGATCGGCCTGGCCCTGCGCCTGCTCCAGAGATGCCCGACCAATATAGACCTGTTGCCGGTCGAGAGGAAAGAGGAAAGAGATTTCAAGAAAGAAAAATTCTGGATCATCTCTGCGGGCCTCCTTATCGCCGTGATACCGCTCACGATAGGGTATAATATCTGGTTCCAGACGTCGACCCTAAGGAAGGAAGTGGCCTTCCTGGATTCGCTTTTGTCGGATTACGAGAACATCAACAAGGAAATAGCCAAGCTTAAGGAAGATATAAAGAACAGCGAGGCAAGGCTGGAACCTTTTGAAAATCTGGCCATAAAGAAAAGCCTCTCGCTTGAGGCCATATTGGGGATAAGGAAGCTCCTACCCGAAGAGACCTGGTTGACGTCGGTCTCCAAGGAGAAGGACTTCTTCTCGCTGGAAGGCAGGACGGCCTCGAGCCTCCTGACCATAAACGATTTCAAGAACAGGCTCGCATCCTCGCCGTTATTCGATTCGGTAGAGATAATATACGCGAGCCTGCCCCGCCAGACCGAAGAGGGCGCGGGACAATTCAGGGATTTTTCCATAAAGTTCAGGTTCAAGGGGACCGGCGCGGCTGCGGCGGCCCCGAAGGGCGAGAAGGACGAAACGAAAGGCAATAAATAGAAGATGCCAAAAGGCATGAACGAGTCGTTGACGACTAAGATCTCCTTGGGAGCGGTCATACTTGTCTCATTTCTTTTTTTAGGGATAACCGTGTATGACAGGTTGAGGATCGAAGGGGCTGTCGTGCAGAAGCAGGAGCAGCTCAAGGTCTACAAAAACCAGGGCCTCGGTTTCCTGAGCAGCGAAAAGAACCGCCTTGAGAGGCAGCTCAAGGCCATGCGGGGAGCCGACAAGGAGATAAGCGGCATGCTCTTCTCTAAACCGTCCTCCCGGATGGTTAAGGAGGTCGGGGATCCCCTTAAATTCAAGGAGGAGTTGTACAAGGTCCAGAATAAGATAAAAGAGGACGGCGCTTCCATAAATTTCCAATTCCCGTTCTGGCTGGGTTTCGAGAGGTACCAACACGATATACCGAATCCGGCGGACCTTCCGTTCAGGGTAAAGCAGCTCGACATAATAAACGAGATCGGCAGCCTTGCCCTGGCCTCGAAGGTGCCGGAGATCTCGACGATCGAATTCCTTGAGATCAGGAAAATAACGGCGGACAACAAGGAAATCCTTTTCATGGAATTTCCCGTCAGGGTGGTCATTAAGTGCGGTAACGAGAGCCTGACCAATTTTATGTATAAGCTGAGCGTCGCGGATATGCCTTTCAGGGTGGATTCGTTTAAAATAAAAGTTTCCGCAGACGAAAGCGCGGCCGAGGGTGACATGACCGGCGAGTTGGTCATAGTCGCTGCCGTATTGCCGGCGGAGAAGATATGAAAGGCGCATCCCGGATAGTAGCCGCAGCAGCGTTCATTCTATGGATATTGGCGATGTGGAAATCGTCTTCGGTCTTTGAGTCAAAGCAAGTCCCATTCTATCCGGAAGAAGGCAAAGGGGAAGCTATTCCCGCTAAGGAAGGCGCCGCCGCCCTGCCGAACTCTTTTTCGTACGTGGAAGAATTGCTCAAATCCCCCTATGCCGTCTCGAGATACAAGCCCCTCCTCGACAAGAACATGTTCATAAAGCCCGAACCCCCGGTCAAGGTCTTTTCGCCTGAAGACCTGACGTTAGTATCCGTCACGGCCGTACCCCTGCCTTTTATGTATAAAGGTTTTATCGAGGTGTCGGACGGGACCATAATAGGCCAGATCAACTGGTCCGGTAAGACGTATTTCGTGAAGAAGGGGCAAAAGGTCAAAGACTACAAAGTGACGGAGATCAACAGCAAGATTGTCAAGATGGAAAACAAGGATGGCCAGGTTACCCTCGAGTTAAAGAAACCCGCGAAGAGCAAGGAATTGGTCGCAAAACTGCACGATTCGATGAATAATAAGGATATCGAGGCAAAGAAGGGTGACCTGATCGGAGAGTATAAAGTTCTTGACATAAAAACCGATTCTGTGGTATTATACGGCCAAAATAAAGAGTGGGTTATAACAAAGGGGAGATGATATAAATGAGTATGACCAATGAGGTTAAAAGAACAGCGGGTAGGTTCTTTGTTTGCATCTTTTTGGCTTTTGATTCGTTCTTTATTATCTCATTAGGTAATGCTTTTTGCGCCAGGGTTTACGCCGCTTCCGATGCTGATATAGCCGGGGACTCAGTCGAGGCGAGGATAATAGCACAGGACCTGGCCAAAGAGAAAAAAGTCGAACAAAAATCCCTCATTAAAGACCTCTTCGATCAAGCCAAGAGCGAATACGACGCTAAAAATTACGAAACGGCGCAGCGGATTTTCGAGAGGATAGTCCAGCTGGACCCCAAGAATAAACAGGCCGTCCATTATGTCGAGATGTGCAAAGAGGGCATAGTAAAGACCGTCCCCGATACGATAACAGGCTCTATGATAAAGCGCGGCAAAGCGAATTACGCGAAAAAAGAATATTCCGCAGCGGTAGGTGATTTTGAAAGCGCGCTCGCCGCGAACCCCAGTGACGCCGAAGCCCGGGATTGGTTGATCAAGGCGAGGCAGGCCGAGGGGTTAGTCGCGAGGGAAAAGGCTACCAAGGAAGAGCGCAAGTATGTCGTAAAGGACAGGCACGTAACGAACGAGGAGAAGGATACATCCGAGCAGAAGGCACTGCTCGACGTGGATAGAGGATGGCTGCCTCCGGAGAAGACCGGCAGGGAAGAGTTGCAGGTTGAAGAGGTGATACCTGAGTCGGAAAAGGCCGACATGGAAGCGAGGAAGAAGCTCGAGGAAAAGATGGCGAGTGTTATCGTCCCGGCCATATCGGTTACCGACGCCGACGTCCAGGACCTTATCCGACAGTTGACTGAGATGACGGGAGTAACTATCGTCATCGACGAGAAGGAGCTGTCCGCCCTCACCAGAGAGCAGCCGCTGAAGATCACGATCAGCACGGCTGCGCCTATGCCGTTGCTCGATATACTGGGTATCGCGTTCAAGACTACGCAACTCGCTTATAAGGTCGAGCCGAATTACGTTTATGTATCGAGCAGAGAGAATATAATGAGAGAAGGCCTTGTCACGAGGACTTACAAGCTCAAATACGGCGAACGCAAAACTCGCGCAGTCAAATTAACAGAGTTTGAAACCAAGTCGGCAGAGGCGAAATGAAGAAAAAGTTTATCGCGGGAGCGGTAATAATTTGTTTGACGATCCCCCAGATCGCGCTCTTTGCGGCTGATGACGGCAGCCTCAATATCAAAGATTATCTCGAGCAAAGCCTGCCTGCCCAGGAGGGGAGAAAGATAACCTATAATAACGGCACGAGGCTCCTGACCGTTACCGATACGAAAGACAACCAGGAACTCATCAGGAGTTTAATAAAGGGGTTTGAGGTCGGTCCCAAACAGGTGATGATCGAGACCAGGTTCGTGGAAGTGTCCGTCACCGACCTGGACGAGTTGGGTATAGAATGGGATTTCTTCCATCCCGGCAACGCCAACGACAAAAACAGCGGATTTACCATAGGCGCTCCTGTGGGTACGCAGTATCAGGGCCTGCGCTGGAATAATGATATAGCCTCCACGTTCCCCGTAGTGGGAAATTTCGCCGGCCAGGTCATGATGTTCAAAGTTTTGGCCAACGGCGAGGCCTATATAGCGAATCTCAGATTTTTAGAGCAACAGGGTAAGGCCAATCTCCTTTCCGCTCCCAAGGTTACTGCGATCTCCGGCCAGATGGCGAACATCCAGGTGGTAAGGACATATCCTTACGTATCTGATTTTACGCTTGAGAACATAGGGACGGCTGAGTTCCCTATCTGGAGTTACAAATTGTCCCTTGCCGAAAAACCGGTAGGCATATTCCTTGAAGCGACCCCTTATGTCACCGAAGGGTCGAATACCATAACTTTAGACCTGCATCCGGAGGTGAGTGTCCTGCGGTCGCAAGTGGCCATCTCTAACCTAAGTACGAGCGGCGAGACGGGGCAGCTGGGTAATGTAACCTCCGCAACAAACGTAAAACTCATACCGACTGACCTGGGCTGGCCTGTTGTGGACGTAAGGACCACCCAGACGAGCGTTTCGGTAGACAGCGGTGCGACGATAGTGCTGGGCGGGCTTATTAAGGACAGTGAGACGATAACGAGGAGAAAGATCCCGGTCCTGGGGGATATACCTTTGTTAGGCCAGGCTTTCCGGTATGATTACAAAAACCAGACCAAGACGAACCTGCTTATATTTATTACCGCGAGCATTATCGACGCGAGAGGCGAGGTCATAAGATGAAGAATAAATACGGCGTTTCTTTGCCGCAGGTGATATTGTGTTCGGCGGTGATCCTCCTTTCGTTCGCGTCCGGGCAGGTCTTTGCGGCGGATGAGCCTGCCGCGGGAGAGGCGGCAGGCATCGAGCAATATCTGCAGGACGCCCTGCCTGAGAACCCGGAAAGGAAGGTTGTTTATGACTCATTGACCGGTGTGCTTACCGTTACCGATACCCCGACTAACCAGGCGATGGCCAAGGACCTGATAAGTCTATGGGATACCGGGTCCACGCAGGTAAGGATACAGGCGAGATTTGTGGAGATCCAGGTCACTGATATAGAGGAGTTAGGGATCGAATGGCAGATCTTTAAGGCGCAAAGATATCCCATGGATAAGAACGGCCACTGGAGCAACTTTGGGACCAGTGTTTCTAGCGGGACATTAAGCGAGGATCAGGCTAACGCCGCTTTCTTCGGAACGGCAAACGAGACTTCGGGTCTGGGTTTGACTATCGGAAAGTTCACGAACGCGGGGGATATGTATAGGGCATATATAAAGGCGCTTATCGAGCAGGGGAAAGCCAGTCTCTTGTCTTCTCCTTCGGTGACCACTATCTCCGGCCAGATGGCGAACATCCAGGTAGCTAACATAGTCCCTTACGCCTCGGATTTCACGAGGACTAACATCGGCACCGCCGATTTCCCGGTCATGGTCGAGATATACAAAGTGGCGGAAAAGGTGACCGGCATATCGCTTGAGGTGACGCCTTCGGTGGGAGGCGACAGTAAGGTGGTCACGATGGATATACATCCCGAGGTCAGCATCCTGGTCGACCAGATCCCGATCTCTTCTTCGGACGATTTCCCCGCAAACTTAGGATACCCGGTCATCGACACGAGGACAACGCAGACGTCGGTAGTCGTCAAGAGCGGAGAGACGGTCGTACTGGGCGGATTAATAAGGGAAGATGAAAGAACTACGAAAAGGAAGATCCCGGTCCTGGGCGACATACCACTCCTGGGCAGACTATTTACTACCGACCACACCGACAAGTCAAAGAAGAACCTGTTGATCTTCCTGACAGCCACGATATTGGACTCAAGAGGAGAGCCGGTGCTATGAAACGCGCAATATTGTTGATATCCGTTCTTTTATGCGCTATTATCTTATCGTCAGCCGTGATGGCCCAGTACCTTCCCACTGCCTCTTCTACGACTGCAAAGAGCACTAAACCGAAGGACGTTGTCCTCACTACCTCGGACATAAAAGATTCCTATAAGGTCATAGGGATCGTTTCGGTCCGTGGCGGCGAAGTGAACCTCGACGCCTTAAACAGCAAACTTAAGGACGCGGGAAAGGAATTAGGGGCCGATTACATCATAGGCATACAGTATTTTACCTACAGCGGCTACGTGTATGGCTATGGGACGGCTGTAAAGATCAAGGAATAGGAAGAACAATCCGGAAAGACCACGCCTTTTTCATTTTTCCCCGTAAAAACTTATACTAATGACGGAAAATCCAGATCGTCTTTTCTTAATAGACGGTAATTCATTCTGCTATAGGGCATTCTACGCTATCCGCAGCCTCACGAACTCAAAAGGCCAGCCGACGAACGCGATATACGGGTTCATAACCATGATCAAGAAATTGATCGAGGACGAGAAGCCCGGATACCTGGCGATAGCATTCGACCTCAAAGGGCCGACGTTCAGGCATAAGAAGTTCGAGGAATACAAGATCCACAGGAAGCCGATGCCGGATGAGCTGGTCGACCAGATGCCGCTGATAAAAGAAGTGGTCAGGGGTTATAATATCCCGCTCTTCGAGATGCAGGGTTATGAGGCAGACGACGTCCTGGCGACGCTGGCGGTAAAGGCGGCGGAGAAGGGATATGAGGTCTACATAGTGACCGGCGATAAGGACATGCTCCAGCTCGTCGGGCCGCGCATAAAAGTGTATAACGTCCACAAGGAAGGGCTCATCTACGACAAAGATAAAGTGAAAGAACGCTACGGCGTCCCTCCGGAGGGGATAGTTGACCTGATCGCCCTCATGGGAGATTCCTCGGACAATATACCGGGCGTAACCGGTATAGGCGAGGTCACCGCGAAGAAGCTTATGGAGGATTTCGGCAGCCTCGATAAGGTCCTTTCGGCCGGGGATAGGATAAAATCCGAGAGTCTGCGGAAAAAGCTGGCCGAATACAGGGACCAGGCGATATTAAGCAAGGAGCTCGCGACCGTGGACAGGGATGTCCCGGTAAAGATAGATTTCGACGAACTTAAGGTAAAGGTCCCGGATAACGCCAGGCTCTACGAGCTGTTCAACGAGCTTGAGTTCAAGCGCCTGCTCAAAGATCTTTCAGGCCCGGGGAAACAGCTTACCGGGAAGTACCGCCTCATAGAGGACAAGGGCGCGCTTGACGGCCTGGTGAAGAAATTAGCCGGGCAGAAGGAGTTCGCCCTGGATTTTGAGACGACAGGGACCGACCCTCTTTCATGCGAGCCGGTCGGGATATCTTTCTGCTGGGAAGAAGGCGCCGCGTATTACGTGCCTATAGGGGACGTGAAAGGCGGTTTCGATAAGGCGGCATTGTTCGGGGAACTGAAGCTTGTTTTGGAAGATAAGAGAAAACTCAAAATAGGCCAAAACATTAAATACGAACAGCTCCTGCTCGCGGTGAACGGCATCAATATGGAAGGGCCGGTCTTCGATACGATGGTCGCTTCGTACTTGCTAAATCCCTCGAAATTGAACCATAACCTCGAGGACATAACACTGGAATATCTTAATTTCAATAAAACTCCGATAACCGACCTAATAGGCGAGGGCAAGAAGAAGATAACGATGAAGGAAGTGGAGATAGAAAAGATAAAGGATTATTGCTGTCAGGACTCGGATGCGGCCTTCAGGTTAAAGAACGTCCTCGAAGCCCAGCTCGAAGAGAAGAACCTGTACAAGCTTTTCCACGAAGTCGAGATGCCGCTGCTCGGTTGCCTCGCAGCGATGGAGCTGACCGGCGTCGCGATAGACGTCGATTACCTGGCTAAGATGTCGAAAGAGATGGAGAAGCAGCTCGAGAAGACGACGGCCGAGATCTATGAGATCGCAGGGACGGAATTCAATATTAATTCTCCGAAACAATTATCCGAGATACTATTTGTGAGGATGAAGCTCCCTGTCGTCAAAAAGACCAAGACCGGGCATTCGACCGATGTCGAGGTCCTCGAGGCGCTTTCGGCGGTCCATGCCCTGCCGGCGCTGCTGCTGAAATACAGGGAGATCTCGAAATTGAAATCGACGTATGTGGACGCCCTGCCCCAGCTCGTAAACCCGAGGACGGGCCGGGTGCATACTTCGTTCAACCAGACTGTCACTGCGACAGGAAGGCTGAGTTCGTCAGACCCGAATTTCCAGAACATACCGATAAAGACCGAGGCGGGAAGGCAGATAAGGCGCGCGTTTGTCCCGGGGACGAAGGGATGGGTGATCGTGTCGGCCGATTATTCCCAAATAGAGCTGAGGATACTCGCGCATTTTTCACAGGACAAGGAGCTCCTCGAGGCATTCGATAATGGCCGCGACATCCACACCCATACGGCCTCGCTCATATTCGGCGTCAAGGAAAGCGAAATCACCCCGGAGATGCGATCGATAGCCAAGACGGTCAACTTCGGGATCATCTACGGCATGAGCCCGTTCGGCCTTTCCAGGGAATTGAAGATCGAGGTCTCGAAGGCGAAGGAGTTCATAGACGCCTATTTCGAAAAATACGGACGGGTAAAGACGTTCCTCGATGACCTCGTGAACGAGGCTAGGGAGAACGGCTACGTGACGACCATATTGAACCGCAGGAGATACCTGCCAGAGATAAACAGCCAGAACAATTCCGTAAGGCAATTCGCCGAGAGGGCGGCCATAAACGCCCCGATACAGGGTTCGGCGGCCGATCTCATAAAAATAGCGATGATAAACATACATAATATTTTGAAGGAAAAGAAACTCACCTCAAAGATGATACTTCAGGTGCACGACGAGCTGGTCTTCGAGGTTCCCGGCGACGAGGTAGAAGAGATGAAGAAGATAGTCAAGACCAGGATGGAGGAGGTCGTAAAGCTCACCGTCCCGGTCAGGGTCCAGGTGAAATCCGGCAAGAACTGGCTGGAGGCGGCCTGATGCCTAAGGTCAACAAATTAAAAGTGCTCTTCGCGTCAAGCGAGGTAGACCCTTTCTCCAAGACCGGCGGCCTAGCCGATGTGGCGGGGAGCCTTCCCGTGGCCCTGGACAAGGCCGGGGTGGAGGTCAGGGTGATAACGCCGCGTTACAGGTGCGTAAGGGCCTTCGGCAACGAGGCGATGCTGGCCGATAAGGTGCCGGTCTATTTCGTGAAGAACGACAAATTTTTTATGAGGGATAATCTCTACGCGGATAAGAAGGGCGACTATGCCGACAATCTGGATAGGTTCTCGTTCTTCTCGAGGAGCGTGATCGAGCAGTTGAAGGACTTGGATTTCAAGCCTGACGTGATCCATTGCAACGACTGGCAGACGGCCTTGATCCCGGTCTATTTAAAGGAGATATACGGCAAAAAAGATAAGTTTTACCAAAAGATGAAGACCGTGCTTACGATCCATAACCTGGGATACCAGGGGGTATTCCCGAAGCAGGAATTGCCGAGGACCGGCCTCGGTTGGGAATATTTCACGATGAACAGGCTCGAATTTTACGACAAAGTGAATATCCTGAAAGGCGGGCTCGTCTTCACCGACGCGATAACGACGGTCTCTCCGACCTACGCGAAGGAGATACAGACGGCCGAATTCGGATGGGGCCTCAACGGGCTGCTATCGGAGAGGAAGAAGGACCTTTCCGGGATCCTGAACGGCATCGATTACGATGAGTGGAACCCTTTGAAAGATAAAGAGCTTAAATACCATTTTTCGCCGTCGAAATCAGAAGGAAAATATAAGAATAAAGCCCTGCTCCAAAAGGAAGCTGGCCTGGACGAAAGGCAGGACGTGCCCCTTATCGGGATGATATCAAGGCTTGCCGACCAGAAAGGCCTTGACCTTATCGCCAGGATAATCGGCCCGCTCCTGGACCACGACGTCCAATTCCTTTTGCTGGGCACCGGCGAGGAGAAGTATCACAGGCTGTTCGAGGAAATAAAAAAGAAGTTTCCCCGCAAGGCGTCGATAAACCTTAAATTCGACGAGATCCTGGCGAAGAAGATATACGCCGGCGCGGATATATTCCTGGTGCCGTCGAGATATGAGCCGTGCGGCCTCAGCCAGATGATATCGCTCAGGTACGGTACCGTCCCGGTCGTCCGGAGGACAGGCGGCCTTGCAGATACGATAACCGAATACGACCCCGGGACGACGCGCGGCAACGGATTTGTTTTCGATGCATATGACGCGTGGGAGCTTTTAGATGCCATAAAGAGGGCGATATCCCTCCATAAGCAGAAGGGCTTGTGGGCGAAACTCGTCTCGAACGCGATGAAATGCGATTTCTCGTGGGATAGATCCGCGGAAAAATATCTTGAAGTATACAAGAAACTGGTGTGATGATGATCATAATCGGGGTAACGGGAAGCATAGGCACGGGTAAGACGACTGTCTCGGGGATGTTCAGGAGGATGGGGGCCGTGGTGATCGACGCTGACGAGATCTCCCACCGGCTTATTTATCCGGGAAGGCCCGCGTGGAAGAGGATTGTTTCCGCTTTTGGGGAAACAATCCTGAAGCGCGACCATTTTATCGACAGGAAGGCTTTGGGGCGTATTGTATTTTCCGACAGCCGGAAGCTTAAAAAGTTGAGCGGAATTATCCATCCTCTCGTCTATAAGGAGATACGCGGAAGGATCGCGAAGATAAAAAGGTCGGACCCGTCATCGATCGTCATAGTCGATGTGCCTCTTTTGCTGGAAAGCGGGGGCCGGAAGCATATAGACAAACTGATAGTGGTGACCGCGCCGCGCGGCGCCCAATTAAAAAGGTCGTGCGGGAAATTCGGGATCAGCAGGTCCGACGTTATGCGGCGCATAAAGGCGCAGATGCCGCTAAGGGATAAGGTAAAGGCCGCCGATTTCGTGATCGATAACGGCGGGAGCATTATCTCTACGGCGAAACAGTCAAGGGCCATATGGAAGAAGCTGGTGGGAGCGTAAGCTGTCCTCATAGGATAGAGGATGTCCTCGATGTCCTTAACAATGAGATATCGGGATCGAAGAACAAGAGGATACTTCCGTCTATCGCGCTTCTTTTGGTCGATATAGATAATTTAGAGAGGGTCAACCGGTGGTACGGCAGGAACACCGGCAATGAGGTGCTGTCGGCTACGGCTAAGATCCTGCACCGTACGATCAGGGAGGACGACCTTCTCGCCAGGTTCGGCGGGGACGAATTCCTTCTGCTCTTTCGCGGGATCACCCTGAAGGAAGCGAAGGAGAAGGCGTCAAAGATAATAGAGTCTTTGAAGAACCACGATTTCGCCTCGGACAGGCTGAAGATCTCGGCTTCGATCGGGATAGCGCATTATTTCTCTTTCGCTTTCTCGGGTGATGAACTGCTGGGATGCGCCGTGGAGGCTTTAGCGTTGGCACAAAAAGAGGGAGGAACATTCAAGGTGTTTATGGAAGAGGAGGAATGGAATGAAGACTAATAACGAAGAACCAAACGGGAAACAGGCGGGTAAAGAGACGGCCGAGGCAAAGGAGCCGTCCGGCGCGGGCTTTAACATAACGAAGCTCAAGAAGATGACGATCCAGGAGCTTACGAAGGCCGCTAAGGACCTCAACGTAAATTCGATAAGCGGCTTGAAGAAGCAGGATCTCATCTTCAAGATACTCCAGGCGCAGGCCGAGAAGGAAGGCTTTATGTTCGGCGAGGGCGTCCTCGAGATACTCCCGGACGGGTTCGGCTTCCTGCGTTCGTCGAACTATAATTACCTGCCTTCGCCGGACGACATCTATGTATCGCCGAGCCAGATAAGGAGGTTCGACCTGCGCACCGGCGACACTGTCAGCGGACAGATACGCCCGCCGAAAGAGGGCGAACGTTATTTCGCGCTGCTCAAGGTGGAAGTCGTGAACATGGAGCATCCTGAATCGATGAAAGAACGCACTTTATTTGATAACCTGACGCCGCTCTACGCCAACGAAAGGTATGTCCTGGAGACCGACACTGAAGAGATCTCGATGAGGATCATGGACCTTTTGACCCCGATCGGAAAAGGCCAGAGGGGCCTCATCGTCGCGCAGCCGTACAGCGGCAAGACGATACTGCTTCAAAAGATCGCGAACTCCATCATGAAGAACTATCCGGAGGTCGTCCTTATAGTGCTGTTGATCGACGAGCGGCCCGAAGAGGTCACCGATATGCAGCGTTCGGTCAAGGGCGAGGTCGTGAGTTCGACTTTCGATGAGCCGGCCGAGAGGCACATTCAGGTCGCCGAGATAGTACTCGAAAAGGCGAAGAGGCTTGTCGAGAACAAGAGGGATGTCGTTGTCCTCCTCGACTCGATAACGCGCCTCGCGCGCGCCTATAACACGGTAGCCCCGCATAGCGGAAAGATATTGTCGGGTGGGGTCGATTCGAGCGCGCTGCACAAGCCGAAGAGGTTCTTCGGCGCCGCCCGCGCCGTAGAGGAGGGCGGGTCGCTTACGATCATCGCGACCGCGCTCGTAGATACGGGCAGCCGCATGGACGAGGTCATCTTCGAGGAGTTCAAGGGCACGGGCAACATGGAATTACAGCTCGACAGGAACATGTTCCAGAAGAGGATCTACCCGGCCATAGACATCAAGCGTTCCAACACGAGGAAAGAGGACCTGCTTTTCAAGGAGGATGAGCTCAAGCGCATTTGGATAATGAGGAAGGTCCTCAACGAGATGAATTCGGACGAGGCTATGGAGCTGCTCGTAGACAGGTTAGGCAAGACCAAGACGAACGCCGAATTTCTGTTGAATATGCAGGCAAAATAACAAAAAGGAGAAACCGGAATGAAAGACAAGATCCATCCGAAGTATGAAGCCGCGACGATCACCTGCGCGTGCGGAGAAGTGATCCATACGCGCTCTACCAAACCGAACATAAAGGTCGAGATCTGCTCGAAATGCCATCCGTTCTTTACCGGCCTTACAAAGCTGATGGATGTCGCGGGCAGGGTCGAGAAATTCAAGAAGAAATACAACAAGAAGTAAAAGGGCTTATACAGGATGTTTGAGGCTTTGGAGACCAGGGTCAGGCGCTATGAGGAGCTCGAGAAGCTGATCACCGATCCGAAGGTGATAGCGGATTCGTCCGCCTACCAGCGGTATACGAAGGAATTAGCTTCGCTCAGGCGCATAGTCTCCAAGTACAGGGAGTACAAGAAAATAGATTCGGAGATCGGCGAGCTCGAGGACCTTCTGGAGAAGAAGTCTTCCGACGCGGAATTCGCCGAGATGGCAAAAGAGGAATTATCCGGCCTCAGGAAAATAAGGCCGGGCCTCGAGAGAGAAGTCGAGGAGATGCTCCTCGAGAACGACCCGGATGCGGATAAGAATATAATCGTCGAGATCCGCGCAGGCACCGGAGGACAAGAGGCGTCGCTTTTCGCCGCCGACCTCTTCAGGATGTATTCCAGGTACGCCGCGAGCCAGGACTGGAAGGTCGAGTTGCTGAATTCGAGCTTATCAGAAGCCGGCGGGTTCAAGGAAGTCGTCTTCGGTGTGGACGGCAACGGCGTATACCGGAAGATGAAATTCGAGTCGGGCGTCCACAGGGTGCAGAGGGTCCCGGCCACTGAAGCGTCGGGCAGGATACATACCTCGACTGTCTCGGTAGCGGTGCTCCCGGAGGCCGAGGACGTGGACATAAAGATCGACGCGAAAGACCTTAAGGTGGATGTATTCAGGTCGTCAGGCGCCGGAGGCCAATCCGTAAATACCGCGGACTCGGCTGTCAGGATCACACACATCCCTACCGGGATAGTGGTCCAATGCCAAGACGAGCGTTCCCAGTTGAAGAATAAGAATAAGGCGATGAAGGTCCTGCGCGCGAGGATAATGGATAAGGCGGTGACCGAGCAGCAGCAGAAGATAGCCAATGAGCGCAAGACGCAGATAGGCACGGGAGAACGAAGCGAGAAGATACGGACTTATAATTACCCGGACAGGCGCATCACCGATCACAGGATAGGTTTTACTGTCCATAATCTCGAGAACGTCCTTGAAGGCGACCTCGAGGAGGTCATAATGGCGCTTTTAAAGCAGGAGAAAGACCTCAAGCTCAAGGAGGCAAAATAAATATGGATTCACTAGAACAGCTTGCGTGCTGGGCGTTCAATTGCGACCGCGCGCAATTATATACAGGCGATTACGAGGCGGACGAGGAGAACATAAAACTCTTCCATGAGGCGCTGGACTCATACGCCCGCGGTATCCCGGTCCAATACATCACCGGCGAGGCGGAGTTCATGGGTTTCGATTTCGACGTCAACCCGTCCGTCCTCATACCGAGGCCCGAGACGGAGATACTCGTCGAGAGGGTCCTGGCGCTTATGGAGAGGGAAGGCATCACGGAACCGTCCATCCTAGACCTCGGGACCGGTTCAGGGGCAATAGCCGTCAGTTTGACAAAACTGAGCCCGTCCTGTAAAATAGTAGCCTCCGACGTTTCCGAAGAGGCCCTGGAAGTCGGCAGGGAGAACGCCGCGGCAAACGGCGTAGGCGACAGGATAGAATTCGTCCTATCCGACCTGTTTGAGCGCATTCCCGGCAGGAGGAAGTTCGACCTGGTCATCTCGAACCCGCCCTATATACCGAGCGAGGATTACGGTTCCCTGCCTCCGGAGGTGAGGAGCGAGCCGAGGATCGCCCTGGACGGCGGGTTGAAAGGCCTGGAGTTTTATAAAAGGATAATCCCTGACGCCGCAAAGAGGTTGAACCGCGGCGGGTATCTTGCGCTGGAGATAGGATACGGCCAGGCGCGGGAGATAAACGGTCTTCTCGCGTCCTCGGGATCATATGCCGATGTCGAGATATTGAAAGATTATAACGATATAGACAGGATAGTTTTCGCTAAGAGGCGTTGATGGATAAGATAGTAATTGAAGGCCCGACGAGATTAAGGGGGACGGTCGAGGTAAGCGGGGCGAAGAATTCGGCGCTGCCGATAATGGCAGCCACGCTCCTTACCGATGAGAAGTGCGTATTAAAACGTGTCCCTCCCTTGCGCGACGTAAACACCATGATAAAGATCCTGCGCAACCTGGGCGTGAAAGTGCAGGTGGAGCCCGGGCGGTTGGTGATAGAACCCAGGGGATATAAAAATTATATAGCGCCGTATAAATACGTCAAGGAGATGCGCGCCTCATTCTGCGTCCTCGGGCCGATCCTCGCGAAGCACAGGAAGGCCCAGGTATCGTATCCGGGAGGCTGCGCCATCGGGAACCGTCCGGTGGACCTCCACCTTAAAGGCATAAGGGCGCTCGGCGCGGACCTGAAGATAGAGCATGGTTACGTCGTGGGCGAGACGAAGCAGCTTAAAGGGGCGCATGTATATTTAGGCGGGGCGTTCGGCTCGTCGGTCCTGGCGACCGATAACGTCATGATGGCCGCGACTCTGGCTAAGGGCAGGACCGTTATAGAGAACGCGGCCTGCGAGCCGGAAGTCGTAGACCTCGCGGATTTCCTGAATAAGATGGGCGCGAAGATAAGAGGGGCCGGGACGCATTTTATCGAGATAGAGGGTGTAAAGAGGTTGGGCGGGGCCGAGGCCGAGGTGATACCCGACAGGATAGAGGCCGGCACTTTCATGGTCGCGGCCGCGATCACCGGGGGCGATATCACCGTAAAAGGGGCGAGGTTCGACCATCTCGGCGCGCTGGTGGATAAATTACAGGATTCAGGCGTCACGATAACGCGCCACGGAAAAGATATACGCGTCCGGGTCCAGAGGCAGTTGAGGCCGGTCGATATAACGACCCTGGCTTATCCCGGGTTCCCGACCGACCTGCAGGCGCAGATGATGGCACTAATGACTACAATAAACGGGATAAGCGTCATAACAGAGAAGATATATCCCGACAGGTATATGCATGTGAGCGAGCTGGCAAGGATGGGAGCGCAGATAAAACTCGAGGGCGACTCGGCTATCGTAAAGGGAATAAAACAGCTGAGCGGCGCCCCGGTGATGGCGTCGGATCTGCGCGCCTCGGCCGCGCTTGTATTGGCCGGCATGGCCGCGAGAGGCAGGACCGACGTCTCAAGGGTCTACCATTTGGATAGGGGTTATGATAGGATAGAGAATAAACTGTCGCAATTGGGAGCGAATATACACAGAGAAAGGGAGGAGTAATCAATGGCAGCAGTGATCAGGTTGAAGAGGCTGGGGACAAAGAAGATGCCGCATCAGAGGATAATCGTCATAGATGGCCACAAGGGCCGCGATATGAAGGCGATCGAAGAGCTCGGCTATTATGATCCAACGAAGAAGCCGGCATTCGGCAACCTCAAGAAGGAGAGAATACTGCACTGGATAAAGCTCGGCGCGAAGCCTTCTCCGGCCGTATCGAACATATTCAGGAAATCCGGCATAATCTAATTTGATGCGGATAGATATTCTTACGCTCTTCCCGAAGATGTTCGAGGGCGTGCTCGAGGAATCGATAATAAAGCGCGCGCGGAAAAGCGGGAAAGCGGATATACGGGTGCATAACCTGCGCGACTGGACCGACGACAAGCATAAGAAAGTCGACGACAAGCCGTTCGGCGGCGGGCCGGGAATGGTCATAAAACCGCAACCGCTCTTTGACTCGGTTAGGGATTTAAAGACGAGATCAGCAAGGGTCGTTTTAATGACGCCCCAGGGAAAGAGGCTGGACCAGCAGGTTGCCGGTAAAATGTCCGGGTATAAGCATATCATAATAGTCTGCGGACATTATGAGGGCATCGACGAGCGCTTCCGGAAGAAGCTCGTTACCGATGAGATATCGCTCGGGGATTTCGTCCTGACCGGCGGGGAGATACCCGCTATGGCGCTGGTCGACAGCCTGGTAAGGCTCGTGCCCGGCGTAGTCGGGGATAAGGATTCGCTAGAATTTGAGTCGTTCGCGTCCGGCCTCCTGGAATACCCGCAGTACACAAGACCGGCAGAGTTCAGGGGCCTTAAGGTGCCGGAAGTGCTTTTGTCCGGCGACCATAATAAGATAGATGAATGGAGAAGAGAGATGGCAATGAAGAGGACGAGATCGCGGCGTCCTGATATGTATAAAAAATTGAGCCTCCGCATCGGCGGGGCGAAATCCCGCCTCAGCGGGATAACTAAGGAGAAGAAGTGATGAATAAATGCGCTGCAGCGGAAAAGGATTACCTTAAGAAAGAGATACCGGCGTTCAAGGTCGGGGATACGGTAAAGGTCATGGTAAAGATCAGGGAGGAGGATAAGTTCCGCCTCCAGGCCTTTGAGGGTGTCGTTATAAAAAAGAGAGGAAGCGGCATCTCGTCGAGTTTCACGGTCCGCCGCGTCTCTTACGGCGAGGGCGTGGAGAGGACTTTCCCGCTCCATTCGCCTTCGGTCGATAAGGTCGAGGTGGTAAAATCCTCGAAGCCGAAAAGGGCAAAGCTCTATTACATGCGTAAAAATGTCGGCAAAAAGGCTGATGTTGTATCATGAGCGTAAATTAAGCAGGCAAGGCAAAAAACAGGTCGCGGGGATAGATGAGGCAGGGCGAGGTCCGCTGGCCGGCCCGGTCGTCGCCGCCGCGGTAATATTAAGGGATCTCAGGTTCAAGAACAGGATAGCCGATTCCAAGGTCCTCTCAAGGTTTGCGCGCGAGAGGGCCTACGAGGAGATACTCAGGAAAGCGGATATCGGGATCGGCATCGTAGGCGAAAAAGATATAGACAGGATAAATATCCTGCGGGCGAGCCTCCACGCCATGGAGTTGGCGGTCTACGACCTCGGCATAAGGCCTGACCACCTCCTTATAGACGGCAACATCCAACCGGAATTACCCCACCCAAAGACGACATTAATAGGCGGAGAATCGCGTTCCATCTCTATTGCCTGCGCTTCTATCGTCGCTAAGGTCACGAGGGATTTTATAATGACTTATTACGATGCCTTATACCCCGAATACGGGTTCGCCAGGCACAAGGGCTACGGGACGCGTTTGCATTTCATCGCGATAAGGAGGTTCGGCCCGTCGCCGATCCACAGGCGGAGTTTTACCCTTATAAAATGAACTTATTCATATTGAGGCACGGCGAATCGGTCTGGAATAAAGAGGACAGGGTCCAGGGAAGGAAGGACCCGGGGCTTAGCGGCGCAGGAAAACGCCAGGCCGAGGCCGCCGGTAAACGGCTCAAGAAAGAAAAGATCGGGATCATCTATTCCAGCACCCTTAAGCGTTGCGTCCAGACCGCGCGGATAATCGCGCGCCGGACAGGGGCCAAGATAAAATTCGAACCCGATATGCAGGAGATAATCCTTGGCGTCTGGCAGGGTAAGACGATAGACGAGGTAAAAAAACTTTATCCCAGGTCATACGCGGTCTGGCTTAAGGACCCTTCGAAGGCGGGTATCCCGGGCTGGGAGGGTGTGCCGAAGTTCAGGAAGAGGGTAGACCGCGCCTTCGGTTCGATATTGGGAAAAGACGCCGCGGCGAATGTCTGCGTCGTGACGCACTGGGGCGTGATAGCCGCCCATCTGGCGAAGACGTTCGACGCTGATTTCGACCGTATCTTCCAGAGGATAAGGGTGGATAATTGCGGCATCAGCAAAATTTCATATTTTAACGGAAAGGGGATAATACAATGCGTAAACGATACGCGGCATCTGAGTTAGGCAATCGGTTCGCTCGGCCTTACTTTATTACTCGAAACAAATCTATGGCGGGCTGCGTCATAAACCGGCTCTTCGCTCACCCGATTGCCTTAACTCTGATTTCGTGTTTTTTTATTACGCTCGTTTTTCCCCCCGTTTTTTCGCAAGAAATACAACAAGGAAGCATTGTCAAAATCACAGGTCAAAAAGGAAGCTGGGTGCTCGAGGTCAACGGCAAGCCGTTCTATATCAAAGGCGCCGGGGTCGGAAGGATGACCGGCGCGGGCGGCGCCGATTACCTTAAAATGGCGCAGGAACTGGGCGCCAATGCCGTACGCACCTGGGGCACCGACCAGGGCACGCAGGAATATTTCGATACCGCGCTTAAGTACGGCCTTATGGTCGACGCCGGGATATGGCTTAATTACGCCAAGAAAGGCACGGAATATACTTATATCGGCGATAACGTGTATAAACAGAATAAGACGCAGGAGATAACAGGTTACGTAAATAAATTCAAGGGCCATCCGGCGCTGTTGATGTGGAACATAGGCAACGAGGCGATCTTTTTCACTAAGGACGAGGAAGAACGCGTAGCATTGGCGAAATTCCTCGAGGAAACGGTGCAGATGGTCCATAAGCTCGACCCCAACCATCCGGTCATCTATACCTCGGCCGATACGACCGCGTTACCGTATATACAGCAATACGCCCCAAGCCTCGATATATTCGGCATGAATATATACGGCAGCGTAAGGATGTCGCACGCCAAATGGGACAAATCCGGGTTGGAAATGCCGTATTGCGTTACCGAATACGGGCCGCACGGGCCGTGGGACGTCAAGAAGGACCAGAACGGCGCCTCGCTGGAGGAACCCGACCAGGCGAAAGCGGCCATATACAGGAATATGACGCGCGAGATAATGAACTTCAAGGGATATGATATCGGAGGCTTCGCGTTCCACCTCGGGGAGACTTCGCAGGAGTCGCTTACGTGGTGGAATATAAACCAAAAGTTGCTGAAGAAGGCCTCCTTCTGGGAATTATACAAAATATATACCGGAGGCAGGCCGCTAAATCTCCCTCCGCGGATAACAACGTTGAAATTGGGCAAGACAAAAAATATCGCTCCCGGGGAGACTATAGGTATCACGGCCGAGGCAGCCGACTCCGACAGCAATCCACTCGATTACTCCTTCGTCGTATCGACGGCGCAAGAAGGGATACTGCAGTATTATGTCAACAAGGAGGTGCCGGTGAAGTTCGAGAACGTCGGCGCAAGATTCAGGATGACCGCTCCCGCCGCCAAAGGGCTCTACAGGCTTTATCTCATCGTAAACGACGGGAACGGGAACGCAGCCGCCGCTAACAGGTCGTTCAAGGTCGAATAAAAGACATATGCCCGAAAAAAAAGAGGACATAAAAGACCTCTCCCTCGATGAACTCAAGGCGCGTATCCGCAGCCTCAATGAGCCTCCGTATAGGGCGGAGCAGATCTTCGAATGGATATACAAAAAAGGGGCCAGGTCATTCGGCGTCATGACTGACCTTCCCGCCAAACTCCGCGATTATCTCACCAATAAATTCTTCATTACCGGCTCGGAGACAATAAAAAAACAGGTCTCAAAATCCGATGGCACCCGGAAATACCTCTTCAAATTAAATGACGGCGAGGAGATTGAGAGCGTTTATATCCCGGCCAAAGATCGAACAGGCAGGCACACGGTATGCCTCTCATCGCAGGCGGGGTGCGCCTTCGGCTGTTATTTCTGCGCTAGCGGGTTGCTCGGGTTCAAGAGGGACCTGCGCTGCGGGGAGATACTCGACCAGGCGCTAGCCATACAGGATGATATCGGAGCGGCTAAGGTCCCTGTGGGGTCCAAGGGCACTGCGGGGGCCAGGCGCATAACCAATGTGGTAATGATGGGCACCGGCGAGCCGCTCGTTAATTACGATAACGTTATCAAGGCCGTCGGGATAATGAATTCCCCCCTGGGGCTTGGCATCGGCGCGAGGAAGATAACCGTCTCGACTGCCGGATACATCCCCGGGATGAAACGGTATATGCAGGAGAAAGAACAGTTCGAGCTTTCAGTCTCGCTGCACGCCGCCGATGACATAAAACGGTCAAGGCTCATGCCAATAAACAAAAAGTATCCCCTCTCCGAACTGATGGAAGTTTGCCGCGAATACACAAAAGGTAAGGGGAGGATAATCACTTTCGAATATATCCTTATCAAGGATGTCAACTCTTCGCCTACCGACGCGCAAAATCTTGTCAGGCTGCTAAAGGCGCTTAACTGCAAAGTGAACCTTATCCCGTTCAATGCGGTCCCTGATTTTAAATTTGCCACGCCATCTAATAAGGATGTCGGAAATTTCCAGGAGATATTGGAGAAAGGCGGGATAAACTCGACCATAAGGGCGCAGAGGGGCGCCGACATCGACGCCGCCTGCGGGCAATTACGCCTGCGCGAGGCGGGAGGGGAGAAATGCTGAACAGGAATAAGACCATAACCTTCCTCGCCTTAATCCTGCTTGTTACGCAAGGCCTTTGCTTATCCGAAGAAGAGAAGGGCTGGGTGCCGTATTATTTCGGACCGGCTACGTCCGGCGGGCTCGTCTCGGAAAACGACGAGGGGATCATCCTATCCCTCGATAAGGCAGGCGCGTTCGGCGCCTATAATCCCAGCAAGTTCGGCGGCAATTTTGACGCGCAGACCGAGATAAAGACCGGGAAGGGCATCTGCGGGATGATGTTGTTCAAGGACAACGGCGGCAGACCCGACCCGTCAAATTTCGTCGGCATAGAGAGGCGGGAAGACGAGGACGGCAACAAGACGGTGAGGGTCTTCGCGATAAAAGACGGGCAGGATTTCACGCAGCAGGGCGCCCAGTGGAACCCGCGTTTCGAAGCGGTCCTGAATAACGAGTCGTTCGGCTTCGAGGCGAAGGCCTTCCGGATACTCGAGGACGAGAAGGCGAAATGCCTTCATTTTTATTACAAATACGAGAGGAAGATCGACGGGGAGAAGAGGGAGGGGTGGCTGGAGTTCTCGACGCTTCCCGATTGGGACGGGAAACCGTTCTATTTCTATCCGTATGTGAAAAGCAACGGCGATTTTACCTCGAAAGCGGTCTTTATGAAACCTATGGTAATGCTTACGCCGTCCGATGACAGGTCCGACAAGGATACTGGGTTTAAGGCTACGAGGCGCGATTACACTTTTTCGGGATTCTCCGGGGACGCGGTCGTCGTCACCTTCGACAGGGAATTTCCGTTTTACGATAAGGCCAAATTCGTCTTCTGGAGCGAGGCGGAATATATACCCTGGTGGCATATCGACGACAAATGCGCGGCATATTATGAATTCTGCGAGATATGGGGCGGCGCGACCGAGGGCTGCGATGAGCCTATGGGCGACCGGCTGCTGCGTTGGACCAAGGCGGATATCGTAGAGTCGAACAAGGCGCGCGTCATAGTCCATTGGCGTTATGTGTTGGCGGACCCCGAATACAAGTGGTGGAGCATGGACCCGGTCGAAAAGCCTTATGCGGACGAGTGGTACTGTTTTTACCCGGACGGGACCGGGGTGAGGAAAGTCACATATACGCCGGTCACCACTTCGAAATACGAGACCGATTGGAACGAAATATCGGAGTTGACCGTCATAAAGCGCGGCGGCGTAAAGCCGTCCGAGATCATAGACAAAAAAGCCGTCTCGATATTCAATCTTGACGGGAAGAAGGTCGATTACCTGTGGGACCTCTCCAAGAAAAGGACGCCGGCGAAGAGGGACGATGAGACCAGGAACTGGCCCGAAGCGATATGCCGCGTGAACCTCAAGGACAGGCCTGCCGTATTCGAGGTATTCGCGCAGGGCGAGGAGGCGTATAAAAAGACTTTCCCCGAGCCGTTCAAGAACTGGTGGGGGCATTACGGCGAGGATTGGGCGTTTGAGATGCGGGGCCAGAAGGAATACGAAGGTGATTTCGGTGTATTCTCGCACTGGCCGATAAGCAAAATGCCTTATGAAGAACCAGACAAGACGTTCGGCAGGTACCTGCGCGAGCCGGGCCATATATCGCTATTGCCGATCGCCGGCCATCCCAAAGTCAAGGGCCCGACGACGTGGGCGATGCTTGTGGGTATGAGCAAGCCTTGGGACGACCAGGATGCCCGCGACAGGACTTCGTCCTGGCTTTATCCCGGCGACATCAGCATGATAGACGAGAACGCGAAATTCATCGGGAACGACTATTACCAGCGCGCGCTCGTATTTGAGACGGACAAGCTTAACCGCGCCTGCCAGTTCACTATGTATCCTAAGATCATCTCTTCCGTCGTCGTAAATCCCGTATTCATCATAAAGAACTGGGGCAATAACCCGGTCTCGGTCACGATGAACGGCAAACCGCTCAAAGAAGGCCTCGACTACCGCTGCGCCATTGAAGGCGACTCCGCCGTCATCTGGGTCAAGGCCAAATTCTCCGGCCAAACCGCGTTCTTGATAAAGTAATATGCCTTGACGCAAATCGTTTGTTTGCCTATAATAAAGATTCACCATGTTCGCTAAAAAACCGCATTCCACATCAGAGATCGCGAGGCTCACGCATCCCAAGCAGATCGTTGGGGTTGCGACAAAAGCCGGCTTAAACGCCGACGAGCTCGAGCTTTACGGCAATTTCAAGGCCAAGATCACGCTCGCCGTACTGCAGAGGCTGAAGCAACGCCCTGACGGGAAACTTATCCTGGTCACGGCAATGACCCCGACTAAGTACGGCGAAGGCAAGACATGCATTTCGATAGGCCTTACCCAGGCGCTGGGACGCCTGAAGAAACGCGTCATTCTATGCCTTCGCGAACCGTCGCTGGGACCGGCATTAGGGCTTAAGGGCGGCGGCTGCGGCGGAGGATACGCGCAGGTCCTGCCGATGGAGGATATAAATCTCCATTTCACGGGCGATATACACGCGGTAACCGCGGCGCACAATCTTTTGAGCGCCATCATAGATAACCACTTGGCGAAGGGGAATGAATTAAAGCTTGACCCGAAAAGGATAATCTGGCGCAGGACGATAGACCTTTGCGACAGGAGTTTGCGCGAGGTACAGGTCGGCATTGCCGAAGGCGCGGTAAAGAGGCGCGAGGGCTTTGATATCACGGCCGCCTCGGAGATAATGGCGTGCCTGGCGCTCACTACGGGCTACAAAGACCTAAAAGAGAGGCTCGGGAAGATAATAATCGGTTTTACGAATAAGGGCAGGCCTGTCACCGCGTCCGAGATGAAGGTCGTCGGCGCGATGGCCGCCATATTAAAGGACGCGATAAAGCCCAATATGGCGCAGACGCTCGAGGGCCAGCCGGCATTCGTGCACATGGGGCCGTTCGGTAACATCGCCCACGGAACGAACAGTATCTTAGCTACGCAGATGGCTCTCAAACTCGCCGATTACGCGATAGTCGAGACCGGCTTCGGCACCGACCTGGGATTCGAGAAATTTTGCGATGTGGTTACGAGGCAGGGAAAATTCAAGCCCGACTGCGCGGTAGTGGTCGCGAGCGCGAGGGCGTTGAAGTCCCACGGCGGCGCGGCTGATACTGACCTCGAGAAGGAAGACCAGGAAGCGCTTAATAAAGGCCTGCCGAACCTCGAACGGCACATCGAGAACGTAAAGAAATTCGGGATCTGGCCGGTCGTGGCGATAAACAGGTTCCCGGGGGATCCGGAGAACGAATTGAACAGGGTAAAGGAATTTTGCAGGAGCAAGGGGGTCCTCGCCGAGATAGCGGAGGTGGTCGCCAAGGGCGGGGAGGGCGGCGAGAAACTCGCGCAGGCAGTCATCGCGACCATGCAGGAGCATCCCTCGAAATTCAAGCCGCTTTACGACCCGGAGCTTTCGATAAAAGAGAAGATAGAGAAGATCGCCACCGAGGTATACGGCGCCGAGGGCGTGGTATACGTCGGGACATCAGAAGATGATATAAATTTCCTCACCGAAAATAACTACGATGAGCTTCCGGTGAATATGGCCAGGACGCACCTGTCGTTTACCGACGACCCGAAGGTGAAGGGCGCCCCGGCGGGATGGCGGCTCAAGGTCAAAGAGGTGAAGGTCTCGGCAGGCGCGGGTTTCCTGGTCGCGTTGACCGGCGAGATGAACCTGATGCCCGGGATGCCGAAGGTCCCGCTTGCCGAGCGGGTCGACGTGGATAACGACGGCAATATAACGGGGTTATTCTAAAGATGAAGATAAGCGCGAAGAACAGGATCGATCTTTTTGTAAAAGAACTGGGAGAGAGGAAGCCCTCACCCGGCGGCGGCGCGGGAGCGGCTTTAACCGGCGCCCTCGGGGCCGCGCTCATAATAAAAGTCGCGAATTTTACGATCGGAAAAAAGAAATATAAAAGATACGATAATGAAGCCAGGTCTATGGCAAAAAAGGCCGAGGCGTTAAGGAATAAATTGGGCGCCTGTATAGAAAGGGACGCCAGGAGATATAACGAATACGCGAGGACCAGGAGCAAGGCCTCGATGCAAAAGGCCTCGGATTGCGCGGCAGAGATATCGAAACTTTCCGGGCAAGGCGTGAAGATATGCATGAGGCTAAAGAAGATAGGGAATAAGAACCTGAAGGGGGATATAACCGCCGCGGAATTATTTTTGCGGGCGGCGGCCAAGGCGTCGGGGAACCTGATAAAGCAGAAAAAGAAGAGGTGGATCGTCAGATGACGGCCAAGATACTGGACGGAAAAGAGCTCGCCTCTAAATTAAAAGCGCAGCTGAAGCGCGAGGTGGGTGCCATAAAGAAAAAATACGGCAGGACGCCCATGCTCTCGGTCATACAGGTGGGCGTGCACAAGCCGGCGACCATCTACATAAATTCACAGGAGAAACTGGCCAGGGAACTCGGCATAAAATACAGGAAGGTCTGTTTAGGCGCTTCGGTCTCGCAGGACGAGCTTATCCGCGCGATAAAGAAATTGAACAGGGATAAGGCGACGACCGCCGTAATGCTCGGCCTGCCTCTGCCGAAGACGATAAACCTCAAACAGACGATATTCTATATAGATCCGTCCAAGAACGTCGAGAGGGTCAACCCCACGGCGTCGGCGGTGATGGAGATAATAAGGTCGACCGGGATAAGCCTCTTCGGCAGGGAAGCGGTTGTTGTGGGGCATGGCGAATTGGTCGGTAAACCCATAGCGATGTCTTTGTTGGATAAGCTGGCTACCGTGACTGTCTGCCACATCGGCACGGCCGCGCGAGGGGACCTTAAGGACCATATATCGCGCGCCGAGGTGCTGGTTGTCGCGGTCGGAAAACCGAACCTCGTAAAAGGCGGATGGATAAAGAAGGGCGCCATCGTGGTCGATGTCGGCATAACCAAAGTAGGCGGCAGGATAGTCGGCGATGTGGAATTCGATACAGCGAAGAAGCGCGCGGGGTTCATAACCCCCGTCCCCGGAGGGGTCGGGCCGCTCACCGTGATAATGTCGATGTGCAATTGTATGGCGCTCTTTAAGGAGCAGGTGAAAAGATGATAATCACGAAACAGAAACCCATAGATGAGATACTCAAATACCTCGAAGGCGTTAAGAACGTCTTCATAGCCGGCTGCGCCCAGTGCGCGACCGTCTGCAAGACCGGCGGGGAGGATGAGGTAAAGAAAATGGAAGAGCTCCTCAAGGGTCACGGCAAGAATATCACGGCCATAGAGATATGGGACCCGCCTTGCCACCTGCTCGAGGTCAGGAAACGGGCGCGCGACAATAAAGCGGCGCTCGACAAGGCCGATGTCATACTTTCGATGAGCTGCGGCGACGGATGTTTCACGATATTCCACGGGACCGGCAAGAAGGTGGTCCCGGCCACCGATACGTTATTTTTGGGCGAGGCCGAAAGGGCCGGACATTTCGCAGAGGTGTGTTCGCTCTGCGGCGACTGCACGTTATTCATGACCGGCGGTTACTGCCCGAATACGTTCTGTCCCAAGGGGCTGCAGAACGGGCCGTGCGGCGGAGTCAAGGACGGCAAATGCGAAGTGAGCCCGGATATCGACTGCGGCTGGCTGTTGATATATAACCGCCTCAAGGAGCTCGGGGAACTGGACAAGATGAAAAAGATCCATCCCCCGAAGGACCACTCTAAATCGATAAAACCGCGCAAGGTCGTGGTCGATGCTGTAAAGAAAAGGACATAGATGACCTTAAAAGAAAAAATTAAAAATAAGAAGTTCATGATAACGAGCGAGATAGGCCCGCCTAAAGGGACCGACGTCAAAACTATCCTCGAGGAGGCGCGCCTTCTTAAGGGCAGGGTCGACGCGGTCAACGTGACCGATTCGCAGAGCGCGGTGATGAGGCTCGGCTCGCTCGCCGTCAGCCGGCTTTTGAAAGAAGAAGGCGTGGAGCCTGTATACCAGCTGACCTGCCGCGACAGGAACAGGATAGCGCTGCAGTCCGACGCTTTGTCCGCGGCCGTCCTGGGCATAGAGAATATCCTGGTGCTGACCGGCGACCACCCGTCGCGCGGCGACCATCCGGAAGCGAAGCCTGTCTTCGACCTCGACTCGGTCCAGCTGATCGAGACCTTAAAGAAGCTCGAGAGCGGGAAGGACCTTTCCGGGAAGGAACTTAAGGGTGCCCCGAAATTCTGCATCGGCGCGGTCGTAAACCCGGGCGCGGACCCGGTTGAGCCGGAACTGATAAAATTCGAGAAGAAGTTAAAGGCGGGCGCCGAGTTCTTCCAGACGCAGGGCGTCTATGACGTTAAGGCATTCGCGAAATTCATCGATAAGGTAAAACAATATAATACCTGTATAATCGCGGGCATCATACTTATTAAATCTCCTGACATGGCGAGGTTCATGAACAAGAACGTCGCCGGGATATTTATACCTGACAGCCTGATAAATGAAGTCGAAGGCGCCGCCGATAAGCAGGATAAGGCCGTTGAGATAGCGGCGCGCACCATAAAAGAGTTGAAAGGCCTGGCGCAGGGCGTCCATATAATGTCGTTGGGCTGGAACAGGCTCGTCCCCCGCATCCTGGATGCCGCGGGCCTTTAGGAGATAAAGATCGTCTTTCTGAAGAATATCCCTATAAAGATACCGGCGGACCTCGTCCTCTCGCGCCTCAAATTCGCTAAATATAAGACAAAGGCGGACAAGAAGATATTCGCGTTCATCTCCTGCGTGATCGAGGAGGGCCATTCGCTCGCGGAGCCGAAGGCTGCCTACGGGATATTTGATGTCGCGGTGAGCCGCGAAGTGGTAAGGTTCACTTCAATGAACCTTACCATAAAAAGCAGCGGCCTGGCGAAACGGCTTAAGGGAGCCGGCAAGGCGGCGCTCTTTGTATGCACGATCGGTAAAGATCTCACCGATGCGGTGAACGGATACGTGACCAAAGGCGAGATAGCGCGCGCGACGGTCCTGGACGCGGCCGGCTCGGAAGCCGTCGAGGCGCTCGCCGAGCTTATAGACAATGTGATAAAGGCGAAAGCCAAGGCCGAGGGTTGCGCGGCAACGGCGCGGTTCAGCCCGGGATACGGGGACTGGACGATATTCGACCAGCCTAAAATATTAAAAGTCATGAGGTCGGACAAGATCGGAGTAAAGGCGGTAAAGAGCTGCATCATGGTCCCGGAGAAATCTGTCACGGCATGCATCGGCCTTATAAAGAAAGGCCAAAGGCCCATAAGAAAGGTATATGAAAAAAATATCGGCCCGCTTAAAAAATGAGATACTGATATACGACGGCGCGCTGGGCACTGTCTTACAGGAGACAGGGGCGCTGAAGGCCGGGGCCTGCCCCGAGGAATTGAATCTCCTGGAGCCCGATATCATAAGGGCCATCCATCTTGATTACATAAAAGCCGGTGCCGATATCATCGAAACGAACTCTTTCGGCGGCAGCAAATTAAAACTCGCGGCATACGGGCTTGAGAAAGAGGCAGACAGGATAAATTACGAGGCGGCGCGCATCGCGAGGTCCGCGGCCGCAGGTAAGGCATATGTCGCGGGCTCTGTCGGGCCTCTCGACAGGCAGTTAACGCCGCTGGGCGACCTATCTTTTGACGAAGCGGTAAAGATATTCGAGGACCAGATACGGGCCCTTAAGGAAGGCGGATGCGACCTGATAATATTGGAGACCTTCGCCGATATAAAGGAGCTGAAGGCTGCATTCGTCGCGGCCCGCCAGGCAGGCGGCCGGATCCCCATACAGGCGCAGATGACGTTTGAGGGCGGCGAGCGCAGCACATACGGAACTCCGCCGTCGGCGTTCGCGGTCTTGTTCCGGTCTCTCGGCGCGGATATCATCGGAACGAACTGTTCTACCGGCCCGAAGGAATTGATAAAAGTAGTTAAAGAGATCATCTTATATACCGATAGATCCATCTCATGCCTTCCGAACGCGGGTCTTCCGGAATTACGCGCAGGCAAGACATATTTTCCCGAAAGCCCGAAGTCCTTCGCGAGATACGCCGCGGAGTTCGCCGGATTGGGCGTGAACCTGATCGGCGGATGCTGTGGTACCACTCCGGAGCATATAAATGAACTGAAAAAGATCTTAAAAAACAGGAGGCCGGCAAAGAGGAAGTATTCCCCCGCGTTCAGGCTATCCTCGAGGACAAAGGTCGTGGAGCTTAACGCGAAGACGCGCCCGTTGATCATAGGCGAGCGCATCAACCCGACCGGGAAGAAAAACCTCCAGGAGGAGATAAAGGCCGGCAAGTCCGTCACTATCAGGCGCGAGGCGATAGAGGAGACCAAAAAAGGCGCGGACATCCTGGATATTAATGTCGGTGTGCCGGGGACGCGCGAGCAGGAGACGATCGTCCCGGCCATAGAGGCTGTCCAGGCGGTCAGCGAAGCGCCGGTGTCTATAGACAGCGCGAATCCCGCGGCCGTCGAAGCGGCGCTGAAGGAAGTCTCCGGAAAGCCGCTGATCAATTCGGTCAACGGCGAGAAGGATAAGATAAATTTCATCCTGCCGCTCGCGAAGAAATACGGGGCGGCGATACTCGTCCTGACCCTGGATAAGTGCGGTATTCCGAAGGATTCGAAAGCCCGCGTTAAGATCGCAACAAGCGTCATAAATAAGGCGCTAGCGCTCGGCATACAAAAAGAAGATATAATCGTAGACCCGCTCACGCTGGCCATATCGGCTGAGCCTAAGCAGGTGAAGGAGACGCTCAAAGCGATCAAGGAACTGAAGAAGAAAGGATTCTCCTCCTCGTTAGGCGTAAGCAATGTGTCGTTCGGGCTGCCGAACAGGAGGAAGATAAACGCGGATTTTTTCTCGCTGGCGCTCGCATCCGGCCTTGATCTCGCGATAATAAACCCGAGCGACGACAATATGTTCTGGGTCGCGAAACAAAAGAAGAGGCGCGCTGCGGACGAAGCCGGTATAAAGAAATTCCTGAAGGCCGCGCTCAGCCCTATCGAAGAGGTTTCGAGGAAAAAGCTGGAAGTAAAGCCGGGCGAGCATAAAGACGTGAAGACGCGGCTTAAAGAAGCGGTCCTCTACGGCGACAAGGAAAATATCACCTCGTATGTCGAAGAGGCGCTTTCCCAAGGCATCGCCCCACTCGAGATAAACAGCAAGATACTTATCCCAGCCCTGGAGGTAGTCGGCGAGAAATTCGGCAAAAGGGAATATTTCCTCCCGCAAGTGATATTATCGGCGGAGGCAGTCCAGCGGGCGTTCGGGCGGCTCAAGAAAGAGATAAAACCCGGCGAAGAGGAAGATAAGGGTACTATCGTGATCGCGACCGTCGAGGGCGATATACATGATATCGGGAAGAATATCGTCATATCGGTCCTGGAAAACCACGGCTATAAGATATTCGATCTCGGCCGCGGCGTGCCGGCCGATACGATAATAAAAGAAGCGGTAAAGAACAAAGCCGATATAATCGGCTTGAGCTCCCTGATGACGACGACAATGATACAGATGGAGCGCGTCATAAAGGAATTGAAGAAGAAGGGCCTTAATTTCAAGACGATAGTGGGCGGCGCGGTAGTGACCGAGGCGTTCGCCAAAGAAATAGGCGCCTCAGCCTACGCGCGCGACGCGATCGAGGCGGTCAATATCGTAAAATCGCTCATGAAAGAGGGAAGGTGACGGCAATGGAGCGGAAGAAGATAACCATACCGGATATCCAGAAGAAGAAACAGGAAGGCAGGAAGATAACGCTGCTTACCGCCTATGATTACCCGTCCGGGCGGCTCATCGACGAAGCGGGCGTTGATATCATACTTATAGGCGATTCGCTGGCGATGACCGTGCTGGGGTATGAGTCGACCGTCCCCATAACTATGGATGAGATGATCCATCACGCCAAAGCCGTAAAGCGCGGCGTCAGATACGGGCTTATGATAGGCGATATGCCTTTTATGACATATAACATAGGCGAGAAAGAGACCGTAAGAAATGCAGGCAGGTTCATAAAAGAGGGCGGCTGCGGTGCCGTAAAGATCGAGGGCGGCACCGAGATGACGGGTGTCGTAAAAGCATTGGTAAAGGCAGGAATTCCGGTCCTGGGACACATAGGACTAACGCCTCAGACCGCTACGCAACTCGGCGGGTTCAAGGTACAGGGCAAGGATGCCGCGAGCGCGCAAAAACTCCTGGATTCCGCGCTTGCGCTGGAAAAAGCCGGCTGCTTCGCGATGATCCTCGAGTGCGTCCCGGACAAGCTCGCGAAATTGATAACGGAAAAACTTGAGGTTCCCGCTATAGGGATAGGCGCGGGCGCGTATTGCGACGGCCAGGCGCTCGTCACGAACGATATGATAGGATTATTCGACCGCTTCACGCCGAAGTTCGTCAAGAAATACGCCGACCTTTGGCCGTTACTTCTGAATGCGTTCAAGAGATATAAAGATGAAGTTGAGATAGGCAAGTTCCCGACCGAAGAGCACAGCTTTACGATGAATGAATCGGAGCTTAAAAAGATAAAAACCAAGAGGAGAGGCAAATGAAAAGGGCAGTCCCAACAACCGGAGTGATAGCATGCATAAGATAGCGGAGAAGAAGCAACTTGCGGATACGATAACTTTAATGAAAGTCGAAGCGCCGATGGTAGTGCGCGAGGCGAAGCCCGGGCAGTTCGTGGTCGTCCGGCTCGATGAGTTCGCCGAGAGGATACCGCTTACGATATGCGACGCTGACAAGGCGCGCGGGACCGTGACGCTCATCATACAGCAGCTCGGCAGGTCGACGAAAGACCTCTGCGCGTTAAAGGCGGGGGACCAGATAAGGGATATATTGGGGCCGCTGGGCAACCCCACGGAGATCGAAAAGTTCGGGACCGTGGTGATAATCGGCGGCGGCGTCGGCGCTGCGGAATTATATACCGCGGCAAAGGCCCTGAAAGAAAAAGGCAATAAGGTCATCACCATAATCGGCGCCCGCAACAAGAGTCTTATAATACTCGAGGATGAATTCAAGCCGATCGCCGACGAGGTGCTTATCACCACAGACGACGGAAGCTACGGCATCAAGGGTTTCGTGACCGACGCCCTTAAAAAGGTCATCTCGGAACAGAAGGTCGACCGCGTCATCTGCTGCGGCCCGATACCGATGATGAAAGCGGTCACCATGACCGCGAAGCCGCATAATATCCCCGCGATAGTGAGCCTGAACGCGATACTTTTGGACGCGACAGGGATGTGCGGGAGCTGCCGCTGCACCATAGAGGGCAAGACGAAGTTCTCGTGCGTCGACGGCCCGGAATTTGACGGATATAAAGTGGATTTTGACGAACTCATGGCGAGGAACAAGAGGTTCCTGGACGAAGAAAGGAGAGCGCTCGAGGTATAATGGCTATCAATAAGACACCCAGGCAAGAGATACCGGCCCGCAATCCGGAGGAGAGGAACAAGGATTTCAAGGAAGTATCATTGGGTTTCACCGAAGAGCAGGCGGTGCTCGAGGCGCAGCGCTGCATAGCGTGCAAGAAAAAGCCCTGCTGCAACGGCTGCCCGGTCGAGATAGACATACCTGAATTCATAAAACTCGTCGCGAAGAAAGATTATAAAGGCGCGATACAAAAGATAAAAGAGAAGAATAATCTCCCGGCCATCTGCGGGCGCGTCTGCCCGCAGGAGACACAGTGCGAGGCGTTATGCACTTTGATCGCTAAGGGCCAACCGGTCGCTATCGGCGCGCTGGAGAGGTTCGTTGCCGACCGGGAAGCGGAGCACCCGGGATCGAAAGAACCGCCTGTCATAAAAGAGAAGAAGGATATCAAAGTCGCCGTGGTCGGCGCCGGGCCGGCCGGGTTGACAGCTGCCGCAGACCTCGCCAGGTACGGTTATAAGGTAACACTCTTCGAATCGTTGAGCGCGAGCGGCGGCGTCTTAAGATACGGCATTCCCGAGTTCAGGCTTCCCAAGGCGATCCTCGACCGCGAGACCGAATATATAAAGTCGCTCGGCGTGGAGATAAAATATAACATCCTTATCGGCAGGACATTCTCGATAGCCGACCTTTTCAAGGACGGATACAAGGCGATATTCCTCGGGACAGGCGCCGGGCTGCCGTATTTCCTGGGCATCCCGGGCGAGAACTTAAACGGCGTCTATTCCGCCAACGAGTTCCTGACGCGGGTCAACCTTATGCACGCGTATGAGTTCCCGAAATATAAGACGCCGGTGAAGATCGGCGAACGCGTGGCTGTAGTCGGCGCGGGTAACACAGCCATGGACTGCGTGCGAGTGGCCAAGCGCCTGGGCGCCAAGGACGCGATAATAGTATACAGGAGGAGCGAGGCCGAGGCCCCGGCAAGGCGCGCGGAACTCGAGCACGCGAAAGAAGAACGTATAGAATTCCGGTTCCTTACGGCTCCTATCAAAATAGAGGGGAATGAAAAGGGCGAGGTAAAGAGCATGACCTGCCTGAAGATGGAGCTTGGCGAACCGGACGCGAGCGGCAGGAGGCGTCCGGTCCCGATAAAGGGTTCCGAATATGAGATGCCGGTCGATACAGTGATAATCGCGGTCGGGCAGGGGCCGAACCCCCTGATAGCGCATACGACAAAAGAACTCGCGGTCGACGAAAAATCCGGCGAGCTTAAGATAGACGAAAACTGCATGACCTCGATAAAAGGTATATTCGCCGGCGGAGATATCACTACCGGGGAAGGCACGGTCATCGCTGCTATGGGCGCGGGCAAGAAAGCCGCCGCGGCGATAGACAAGTTCCTTAAGAAAAAATAAATGAAGAAGTCCCTCTTTTTAGCGCTCTTGCCGCTCGTCGCTCTTTGCGCCAGCGGTTGTTTCATAAATATGGCCGCTACGACGAAGATAAACGACGACGGTTCGGGTTTCCGCATAACCGCCTATTCCGCTGACGGCGCGTCCGAGAAAGAGGAAGTGCTCAAGAATTATCTCCTGCCTCCGGGCGGCGAATGGAGGCTCAACCAGTATGTAAAAGATTCCCCGCCCCAGCATATCTACGAGGCAAAGCAGGTATTTACCGACCTGAATAAGCTGGCGCCGGACTATTACAGGAAAGGCGCGAAGCCCGGCGATGTTTCGGCCAATAAATTCTCCCTCAAGATCAACAGGGGCATATTATTTACGACTTACGAATACGGGGAGACGTATAAGGACTGCACCGACAGCGCCAGGATCAGGAAATTATGCGATAGCTGGTATGAACACTCCATAGAGACGGCCGCCACGGAAGTGGCGCGGGCTTTCCCGAAGGCGATAAAAAAGGAGAAAGCCAGGGAGCTGCTGGAAGCCGTATATCGTCCGTATTTTGATTATATGACCGCGGAATTTACCAGCGCCGGCCGGCAGGCGTTTGATGAGAAAAATGTGCAGTTCAAGGCGAAGATGGATGAGTTCGAGAAGAAATTCACCGCCGAGGGGTTCTCCGCGATCTTCGCCGGTTACATAATATCCGCGGATAAGGCGTCCGGCAAGGAAGCCATCTTGGAAAAATTGATGGCGGTGCACGCGAGCATCGACAAACAGCTTTCGGATTACGGGACCGCGATGAATGAGGCGAATTACGACGACGCTTTCGGTGTGTACGGCTGGCCGATATTCATGGGCTATTCGTTCGATATATCGGTCGTCATGCCCGGGCGGATGATCGAGGCCAATGCCGGTAAGATGACTTTGAATTCGGCGAAATGGGAATTCAAGAACGACGATTTCCTCCTCAAGGAATTTACCCTCCGGGCGAAGTCGCGTAAACTCAACCTGGCCGGCATCGGTATCATAGTAGCGATCCTGGCGGCGGCATTACTGGTAGCGTGTAAGAGGGAACGGAAGAATAAGTGAAAAAAGCCGTTGTCGCTATGAGCGGCGGCGTCGATTCATCGGTCGCCGCTTTTTTATTGAAAAAAGAGGGTTACGAGGTCATCGGTATCACCATGCAGCTCTGGTCGAAGGACCTCTGCGGAAAACACGGAGGGAAGAGCTGCTGCTCGCTAGAGGCGATAGAGGACGCCAGGAAGGTCGCCTCGCTCCTCGATATCCCGCATTACGTAATGAACCTCGAGAAGGATTTCAGCGATTCCGTCATTAAGTATTTCTGCTCCGAGTATGAGAAAGGGCGGACGCCTAATCCCTGCGTCGTCTGCAACAGCAGGATGAAGTTCGGCAAGCTAATGGAGAGGGCGAAGGTCCTCGGCGCGGAGCATGTCGCGACCGGCCATTACGCGAGGCTCGGCCGCGGCGAGAGCAACGGCCGGTATTACATAAACGAGGCCGCGGACAAGACTAAGGACCAGTCGTATTTTCTCTTCGACCTGTCCCAGGAGCAGCTTGAACATACGCTCTTTCCGCTCGGCGGGTTATCGAAGAAAGAGGTCAGGGAGATTGCCAGGTCGAACGGCCTGAAGGTCCATGATAAGCCCGAGAGCCAGGATATCTGTTTTGTGATAAAAGGCGATTATCGCGATTTTATAAAGGACAAGATAAAGAGAGTGAAACCCGGCAGGATAGTCGATACCGGAGGAAAGGTTTTGGGCGAGCATAAGGGCATTGCGTTCTATACGATAGGGCAAAGGGAAGGCCTGGGCGTCGCGGCCGGTAAGCCGGTATATGTCGTAAAGATCGACGCAGCAAAGAATGAGATCGTATTGGGCGACGCCGGAGAGGCGAAGGGCAGGGAATTGACGGCGAGAGGAATCTCATGGATGGCTGTAGAAGGACCGGATTCCGGCATCCGCGCTGAGGCGAAGATAAGGTATAACCACCCTAAGGCCGCCTGCGAGGTCATACCGGTCTCCGGCAAAAAAATGAAAGCCGTATTCGATGAGCCGCAGTACGCGATAACCCCGGGCCAGGCATTCGTATTTTATGAAGGCGAAAAGATATTAGGCGGCGGATGGATAGATTAAAAAAGATCTTAATGAGGCTGGGCAAGGTGGTGATCGCTTTTTCCGGCGGGGTGGATTCGACGTTCCTGCTCAAAGTAGCTAAAGATACTCTAGGCAGAAATAACGTCCTAGCTATCACCGCGACATCCGAGACCTACCCGTCTTCGGAACTCAGGGATGCCAAGAGGCTCGCGAAAAAAATAGGCGTCAGGCAGGTGGTGATAAGGACCGGAGAGTTCAACGATCCCAGGTTCAGGAAGAATCCTCCTCAGAGATGTTATTACTGCAAAAAAGAGCTCTTTAAAGAGATCGGGAAGGTCGCCCGGCGCGAAGGGTTCAGGCATATCGCCGATGCCTCCAATTATGACGACAGGAAAGATTTCAGGCCGGGCAGCCGCGCCGCAAAAGAGAGCGGCGTAGCCAGCCCGTTAAAAGAGGCGCGACTGACCAAGGACGATATACGCAGGCTGTCGAAAAAGCTGGGGCTGCCGACATGGGATAAGCCGTCTTATGCCTGCCTCGCGTCGCGCATACCTTATCATGATACGATAACCAGGCGGAAATTGGAGATGATAGAAAAAGCAGAGGATATCTTGCGGAATAATTACAGTTTCAGCCAAGTGCGCGTCCGCTGCCATGGTGATATCGCGAGGATCGAAGTGGCTCCGCGCGAGATACGGAAGTTCTTCAAAGGGGAAGCGGCTTCCGGGGTTGGAAAAAACCTTCAAAAACTGGGTTTTAAATATGTCACCGTGGACATATTGGGTTACCGGACGGGAAGCATGAACGAAACTTTATGGAGACGCTGATGAAAGAGAAAGTGATCTTTTCCTGGAGCGGCGGCAAGGACAGCGCGCTAGCGCTCCATGAACTGAAAGAGACGGGTAAATATGATATTGCCGCATTGCTTACGACGGTCACGAAGGATTATGACAGGGTAAGCATGCATGGCGTAAGGACTGCGCTGCTTGAGGCGCAGGCGGCGTCGCTCGGCATAAAACTTGAAAAGGCGTTGATGTCGAAGGGTGCCTCCATCGAAGAGAACGAGTCGAAGATCGGCGAGATAATGAGGCGGTATTTTGCCGAAGGGATCCTTTTGGCCGGAGCGGGAGATATCTGGCTGGAGGATGTGAGAAAATACAAAGATGACAACCTCGCGCGCATCGGGATGAAGGGCATCTATCCGCTATGGAAGCGCGACAGCGGCCAATTGGCCCGCAAGTTCATCGATTTGGGATTTAAGTCGGTCATCGTATGCGTCGACTCGACGCTCCTTTCCAAGGATTTTATAGGCAGGGAGTTCGACGGGTCTTTTCTGGCCGACCTGCCTGCCGGCGTCGACCCATGCGGAGAGAACGGCGAATTCCATTCATTCGTATACGCGGGCCCGGTATTCCGCCATGAGATACCGTTCGTAAAAGGCGAGATCGTACTCAGGGACAACCGCTATTATTTCTGCGACCTCTTGCCCGCAAATGCCGCCGTGGCGGCGCAGGAAACTGTTGATTTTTGACGTTTTTGTGATAACATAGGAAACCTAAACCAAAAAATTTGGCGGCGTAGCTCAGATGGTTAGAGCGAGCGGCTCATACCCGCTATGTCATCCGTTCGATCCGGATCGCCGCCACCATCCTATTTCGCGGAAAACAGAGGAAAAGGCATATGGATATGCCGCCATTCGAGAACAACCCGTTGTAATCAAGGGTTGTTTCTTGTTATTGAGGAGGGAAATCGATGAAAAAGCTGGTCGTGTTTGTTTTGGCGTTTTCTTTCTTAGGCGTCTTGGGCCATGCCCAGATCCTGAAGCGTCCGGGCTCCGGCTCGGTAAAGACCGTCCAGAAGGTCGCGGTATATGATGAAGGGAAAGGCATCTTTGTCCCGAGCGGATGGATGGGCGATGTGGGCGCGATAAAAGTCGAGCCCAAGTGCGCCGAAAAGCCGAAGAAGGGAAAATATTGCATGAAATGGACATATGATATTTCCAAAGACGCCAAGAACGGTTGGGCCGGCGTTTATTGGCAGTATCCGGCGAACAATTGGGGTACCAAGAGCGGCCTCGATCTCACCGGCCACAAAAAACTTACTTTTTGGGCGAAGGGAGAAACGGGCAAAGAGGTCATAAATATCATAGCCGGAGGCATAAAAGGACAAGTCCCCGACTCGTTCGTCAAAGAACTGAAAGGCACTAAGCTCTCTTCTGGATGGAAGCAGTATACTATAGACCTTTCAGGCAGGGACCTCTCCAATGTCTCGGGGGGTTTTTGCTGGACGGCGGACAGCAAGTTAAATAAAGGGGCCGTAACTTTTTATTTTGACGATATACTCTACGAATGATCGCATGCTCATCAATACGATAGAAAAGACGATTAAAAAATACGGGTTAATAGAGAAAGGCGACAGGGTGGTAGTGGCCGTTTCCGGAGGCCCGGACTCTACCGCGCTCCTGCTCGCGCTCAACGGTTTGAAACGCGAGTACGGCCTTAGGCTCCGCATAGCCCATCTCGACCACATGTTTCGCGCGGCCGGGGAGACGAAGAAGGACCGCGAATACGTATCGTCGCTTTCCAGGAGGCTTGGCATCCCCCTTATTTTTGAGCGGATCGATGTCCCCGCGTACGCCAAAGAGAGCGGGCTTTCGCTTGAGGAGGCGGCGCGCGAGAAGAGATACGGATTTTTGCTCAAAGCCGCAAAGGACTCCGGCGCGAAAAAGATCGCGCTCGGCCATACCATGGACGACCAGGCCGAGACCGTCCTGATGAGGCTTATCCGCGGCTCCGGTTTGGGAGGCCTGCGCGGCATACCGCCGAAGCGTCCCCTCGACGGCGTATTAATAGTGCGGCCGCTTATAGAGGCCTGGAGAAAAGAGGTCGAGGAATATCTGAAGGGGAAGGGCGTAAAACCGCGCCTGGATGCCACTAATTTTATGCGTAAGTTCCTGCGGAACAGGATCAGGCATGAACTGATCGCCGTCCTCAAGAAATATAACCCGAACATCAAAGAGGTCCTTGCCAGGAGCGCGCAGAATTTCAGCTATGACTACGAGGCCCTCTCTGACGCCGTAGACAGGTCGTGCAAGGGATGCCTCAAGGCTAAGGGCGGTTCCGCGGCAGTGGACCTGCGGAGATTAAAAGGCAAGCAGGCAGGCATACGCCGCGGCATCCTGCGGAAGGCCATAGAGATATCAAAAGGGGACCTGCGCGGCATAGATTATTCACATATCGAGGATATAGAGGACCTCATAAAAACGGGAAAAGGCGCTATTGACCTTCCCGGAAAGATGAGGGTCGTGAGGAAAAAAGATGCCCTGATATTCGGCAAAACGGAAGCCGGGGCTGTTTTCCCCAAGGTGTTGAAACGGATATCCGTGCCAGGATCGACGTTTATCCCCGGGCTGAAATTGACCTTCGCTACGAAGTTCTCGGGATCAAATGTGAAGCTGGGCGGATCGAAGTCCGCCGAATATGTCGATTTTGCGAAGATAAAAGGGCCCCTCTATGTAAGGACCTGGGAGAAGGGTGACAGGTTCAGGCCGCTCGGGATGGCTAAGGAGAAGAAATTGCAGGATTTTTTCATGGACCTGAAAGTCCCCCGCGGCAAAAGGGAAAGGGTGCCTTTGCTCGTCTCCGGCAGGGATATAATCTGGGTTTGCGGCCTGCGGCTTTCCGACGCGGTGAAGATCGATAACGGCACGGAACGCGTCCTCAAGATCTCATACAAGACGGCCTAATTCTCTTGCCTTTTACGGCGGCTTTCTGTTATAATCAAAACCTCTAAAGGAAGATCCCCGATGGCAAACGGAAATAAGAAGAAAAAAAAGAACAATCAGGTATTTTTCATAACACAACGGCTGGTTATGGCCTTGCTGTTCGTTGTGATTTTGATGTATGTCTTCCGCGAGCCGATGAACCTGCAGCAGCAGTCCGAGGAGATAAGCCTCTCCGACTTCACCAAATTACTCGTCGCCAAAAAAGTCGCGACCGCCGTAAAGAAAGACTATTCCATTACCGGGAAACTTGTCGGTGAAAAACCCTATAAGGTCTTCGTCCCGGATTTCTATCCCGAACTCAATACTCTCTTGACGCAGAATACCGATTTTAAGGTAAGCGTAAACAACGCATTCTTGGCGAATTTCTTCTGGACCTTCGTGCCTGTCCTGCTGCTCATAGGGTTCTGGCTGTACCTTTCCAGGAACGCTCAGGCTGCCGGCGGCAGGATATGGTCCTTCGGAAAGAGCCGCGCGCGGCAGTTTGCCGGCGGGGCGGTGAAGATCACGTTCCAGGATGTCGCGGGCGTAGATGAAGCGAAGGAAGAGCTCCAGGAGGTAATAGAATTTTTGAAGGACCCGCGCAAATTCACGCGCCTCGGCGGAAAAATACCGAAGGGCGTCTTGCTTATCGGCCCGCCGGGAACCGGGAAGACGCTCCTCGCCAAGGCGGTCGCAGGAGAGGCCGATGTCCCGTTCTTCTCCATAAGCGGATCGGATTTTGTCGAGATGTTCGTCGGAGTCGGCGCATCGAGGGTGCGCGACCTCTTTGAGGAGGCAAAACGCGCCGCGAAGTTAGGCGGCAAGGGATGCATAATTTTCGTCGATGAGATCGACGCGGTCGGAAGACAGCGGTTCGCAGGAGTCGGAGGCGGCAATGACGAGCGCGAACAGACGTTGAACGCCCTTCTCGTCGAGATGGACGGTTTCGGCACCCAGGAAGGCGTCATAGTCATCGCCGCGACCAACAGGCCGGATGTCCTTGACAGCGCTCTCCTACGTCCGGGTAGGTTCGACAGGGTAATTTACGTTACAGAGCCCGACATCATAGGAAGAGAAGCGATACTTAAAGTCCACGCGAAGAACGTGAAACTGGCGCCCGAAGTAGACCTGAAACTGGTGGCGCAAAGGACCGTAGGATTTTCCGGGGCGGACCTGGCCAATCTCGTAAATGAGGCGGCATTGCTCGCTTCACGCAGGAATAAAGATGCCGTTACGATGGAGGAGTTGGGCGAATCGATAGAGAGGGTCATTGCCGGGCCGGCGAGAAAGAGCCGCGTAATGTCGGCGCACGAGAAGGAGATAACCGCCTACCACGAATCCGGACATGCCCTTCTTTCACTCCTGATCGCGAAGGCCGAACCGTTACATAAGGTGACTATACTTCCGAGGGGCATGGCAGGCGGGTATACGCTCACCGCCCCGTCCGAGGACAGGTATTATAAATCCAAGAACGATCTTTTTGCCGAGATAACCGTGTCGTTAGGCGGCCGCGCATCCGAGGAGATCATGTTCAACGATGTGACTACGGGCGCCAGGAGCGATATCAAAGTTGCGACCAAAATAGCGAGGCGCATGGTGACTGAATTCGGGATGAGCGACAAGCTTGGAAATCTTACTCTCGGGTATAGGCCGGACCAGATTTTCCTGGGAAGGGATATCTATGAGGAAAAAAATTACAGCGACCAGACCGCATTGATCATAGACGAGGAAGTGAAGCGTATCGTCGATGAATGCTACATCCGCGCGAAACAGACTCTCATTGATAACAAGGACAAGCTGACCGCGCTGGCGACGAAGCTGTTGGATAAAGAGGTCCTCGACGTCAAGGAAGTAAAAGAACTCCTGGGGATTTAATATGGACCTCCGCGTCATTGAAATAAAAGACCTGGAGGAGGCGGAGGAGGAACTTGCCGCGCTCAATGTCCATAAGGGCGGCGTCGCGATAATGGCGCCCAAAGCGGTCACGAGGATAATAAAGATCGGCGGGATCGATTCAGTGGCGCTGAATATCCTCAAGCAGGAGATGCTCTCGGCCGGAGGCGACTGCGCCGTCTCTTGGGATGCCTTCATAAGAAGGAACAAGGATTCCGAGGGGATACTGATCGGCACTATAGCGCAGATAAGCGAGGTCTGCGAGAAACTTGAAAAACAGCCGTTCGGGCTTTCCGCGCTGGCGCAAAAGATACGGGCTCTTGAGGCGGGTTATTGCAGGAAAGATATTGTGCTGCGCGCCGGCAGATATAAGTTGAACCTGGGGAAGCGCGCTCATATAATGGGCGTATTGAACGTAACGCCCGATTCGTTCTCTGACGGCGGGATGTTTTTTGACAGGGAATACGCGGTCGGCCGCGGCCTGAAGATGGAATCGGACGGCGCCGACATAATAGATATCGGAGGGGAATCGACACGGCCCGGAGCCAAGCCGGTCCCGGTCAGGGAAGAATGCAGGCGCGTCATCCCTGTGATCAAGGCCCTGGCAAAGCGGCTTCGGACACCTGTTTCGGTCGATACCTCAAAATCTGAAGTCGCGGAAAAAGCGCTGGATGCCGGCGCGGCGATGATAAATGACGTCACCGGGTTAAGAAGAGACCGGCGAATAGCAAAACTTGCCGTCAGGTATAAGGCCGCGTTAGTCCTGATGCACATGAAGGGCTCGCCTCGGACGATGCAGAAGGACCCGCGTTATAAAGACCTGATGTCGGAGATAGCGGACAGCCTGCGCAAAAGCGCCGCAGTAGCGGAGGAGGCGGGCGTATCCGGGGACAGGATCGTCGTCGACCCGGGCATAGGCTTCGGCAAGACGCTTGAGCATAACCTGATAATATTGAATAAACTGGGCGAATTGAGGTCTCTTGGTTACCCGGTCATGGTCGGGCCGTCGCGTAAGGCTTTCATAGGGAAGGTGTCCGGCGCCGGGACAGGCGGCAAGGTCCCGCCGGAGCGGGGCAGGGCATTCGGTACCGCGGCGGCGGTGGCTTTGGCCATAAATGCCGGCGCGGATATAGTAAGGGTCCATGACGTGAAAGAGATGCGGCAGGTCGCGCAAATAACGGAAGCTATCTCAAATGTTTGAAGAAATTTTCGATCTATCGCAAGCGAAGACGCCCACCGAGCTCATCATAAAAGTCTGGAAACCGCTTATAGAGGTCGGGATAATCTGGTATATGATCTATAAGCTGCTCGAATTCTTAAAGGGCACGCGCGCCGTCCAGGTATTGAGGGGCATAATAATCATCGCAGTCATATTCTTCCTTACGCAGCAGCTCCGTTTCGACGTCATAAACTGGATATTTACTAAACTCTTCGCCCTTTCGGTCATTGCTTTCCTGGTCGTCTTCCAGCCTGAGATGAGGAGCGGTCTCGCCAGGATAGGCAGGGAGAAAGTATTCGGGAACATAATAACCGAAGAGCGGACCATAGATGAAATCGCGAAATCAGTATCGATACTCGCCAGGAAAAAGATAGGGGCGATAATCGCGATACAAAGGGAAGTGAACCTCGAACCATATACCGAGAGCGGCGTCCAGCTAGACAGCGTGATCACGAGCGAGCTGTTGAACACGATATTTATGCCTAATACGCCCCTGCACGACGGAGGGGTGATCGTCCACGGGGACAGGGTAGTGGCTGCCGGCTGCCTATTCCCGCTCTCGCAGAGCCCGGATATAAGCAAGCTGCTCGGCACAAGGCACAGGGCCGCAATAGGGTTGACAGAGGAGACGGATTCGGTATGCGTGCTCGTCTCCGAAGAGACAGGGATAATATCTATCGCGAACGCAGGAAAGCTCACGCGCGACCTGGACAGGGACCGCCTCATAAACCATCTGCGTTCCCTGCTCTACAGGCCCAAGAAAGAGAAGAGATCGCACGTGAAGTTGTCCATGGACCGTTTTTTCAGGAAGAAGACATGAACGATTGGTTATCGAAAAATTTCTGGCTTAAACTGGTTGCCCTAATATTGGCGATCATAGTCTGGTCTTACGCCCGCCAGGAATTGAAGAATACCCCGGGCTATAAGGCCGAGAAGGTAGCGCACAACGAAACCCCCACAGTGATCCCGCAGAAATAATCATCCAAGAATATGTCTAAATTAGGCGTTAACATTGACCACGTCGCTACTTTAAGGCAGGCAAGAGGAGGCATCGAGCCCGATCCTGTCCTGGCCGCGCGCGTATGCGAGGCCGCCGGCTGCGATTCCATCGTCGCGCATTTAAGGGAAGACAGGCGGCATATGCAGGACAGTGACCTCTATATATTGAGGAAGACGGTGAGGACATGGCTCAATATGGAGATGTCTATCGCGAGCGGGATCGTAAAAGCCGCGTTGGACCTGATGCCGGACCAGGCGACTCTCGTCCCTGAAAGGCGGCTGGAGGTCACGACCGAAGGCGGGCTTGATTGCGTAAAACACGCCAGGCGCGTCGCTTCCGCAGTAGATAAACTTCAAAGCCGCGGGATAGCGGTGAGCCTGTTTATCGATCCCGTATATAAGCAGATAAAAGCGGCGCATGGTACGGGTTGTGCATTTATCGAGCTCCATACCGGCGAATATTCGAACGCGAAAGACGCGCGCGGACGTAAAGAGCAATTAAAGAAACTTCTTGAGGCGACAAAATACGCGAAAGATATCGGGCTCAGGGTTAACGCGGGACACGGGCTCGATTACAATAACGTCCGCGATGTCGCGCGCATAAAAGGGATAGAGGAGCTTAATATCGGCCACTCGGTAATCTCGCGTGCCGTCTTCACCGGGCTCGATAAGGCAGTAAAGGAGATGATTGCGCTTATAGCGCAATCATCGCGCTGATAAGATGATAGAAGGGTTCGGGGTAGACATAGTCGAAGTCAAGAGGATAAAAGCCGCCGCCAAAAAATTCGGGGCCCGGTTCCTCGACAAGATATTTACTAAGCGTGAGCTTGCCTACTGCAGGAGAAGAGTCTCACCCGAGCAGCATCTTGCGGCACGGTTCGCCGCGAAAGAGGCCGTATACAAGGCCTTCGGAGGCGACGGGAATAACCCCATCGCCTGGACAGACGTGGAAATAATAAACGATAAGCACGGAAAACCCCTGATAGTCCTCAAAGGCACCGCAAAAAGGCTAATGACAAAGCGCGGGGTCAAGAAGGCCGTCGTCAGCCTTTCGCATACCAAAAATTACGCGGTCGGCAACTGCATATTATTAAAATGATGAAGATCCCGAAAAGAAAAGCCGATTCAAACAAAGGCGACTATGGCCACGTCTTTGTCCTGGCCGGCTCGCCCGGATTTACAGGCGCGGCCGCCCTCTGCTCCCGGGCGGCGCTGCTTTCCGGAAGCGGGCTTGTGACGCTGGGGATAGCGAAAAGCCTCAATCCTATCATGGCAAGGAAGCTCACCGAGGTAATGACTAAGCCCCTGCCGGAGACACGCGGCGGTACATTAAGCGAAAAGGCCTATGCGGGGATCATGAAATTTGCCGATAAGGCCGATTGCCTGGCTATAGGCCCAGGTTTGTCGCGTAACCCGGGCGCGCAGCGGCTTGTAAGGAAGGTTATCATCGCCTTAAAAGGACCGGTAGTCCTCGATGCGGACGGTTTAAACGCGCTTGAGGGCAGGGTGGAGCTGCTCAAGCGCGCCAAAGCGCCTGTTGTTGTCACGCCCCATCCCGGTGAGATGTCGAGGCTGGCCGGTTTGACCGTGAAAACGGTCTCGGCGGCCAAAGAAAAAGTTGCAAAAGAGTTCGCGAATAAGTATAATGTGGTCTGCGTTTTGAAGGGCCACCGAACGGTCGTGGCCGCTCCGGGCGGAAGGAGATATGTCAATTTCACGGGAAATCCCGGCATGGCCAAGGGCGGTACAGGCGATGTACTTACCGGTATGATCGCATCGTTCATCGGGCAGGGCATAAGGCCTTTTGACGCGGCGAAGCTCGGCGTATACCTGCACGGGCTCGCGGGAGACCTGGCGGCAAAAGATAAAGGCGAGGTCAGCATGCTCGCCTCGGATTTGTTGAATAAGATACCGGAGGCAGTTAAGAAGCTAGCTTCCTCTTAGGAAGAGGGGTCTGTAAGGGGAGAAACTACGTTTCTCCCCTTACAACGAACTCGGCGGCAGACCCTAAACCAAAACAGTTTAATTCAGGCTAACGGTTGAACTGACCGAGATGATTGCCGAACAATTTCCGAGTTCGTTGCTGGCGTAGCTCAGTTGGTAGAGCGGCGGTTTTGTAAACCGCGGGTCGGGGGTTCAAATCCCTTCGCCAGCTCCATTGATAATAATGCTCGAAGAGCAAAAGGGGTTGCAGGGGAGATCGTCCCCTGCGTCTCTAGGAAAGGGGAACAAGGGAAAACCTGGGTTTTCCCTTGGGAGTGAACCCCGCATTTAGATTTATTGGTGAACGACGGGCAGATTCCCGAGCGGTCAAAGGGGTCAGACTGTAAATCTGATGGCTATGCCTTCGGAGGTTCAAGTCCTCCTCTGCCCACCATTTTGCTGTAAACGTTTTTTCCTCTTAGGAAGAGGGGAATAGTAAGGGGAGAAACTACTTTTCTCCCCTTACAACGATTTCGGCGATTGCCGTACGCCGAAACGATTGCAAGCAGTGTCCGAAATCGTTGCGGGCGTAGTTCAATGGTAGAACGGCAGCCTTCCAAGCTGTTCACGGGAGTTCGATTCTCCTCGCCCGCTCCATGATCCCGCATATAGACGTAGCTAATCATAAAATATACCAAGGAGGCCATAAGATGGACCCAAGGATATTTTTTACGATATTTACGACGGTGTTGCTCGCAGAGCTCGGTGATAAGACGCAGCTTGCGACGTTACTCTTTTCGACAAACGGGCAAAATTCAAGATTATTGGTGTTTTTGGCTTCGGCATCCGCCCTTGTATTAGCGTCCGGGATCGCCGTATTGGTGGGGAATACCTTGGGGAAGTACGTGGAGCCGAAGCATCTCTCCTGGATCGCCGGTATCGGGTTTGTGATAATCGGCATCTGGACGATCGCCAAGGCGTAACCTGCGAAACGGATTTTCCGGGAACTTTTTATCGCCTTCCTTGTCTAATTGGGTAAAAGGAGGTTCCAAATGAAAAAGTTTGCTTTAGCCGTACTTTCGCTGTTGTTCGCTTCCTCAGTCTTTGCCCAGGAATCCGTAGAAGTCACCATCTATAACCAGAACTTCGCGTTGGTCAAGGACCAGCGCTATTTCGACCTCGATAAAGGCATAAACAGGATAGAGTTCAAAGATGTGGCCGCGCTCATAGAGCCCACGTCAGTGCATTTTACCTCGCTCTCGGCCCCGGCCTCATGCGGCATTCTCGAACAGAATTACGAATACGACCTGGTCAACGCCGGCAAGCTCCTCTTTAAATACATAGACAAGCCGATTAAGGTCGTGACAAAAGAAGGGGATGTCTACGAAGGCACGCTGTTAAGCTACGATGACAGCCAGCTGGTCATCCAGACGAAAGACGGCCTTGCTATGGTCGCGCGCCCGGATAACATCAAACAGATCTCTTTCGATAAACTTCCCGAAGGCCTTATCACGAAGCCGACGCTCATATGGCTGATCGACAGCGACAAGAAGATGAAGCACCTCACCGAGGTATCTTATCTTACCAACGGCGTCAACTGGAACTGCGAATACGTTACGGTCCTCGACAAGGACGACAAGAGCCTGGACCTCGACGGTTGGGTCAGCATTACTAATAATTGCGGTACTACATATAAAGATGCGAAGATAAAATTGATAGCCGGTGAAATAAAACGCGCATACGCGACAGGCGGCCTCCGCGCCGACAAGATGATGCTGATGGAAGCTAAGGCGTCAAGGGTCCCGCAGTTCGAGGAGAAATCGTTCTTTGAATATCATATGTATACCTTGCAACGCCCCGCCACGATAAAGAACAATCAGAACAAGCAGATATCGTTGATAAATTCGTCCGGCGTTTCGGTAAAGAAAGAGCTGATATTCGACCCTTCGAAGGGGAACAACAGCTGGTGGTATTATTCGGACAGGGATGAGACGCTGAAGGAGAATACCAGGGTAGAGCTGGAAGTGGTCAACAGCAAAGCCAACAACCTCGGCATGCCGCTTCCACAGGGCAAGGTAAAGGTCTACAAGAAAGATACCGACGGATCCCTGCAGTTCATCGGTGAAGACGCCATAGAGCACACACCGAAGGACGAGAAGATACGCCTATATATAGGGAATGCATTCGATGTAGTGGGCGAAAGGACCCGCAAGGATTTCAAGACCGAGTACCGCACCGCCCGAGAATCCTTCGAAATAGTCCTTCGCAACCACAAGGAACAGGACGTGGAAGTAAGGGTGGTGGAGAAGCTGTGGAGATACACAGGCTGGGAGATAACCGCTACGTCCATGAATTTCGAGAAGAAAGATGCTTCTACTATAGAATACGTGGTCAAGGTCCCGAAGAACGGGCAAGCCAGGGTCACCTACACGGCAAAGTATACCTGGTAAAAAGGAGAATGAAAATGAGGCGTTTATTTGCGGCGGCGTTATGTGTAGCGTTATTGGTATCGGCGGCAGCGGCGTTCGCCGGGGCAAAGGATAAATACGGCGGCAAGATAAGCACCAGAAATATACAATTACAGAATCAAGCCGTCTGGGCCAACAAGGAAACGGACGAGATCTCAGCCGGCGAGGATATGAAGAAATATAAGTCTGCAGAGACAGGCCATATACCCCAATCCGCCACATACGCCGTCTATTCGACAAAATATAACGCCTCCCTTGAAGAGGATATCGCCGATGTAAAAGGCGAGATAAACTTTGAGGTCTTCGGAAAAGGGATGGTAAAGATCCCTATAGTAAGGAAGGATGGCGTCGGCCTTATAGAAGTGAGTGTAAACCGCGGGGCGTCGTATGTGATGGCCGAAGGTAATAAATATATGCTTATCGTGGATAAGCCCGGAAAATACAGGCTAGAGCTCGAATACCTTATTAAGGTCAACAGGGAACGCGAAGGGGGCCCGGGCCAGTTCAATGTCGAGATGATGCCCGCCCCCGTATCAGAGTTCGAATTCACGATAGCGGAGACGCGGACCGACGTGTTCATCGAACCTTCGATAAAGACCGAGACAAAGGAAGAGAAGGACAAGACCGTCGCGTGGGCGATAATGCCGATGACGAATAATATCCTCGTGCGCTGGACAAAGGCCCTGCCTAAAGAAACGATAGCGCGCGTGAAATTGGAGCCCAAGGTCTATTCTACGGTAAATAATTTCTTCTCGGTCGGTGAAGGTGTGCTTCGTTGCAATACGGTAATAGGTTATTCCATCCTCCAGGCGGAGATATCGGCTATGCGCGTCGAGATACCCGAGGACGTGACCGTCCTGGAAGTAAGGGCAGGCGACCTGCGTGACTGGAAGGTTGTAAAGGAAGCGGGACGCCAGCTCCTCGATGTCTACCTGAAGTATGGGGTTAAAGGAAATTTTAACATGGAATTCATCAGTGAAAAGCCGATAGGGGACGGTTCGATAGTGGCGCAGCTGCCGGTGATACGGCCGCTCGGAGTCGAGAGGAACAACGGTTTCATAGGCATCGCGTCTATGAGCAACGTCGAGCTCAAGGTGAATAAGCTCCAGAAGGCGTCCGCCATAGACGTAAAAGAACTTCCGCCGTCAATCTGGGACAGGAGCTCCAACCCGATACTTCTCGCGTTCAAATACTTGAATGATGATTACGACATCCAGGTCGAGGTCACGAAGCATGAAGAGATCCCCGTGCTAGTCGCCGCAATAGACCAGGCCAATTACGTGACGCTGATCACGGATGAAGGCAAGAGCCTTACAAAGGCCGTCTTCCAGCTGCGCAATAACGTAAAACAATTCCTTAAGCTCACATTGCCCGCTGACGCTACGCTTTGGAGCGCTTCCGTGTCCGGCGTTCCCGTTAAGCCGGCGAAGGATAAAGAAGGCCATGTGCTCATCCCGCTGGAGAAATCTAAATTGAGGGGCGAGGGACTTTCGCAGATACCCGTCGAGATAGTATATCTCGAGAAAGGCGCCAAATTGGGATTCATCGGAAAGTTATCGCTCGATCTCCCCAAGGCGGATATCCCGACGAACGTCGCCTATTGGTCGGTATTTCTCCCGAAGGACCTTAATTATTTCGGATTCGGAGGAGACATAAAGAAGGCGGAGGAGGATATCGAGCTGTTTTCGTTAAGTTCGACGGTGGGAGAAGGGAGAGGAGCCCGTAATATTAAAGTTTCGGGCTCGGTAGAAGAGAAGGCTGAATATATGAATTCATTCGATAGGGCGCAACAGCAGGTGAGAGTAGAGAGAGAGGTGCTCGATAAGGCGAGCCAGAGAGGCGTGTTCCCGATAAAGATAGATGTGCCCCAGGTCGGCAAGGCATTCCGTTTCTCGAAACTCCTTTTGGCCGAGGACGAGGGAGCCCATCTGTCCGTAGGATATAACGCCATATTTAAAGGCCGGCTGGGCTCTGTCGTAACGGTAATTATCATAGCCATAGCGGTGATTTCGGCAGTAGTGTTATTAAAAAAGAGAAAATAAAAAATAGCGTAAAAAAATTCTTGACAAAAAAATAAATCCTGCTATACTTTAGCCCTACGTCTAAAAGCGTATAGTTCAACAAAAAATCCACATGTTTTTACGGTAAAAGCGATAAATTACCGGGGGGTGGATTTTTTGCGTTTTTTGCTTTTATGCTTGAAAACTCAAAAGAACGACCCGAAGTGCACGCCGGAAGGCTTGCGCTGCTGTAGCTCAGTTGGTAGAGCACGTCCTTGGTAAGGACGGGGTCATCGGTTCGATCCCGATCAGCAGCTCCAGTGAAAAAGATTGCTTAGGTATGCGAGGAACCTAAAAGGAGGAATCCAATGGCAAAGGAAAAATTTTTACGCAATAAGACCCACGTAAACGTAGGTACCATAGGCCATGTCGACCACGGCAAGACGACATTGACCGCCGCCATTACCCTGTGCTTGAACAAGAAGGGTATGGCAGAAGTCCGCGCCTATGACTCTATCGATAACGCCCCTGAAGAGAAAGAGCGCGGCATCACGATAAACATCGCCCACGTAGAGTACCAGTCCGACAAGCGCCATTACGCCCACGTCGACTGCCCGGGCCATGCCGACTACATAAAGAACATGATCACCGGCGCCGCCCAGATGGACGGAGCTATCCTTGTCGTATCGGCCCCAGACGGCCCGATGCCCCAGACAAGAGAACATATACTCCTGGCCCGCCAGGTAGGCGTCCCCTATATAGCGGTATTCATGAACAAATGCGACGTAGTCGACGATAAAGAGCTCCTGGACTTAGTCGAGCTCGAAGTAAGAGAACTCCTCACCAAATATGAATTCCCCGGGGATAAGACCCCGATAGTCCGCGGCTCGGCCCTAAACGCCATGAACTGCGCCTGCGGCAAAGACGACTGCCCCAACTGCAAACCCATCTTTGAATTAGTCAAAGCATTAGACACCTACATCCCCGACCCCAAACGCGAGACCGATAAACCCTTCCTGATGGCCATCGAAGACGTATTCTCCATCACAGGTAGGGGTACCGTCGGCACAGGCCGTATTGAGCGCGGTGTCGTCAAGGTAAACGACGAGGTCGAGATCGTAGGTATGCGCAAGGATACGCGTAAGACAGTAGTAACCGGCATCGAGATGTTCAGAAAACTCCTCGATGAGGGCATGGCAGGAGATAACGCGGGAGTCCTCTTAAGGGGCATCGAAAAGAAAGACCTGGAGCGCGGCCAGGTATTGGCCAAGCCGGGTTCTATCACCCCGCACACCAAGTTCAAAGCCCAGGTCTACATCCTGACCAAGGAAGAGGGCGGCAGGCACACGCCGTTCTTTACCGGATACAGGCCCCAGTTCTACTTTAGGACCACAGATGTCACCGGCGTCTCCACGCTTCCAAAGGGCGTCGAGATGGTCATGCCCGGAGACAACGTATCATTCGAAGTCGAACTCATAATCCCCGTAGCCTTAGAGAAGGGCTTGCGCTTCGCCATACGCGAAGGCGGCCACACCGTAGGCGCGGGCGCGGTATCAGAGGTTATAGCGTAATCTTATGCAAGAGCAAGTGATTTTTGAGTGCACGACCTGTAAGAACCATAATTATTCTTCGTCGAAGAATAAGAAGAACGTTACTGAGCGATTAGAGCTTAAGAAATACTGCAGGTTCTGTAAGAAGCATACTGTCCACAAGGAAAAGAAATAGCAAGACCAAACCGCCTTCGGAAATTGAGTCCGCGAAGGCGGATTTAATTTTAGGCCAGTAGCTCTAATTGGTAGAGCAGCGGACTCCAAATCCGCCTGTTGGGGGTTCGAGTCCCTCCTGGCCTGCCAGAAAAAAATGCGATGAAAGCGATAGAAAACGTAAAAACATTTTTGAACGAAGTGAGGGCCGAGATGAAGAAGGTCTCGTGGTCGAGCCGCCAGGAACTGGTAGCTTCGGCGTGGATCGTCATCGTCTCCGTATTGGTCTTTACCGTGATCTTGGGGTTCTTTGATTTTTCATTCTCGAAAATAATCCATTTGATATTGAAACAAGGATTGTAAGTGAAGATGGCGAAGAAGTGGTACGTTATCCATACCCAGACAGGCGCGGAAGAGAAAGTTAAATCCGCGATAGAGAAGCGCGCCGAGTCGAATAATATGAAGGAAGCCATCGCCCAGGTCCTCATCCCGACCGAACAGGTCTCGGAAGTAAAGGAAGGCAAGAAGAAGATAACCCAGAGGAAGTTCTTCCCCGGTTATGTCCTTGTAGAGATGGACCTTAACGACAATACATGGTACCTCGTCAAGAATACCACCGGCGTCACCGGTTTCATCGGCGCCAGGACAAAGCCCGTAGCCCTCAGGGAAGACGAAGTGCAGTCCATATTGAAACAGAGCGAGGACCGCAAGGTAAAACCGACGCCGAAGGTCATATTCGAGAGGGGCGAATCGGTAAGGGTGACGGACGGCCCGTTCACGAATTTTAACGGCGTAATAGAGGAAGTAAACCCGGATAAGGGCAAGTTGAAGGTTTCAGTCACGATATTCGGACGGTCGACCCCGGTCGAATTAGAATACTGGCAGGTAGAAAAACTCTAAAATGGCAAAGAAGATAAAGGCAACCATCAAATTGTATTGCCCGGCAGGCCAGGCTAATCCCGCGCCTCCGGTCGGTCCGGCGCTCGGTCAGCACGGCGTGAACATCATGGAGTTCTGCAAGAAGTTCAACGAGATGAGCAGGTCGCAGGAAGGCCTGACCCTCCCGGTAGTTATCTCGGTTTACGAAGACAAGAGTTTCAGCTTCATCGTGAAGAGCCCGCCCTGTTCGGTCCTGTTGAAGAGGGCGTGCAACCTCGCCAAGGCTTCGGGCGTCCCGAACAAAGAGAAGGTCGGCAAGGTCACTAAGGACCAGCTCATCGAGATAGCGAAGATTAAATTTAAAGACCTTAATACAGAGGATATAAACGAGGCGATAAAGATAGTCGCGGGAACCGCCCGCAGCATGGGCATCGACGTTGAAGGTTAAGGAAGAATCTAAAATGGCAAGCAAAAGAGTAAAGGCTTTCGAAGGTCTGGTAGAAAAAAACAAGAAGTATTCGCTAAAGGAAGCGATCTCCATATTAAGGAAGGCTCCCAAAGCGAAGTTCGACGAATCGGTCGATCTGGCCATAAAGCTGGAGATAGACCCGAAACAGTCCGAACAGATGGTGAGGGGCACGATCGTCCTTCCTCACGGCACCGGCAAGACGAAAACGGTCGCGGTATTCTGCAAAGGGGAAGCCCAGCACAGGGCAAAGGAAGCCGGCGCTGAGCACGTAGGCGCGGAAGACCTGATAGAAAAAGTATCGAAGGGATTCCTCGATTTTGACGTCGCGGTCGCAACGCCGGAGATGATGAGGGAATTGAGCAAGCTCGGTAAAGTCCTCGGCCCGAAAGGCCTGATGCCTAACCCGAAGGCCGGCACGGTCACCGAAGATGTGGCCAAGGCCGTAAAAGAAGTCAAGGCCGGTAAGGTAGAGTTCAAGATGGACAAAATATCCAACATAAATATATCGGTCGCCAAGGCTTCGTTCGACGACAGCAAGATATACGATAACGCTTATACCCTCATCGAGGCGGTGCAGCACGCAAGGCCGGCCACTTTAAAGGGCAATTACATCAGGTCCATATCGATATCGACGACAATGGGTCCCGGCGTTAGGCTGGACCTTTCGAACCTGGTAAGGGGTTAACGGAAATGGAAAAACTCAGCCGCAAAGTCAAGGGAGTGATGGTAGACGAGGTCGCGGGGCTTATAAAGAAGAACCCGTACCTCTTCTTCGTGAATTTCGAGAAAGTCAAGGCGTCCAAGACCGAGAAACTCAGGAAGACGCTTAAGAAATCCTCTTCCGAGCTCAAAGTCGTAAAGAGGTCGATACTAAAGCTCGCGCTCAAGAAACAGAAACTAGAGCCGTTATGCGATATCGCCGAGAAGTCGTCGGCTGTCACGTTCTCCAAGGACGACCCGACCAAGGCCTCGAGGATATTATACGATTTCGCGAAGGCCGACCAGAACATGGTCATAAAGGGCGGGTATATGGACGGCCAGGTGCTTACGACTGAAAGTGTCAAGGAATTGGCCATGCTGCCGCCGCGGGATGTCATGCTGGCGATGGTCATGGGCGGGATGAAAGCGCCTATCCAGGGCCTGGCTAATGTATTGAGGGGAAATTTACAGAAGCTCGTTATGGTGATTAACGAGATCTCGAAGAAAAAAGAGACCAAATAAAACAAGAAGGAGAAGGAGGTTAAGATGGCAGAAGTGACAGAGAAGGTAGAACTTAGCAAGAAGTTGAATGACATAATGAAGTCAGTCGAGGAGATGAGCGTCCTCGAGCTTTCGACGCTTGTTAAGGCGATGGAAGAGAAGTTCGGCGTGACTGCGGCTGTCCCGATGGCTGCAGCGGCCGGTGTAGCGGCTCCTGCGGCAGCTGCTGCGGTAGAGGAGAAATCGACCTTTACCGTAGTCTTGACTGATTGCGGCGCCAACAAGATAAACGTTATCAAAGAGATCCGCTCGGTGACTACTCTCGGTTTGAAGGAAGCCAAGGACCTCGCTGATTCGGCCCCTAAACCGGTAAAAGAGAACGTTCCCAAAGAAGAAGCTGAAGCTATCAAGAAAAAGCTTGAAGCTGCGGGCGCAAAGGTCGAACTCAAGTAACGTTTTTGTTTAAAACCAAATCCGGGAAAACCAAATGGCGATAAAAAGGAAGAATTACGCAAAATTACCTGAACTTTTCGAGATGCCCAACCTTCTCGACGTGCAGGTCCGTTCGTATGATGATTTTCTCCAAACGGACGTGCCCAAAGCGAAGAGAGGGCGTACGGGGCTTGAAGAGGTATTTCATGAATTCTTCCCAATAGAGAGCCCAGACGGCGCGTATAAGCTCGAGTATGTCAACTACTCTCTCGGGAAGCCTAAGTATGACGATTTCGAATCGTTAAAGCTTGGCATGACATTCGCCGTACCCCTTAAACTTAAAATACGCCTAAGGGGAAAGAAGGACATCAAGGAGCAGGAAGTCTATTTAGGCGAACTGCCCCTTATGACCAGGACGGGAACTTTTATCGTGAACGGCGATGAAAGGGTCATCGTAAGCCAACTGCACCGTTCCCCGGGCGTTTCATTCGAGGAAGAGACCCACGCTAACGGAAAGAAGCTCTTCTCGTCAAGGGTGATACCTTACAGGGGCTCCTGGATAGAGTTCGAGTTCGACGTAAACGATTGCCTGCACGCGGTCATCGACAGGAGGAAGAAAGTCCTCGCTACGGTGCTTTTACGTGCGATGGGCTATTCGACAGACGGTGATATACTTGACGCGTTCTGCGGCATCGATACAAAGACGCTCAAAGATAAGCAGGACCTCAAAGACCTTATCGGCCATACGATAGCCGCTGACATCGTGGACGAAAAGAGCGGAGAGGCGCTCAACCTGAAATATAAGAAGCTCGATAAAGAACTTGTGGAAGAGCTTTGGGACAAGCATCATGTGAGATCGATACAGATACTAAGGCAGGCCTCTCCTGAAATAGAGAATACGCTCCAGAAAGACCATCTCAAGTCGAGGGATGAGGCGCTCATAGATATATATAGGAAGCTGCGCCCCGGCGACCCGGCTACGGTCGAATCGGCGCAGAACCTGATAAACCGGCTATTCTTCGATCCCAAGAGATACGACCTGGGCCGCGTCGGCCGTTATATTATAAACAGGAAGGTCGACCTGAACCTGCCTCTCGACCAGAGGACGATAACTCCCCAGGACCTGGTAGCGATAATCAAATATCTTATAAAGCTCAAGAACGGCGAAGGCCAGCTCGACGATATAGACCATCTCGGGAACAGGCGCATCCGCACCGTCGGAGAACTGCTGCAGAACCAGTTCAGGATCGGCCTTGCCCGACTCGAAAGGTCTATACGCGAGAGGCTCTCGATATACGACCTCGAGAACATAATGCCGCATAACCTGATAAATTCCAAGCTGGTCTCAAGCGTAATAAGGGATTTCTTTGGGCGTTCGCAGCTCTCGCAGTTCATGGACCAGACGAACCCGTTAGCCGAGATGACCCACAAGCGCCGCTTGAGCGCGCTCGGTCCCGGCGGCCTCTCGCGCGAGCGGGCAGGCTTCGAGGTCCGCGACGTCCATCATTCGCATTACGGCCGCATCTGCCCGATCGAGACGCCTGAAGGCCCGAACATCGGCCTCATAGCCTCTCTCTGCACTTACGCGCGCATAAACGAATTTGGTTTTATTGAGACCCCTTACAGGAAGGCCGAGAAGGGGAAGGTCTCGGAGAAGACCGATTATCTTTCGGCCGACATCGAGGATAAATATATAATCGCCCAGGCGAACGCAAGGCTCGAATCGTCGGGCCGTTTCGCGGAAAGTGATGTGCTTTGCAGGCATAAGGGCGATTTCCCGCTCACGCCCAGGGAAAAAGTGGATTATATGGATGTGAGCCCGAGACAGCTCGTTTCGATCGCCGCGAGCCTCATCCCGTTCCTCGAGCATGACGACGCGAACCGCGCCCTTATGGGTTCGAACATGCAGCGCCAGGCCGTGCCTCTTATGGTCACCGAGGCCCCGCTTATCGCGACAGGCATAGAATACAGGGCCGCGAAAGACTCCGGCGCCGTTATCGTCGCGGAAGAGGAAGGCGTAGTGAAGTCAGTACAGGCCGACGAGATAACCATAGGCGATAAGACATACAGGCTGCGCAAATTCATGCGTTCAAACGCGGATACCTGCGTCAACCAGAGGCCGATAGTGAAACTCGGGCAGAAGATAAAGAAGGGCGAAGTCATAGCCGACGGCCCCGGCACCTCGGAAGGCGAATTGGCGCTGGGAAAGAACGTACTGGTCGCTTTCATGCCGTGGAGAGGTTATAATTTTGAAGACGCGATCATAATAAGCGAAAAGCTGGTCAAGGAAGACCTTTACACTTCCCTGCACATAGAAGAATTTGATAGCGAGGCGCGCGATACCCGTTTGGGCAACGAAGAGGTTACGCGCGATATACCGAACGTGAGCGAAGACGCGCTCAAGAACCTCGACGAGCACGGTATCGTCAGGATCGGCGCCGAAGTCGAGCCCGGCGATATTTTAGTCGGAAAAGTCACGCCTAAGAGCGAGACCGAGCTTTCCCCCGAAGAGAAATTGCTCCGCGCCATATTCGGCGAGAAGGCCGGCGACGTCAGGGATACTTCCCTGACAGTCCCGCCCGGCGTAGAGGGTACGGTCGTCGAAGTCAAGGTCTTCAGCAGGAAGGGCGGAAAATCGAAGACCAAAGAAGAAGTGCAGAAAGAGATAAACGAGACCGATAAGATCAAGAAGGAATATAGCAGTCAGATAAACAACATACAGAAACAGAAGGCGCAGAAGCTCTCGAAGGTCCTGGTAGGCCAGAAGCTCGCCGCGAGCCTCGTCGATGACGAGACCGGCGAGACCCTCATCGCTAAAGACAAGACGATAAGGCAGACTGACCTCAAAAAACTCGAGAGATGCGACCTGGATAATATAAAGCTTCCTGAGAACAAGGAAGCCGAGGAAGAGATAAAACGCATCATAAAGATACTCGACGACCAGATACACGAACTCGAGTATGAGGAAGAGCGTGAGATAGATAAGATAAAGAGGGGCGACGAGCTACCGGCGGGCGTATTGAAGAAGGTCGTTGTAATGGTCGCCACAAAGAGGAAGATCCAGGTCGGCGACAAGATGGCCGGTCGCCACGGGAACAAAGGTGTCGTCGCTAGGATAGTTCCGGAAGAGGATATGCCTTTCCTCCCGGACGGCACGGCCGTCGAGATAATATTGAACCCGTTGGGCGTTCCTTCCCGTATGAACGTCGGGCAGATACTGGAGACGCATCTTGGCTGGGCCGCGAAAGTGCTGGGTTTCCATGTCGCTTCGCCGGTCTTCGACGGCGCCAGGGAGGAAGAGATAAAGAAGGAATTGAAAGCCGCCGGCTTGCCCCAGGACGGCCGCATAACCCTCTACGACGGTTTAATAGGCAAGGCTTTCGACCAGAAAGTAACGGTCGGCTACATATATATGCTGAAGCTTATCCACCTTGTGGACGAGAAGATACACGCCCGCTCGATCGGCCCGTATTCCCTCGTCACCCAGCAGCCGCTCGGCGGAAAGGCGCAGTTCGGCGGACAGAGGTTCGGCGAAATGGAAGTCTGGGCGCTCGAGGCCTACGGCGCAGCTTTCACTTTGCAGGAATTATTGACGGTCAAATCTGACGATGTCGTGGGCCGCACGAGGATATACGAGGCTATAGTGAAGGGCGAGAACGCGCTTCAGCCCGGCACCCCAGAATCGTTTAATGTCTTGTTAAAAGAACTCCAGAGCCTGTGTCTTGACGTAAGGACGGAGAAGAAAAAATAATGTTAAAAGAAGATATTTTAGAAAAAGCCGCAAAGAAATCGAAGAAGGACGATATGTTCCTGAAGCCCCGCGATAAGTCTATGGAGGAGCCCACGACTTTCGACGCGATAAGCATCAAGATCGCATCGAACGAGACTATCCGTTCCTGGTCGCGCGGCGAGGTCAAGAAACCCGAGACGATCAACTACAGGACGCTCAAGCCGGAAAAAGACGGCCTCTTCTGCGAGAAGATATTCGGCCCCACAAAGGACTGGGAGTGCAACTGCGGAAAATACAAGAGGATAAAATACAAGGGCATAGTCTGTGACAGGTGCGGCGTCGAGGTGACCCTCTCAAAGGTAAGGCGCGAGAGGATGGGCCATATCGAATTGGCCGCTCCGGTATCTCACATATGGTTCTTTAAGGCCATGCCCACCAGGATGGGCGCTCTCCTGGACATAAATTTAAGGGATCTCGAAAGGGTCCTATATTACGAAGAATATATCGTCGTCGACCCGGGCGAATCTTCCCTCAAGAGGAAACAGCTCCTGACAGAAGAGCAGTACCAGGAGGCGCTTGAGAAGTTCGGCCATAAATTCGAAGCGAGGATGGGGGCAGAAGCGATAAGGCAGCTTATCAAGGAGATAGACCTTGATAAGATGGCGACAAAGCTGCACGCCGACCTCAAGAAGGCCAAGGCCGAACAGGCCCAGAAGAAGATCGCCAAGGTCTTGAAGATAGTCGAGGCCTTCAGGAAATCCGGCAACAAGCCCGATTGGATGATAATAGATGTTATCCCGGTCCTGCCGCCTGACCTGCGTCCGCTGGTCCCGCTTGACGGCGGAAGGTTCGCGACGAGCGACTTGAACGACCTCTACAGGAGGGTCATAAACAGGAATAACCGCCTTAAAAAATTGCTCGAACTGAAGGCTCCCGAGATAATCATAAGGAACGAGAAGAGGATGCTCCAGGAAGCTGTCGACGCGCTCTTCGATAACGGCCGCCACGGCAGGCCGGTCCTCGGTCCCGGGAACAGGCCGCTCAAATCCTTAAGCGATATGCTCAAAGGCAAACAGGGACGTTTCCGCCAGAACCTGCTCGGAAAACGCGTAGATTATTCTGGCCGTTCGGTCATCGTCGTAGGGCCGGAACTTAAACTTAACCAGTGCGGCCTTCCGAAGAAGATGGCGCTCGAGCTCTTCGAGCCTTTCATTATAAGAAAGCTCAGGGAACAGGGTTTCGTCCATACGATAAAGAGCGCGAAAAAGATGGTAGAAAAGGCGCGCCTTGAGGTATGGGATATACTTGATGACGTCATCAAGGAACACCCGGTCATGCTGAACCGCGCCCCGACGCTCCACAGGCTCGGCATCCAGGCATTCGAGCCGGTCCTTATAGAAGGTAAAGCCATAAGGATACATCCGCTGGTCTGCACCGCTTTCAACGCCGATTTCGACGGCGACCAGATGGCCGTCCATGTGCCGCTTTCGATAGAGGCGCAGATGGAATGCAGGCTCCTCATGCTCTCTACGAATAATATATTCTCGCCGGCTAACGGCAATCCGATAACCACCCCGACGCAGGATATAGTCCTCGGCTGCTATTATTTGACGAAGGACAAAGACGGGGCGAAGGGCGAAGGCAAGGTCTTCAGCGACAAAGAGGAAGCCCTTATCGCTTTTGATGACGACCAGATAACGCTTCACTCGAAGATAAAGGTGAGGATAGACGGCAAGATCATCGACACGACCGTAGGAAGGGTCATATTCAACAACGTCTTTCCCGAAGGTTTGCTGTTCGTCAACAGGCCGATGAGCAAATCCGAACTCGGCGGCGTTATATTGGATGTGCACAAGCAGTTCGGCCAGAAAAAGACCGTCGAGATACTGGATAAACTCAAAAAACTCGGCTTCGAATATGCCACTGTAGCCGGCATATCAATAGCGATCGATGACCTCCATATACCGACAGAGAAAGATAAGTTTATCAAGGAAGCCCGCGAAGAAGTCCTCCATGTCGAGACCCAGTACAGGAAGGGCCTTATAACCGACGGCGAAAGATATAACAATGTCATCGACATCTGGACAACGACGACGGACAAGATCTCGGACAAGATATTTGATGAGCTTGATCAGTTCAATCCTATATTAATGATGGCCAACTCCGGCGCACGCGGTTCGAAACAGCAGATCAGGCAGCTCGCCGGCATGAGAGGCCTCATGGCCAAGCCTTCCGGCGAGATCATTGAGAGCCCCATTACCGCGAATTTCCGCGAGGGCCTCACGGTGCTCGAATATTTCATCTCGACGCACGGCGCGAGGAAGGGTCTTGCTGATACCGCTTTGAAGACCGCTGACTCGGGTTACCTGACCCGCAGGCTCGTAGACGTCGCGCAGGATGTCATCATAGCCGGCGACGACTGCGGCACATTGAACGGTATTTTCGTCAGCGCCATTATCGAAGGCGATGAGGTGGTCGTGCCTCTGAAGGAAAGGATCATCGGCAGGGTAGCGCTGGATAATATAGTGGATATAATCACCGACGAGGTCATAGTCTCGGCCGGCGACCAGATAACCGAAGAGGCCGGCGAACGCATCGAGCAGGCGGGGATCGAGAGGATAAGGATAAGATCGGTCCTGACCTGCGAGGCCGACCACGGCTTATGCGCCAAGTGTTACGGCCGTAACCTCGCGACAAACAGGATGGTAGAGCTCGGAGAGGCCATCGGCATAATCGCGGCGCAGTCTATCGGCGAGCCCGGCACCCAGCTGACGATGAGGACTTTCCATATCGGCGGTACGGCGTACCGAGTCGTCGCCCAGTCTTTCATCAAATCGAAGAACAAGGGTATTGTCAAATACCACAATCTGAAGGTCGCGGAGAAGGAGAAGGGATTCGTGGTCCTTAACAGGAACGGGCAGATCTCCGTCAATGACGAGAACGGCCGCGAACTTGAGAGATACACGGTCCCGCACGGCGCGCTTTTAACGGTCGGGGAAGAAAAGAAGGTCTCGAAGGACGAGATATTCGTCAAATGGGATCCTTACACCGTCCCGATACTTACGGAAGTCTCGGGCAAAGTCCGTTATGAAGATATTAAAGACGGCCAGACGATCAGGGAAGAGGCTGACTCCGAAACAGGGCTTACCGAAAGAGTCGTCATCGAGCATAAGGGCGAATACCATCCGCAGATCGTCATACTCGACAATAAGGATGAAGTCCAGGCCCTTTATTCGATCCCGTCCGGCGCGCACATCGTCGTAAAGGACGGACAGAAGGTTGCGGGCGGCGACCTCATTGCCAAGACCCCGCGCAAGACTATCAAGACAAAAGATATTACCGGCGGTCTGCCGCGCGTGGCCGAGCTCTTTGAAGCCCGCAGGCCTAAGGACCCGGCTATCATAAGCGAGATCGACGGTGTCGTGGAGTTCGGCCCTTCGAAGAAAGGCCAGCGCCGCGTCGTCGTCAAGAATCCCCAGACGAACATGAAAAAGGAATATTTGATCCCGCACGGCAAGCACCTTAACGTATACAAGGGCGATAAAGTCGTCGCGGGCCAGCAGCTTATAGACGGACCCGTAGTTCCGCAGGACATCCTGCGCGTATCCGGCGATAAGAAACTCCAGGAATATCTCGTCAACGAGATACAGGAAGTCTACAGGTTCCAGGGAGTAAAGATAAACGACAAGCATATCGAGGTCATCGTCCGCCAGATGCTCAAGAAGGTCAGGATAGACGAGCAGGGCGACACCGATTTCCTGGTGGGTATGCAGGTCGACAAATTCAAGTTCCTTGAAGAGAACGAACGCGTCAAGAAGAAGGGCGGCAAGCCCGCGAGCGCGACACAAATGCTTCTCGGCATAACCAAGGCCGCGCTATCGACCGAAAGCTTCATCTCGGCGGCGAGCTTCCAGGAGACGACAAGGGTCCTTACCGACGCGGCCGCAAGCGGGAAGCGCGATGAGCTCAGGGGCTTGAAAGAGAATGTCATCATGGGCCATCTCATACCAGCGGGAACGGGTTTTGAGGCACACAGGAATATAGAAGTCGGAAAAAATCTGTAATCAGGAGATTAAATGCCAACGATATCGCAATTGATAAGGTACGGCAGGGAACAGAAAAGGAAGAGGACAAAATCCCCGGCGTTGAAAAAATGCCCGCAGAAGCGCGGCGTATGCCTTCAGGTCAAGACGATGACGCCGAAGAAACCCAACTCGGCGTTAAGGAAGATCGCCAGGGTGAGGCTGACGAACAGCATAGAGGTCACGGGATATATTCCGGGTGAGGGCCATAACCTTCAGGAGCATTCTATCGTATTAGTCAGGGGCGGAAGAGTTAAAGATTTGCCCGGAGTCAGATATCACATCGTCCGCGGGACATTGGATGCCGCGGGAGTAAACCAGAGGAAGAAGTCGCGCTCGAAATACGGCGCGAAGATGCCCAAGTAAGGTTAAATAAAATATGAGAAGACGTAAAGCCGAAGGAAGAGAGATTTTACCGGACCCGAAATTCAAGTCGAAGATCGTCTCCAAATTCATGAATATGATCATGGAGTGCGGGAAGAAATCGACCGCAGAACAGATCGTATACGGGGCATTTGAACAGGCGGCAAAGAAAGTCGGCAAAGAGCCGCTCGAAACTTTCCAGAAGGCGCTTGATAACGCCAGGCCCCTGGTAGAGCTCAAATCCAGGAGGGTCGGCGGCGCGACATACCAGGTCCCGATCGAAGTGCGCCAGGACAGGGGCATCTCGCTCGCGATGAGGTGGATCAGGGATTTCGCAAGAAGCCGCAAAGGCAAGCCGATGGTCGATAAGCTGGCTGCCGAGATAATCGATGCTTATAACAGCACGGGATCCGCGGTAAAGAAACGCGAGGATATCCATAAGATGGCAGAGGCGAACAAGGCCTTCAGCCACTTTAGATGGTAAAAATGGACGACGATGGCTATAACAACACAGGTTGCAGCAAATAGACAAAACATGGCTAGAGAATACTCTTTAGAGAATACAAGGAACATAGGCATCATAGCTCATATAGATGCCGGAAAAACGACGACGTCCGAAAGGGTGCTCTTCTATACAGGCCGCGTCCATAAGATCGGCAGTGTCGACGAAGGCACCGCCACGATGGACTGGATGGCCCAGGAGCAGGAACGAGGGATCACCATTACCTCGGCCAGCACGACGTGCTTCTGGAAAGATGTGCGCATAAACCTCATCGATACGCCGGGACATGTGGATTTCACGGTAGAAGTCGAGCGTTCGCTCAAGGTCCTCGACGGCGCGGTCGTAGTATTCTGCGCGGTCGGAGGGGTAGAACCCCAGTCCGAAACGGTCTGGCGCCAAGCGGACAGGTACAAGGTCCCGAGGATCGCTTATATAAACAAGATGGACAGGACAGGCGCGGATTTTTTTGGAACGGTAAAACAGATGATAGAGAGATTGGGCGCTGTGCCTGTTCCGATACAGATACCTTACGGCAGTGAAGAGAATTTCAAGGGCATAGTCGACCTTATCGAGATGAAAGCCCTTAAGTATGATGACGTAAAAGGCGTCGAATTCGAGATACAGGATGTGCCGGCCGACCTCCTCTCGATGGCGAAGGAATACCGCGCGCATATGATAGAGAAGATAGCCGAAGTCGACGACCACCTCATGGAAAAATTCGTCCACGGCCAGGAGCCGACCATCGAAGAGATAAAGAAGGCGTTAAGAAAGGCCGTTGTCAAGAGCGTCGTGGTCCCGGTCGTCTGCGGTAGCTCGTTCAGGAACAAAGGAGTCCAGCCGGTTTTGGACGCGGTATGCGATTACCTCCCGAGCCCGCTCGACGTGCCCCCGATGAAGGGATTAAATCCCGAGTCGGGACAGCACGAGGAGAGGACGGCGTCGGATGACCAGCCTTTCTGCGCGCTGGCTTTTAAGATAATGTCAGACCCTTACGTAGGCAAGCTCACATATTTCAGGGTATATTCCGGCGTGCTTGAGGCCGGTTCATATATATATAATTCCAATAAAGACGTCAAAGAACGTATCGGAAAGATCGTGCGTATGCATGCCAACAAACAGGAGATTGTCGAGCAGGTATATTCCGGCGAGATCGCCGCCGCGGTCGGGTTAAAAGATACAAAGACCGGCGACACGATCTGCAATGAGGACCATCCGATAACTCTCGAGTCGATGCATTTCCCCGAGCCCGTCGTCTCGCTCGCAATCGAGCCGGCGACCAAGGCCGACCAGGACAAACTCGGCATGGTCTTGAATAAATTCATGGAAGAGGACCCCTCTTTCAGGGTCAATTATAACCAGGAGACCGGCCAGACCATAATATCCGGTATGGGAGAACTCCACCTTGAGATCATCGTCGACAGGATGATGAGGGAATTCAAGCTCGAGGCGAATGTCGGTAAACCGCAGGTCGCGTATAAAGAGACCGTGACGAAACCGTCGCACAGCGTCGGAAAGTTCATACACCAGTCCGGCGGCCGCGGCCAGTATGGCCATGTGGTTTTGGATATGGAGCCGGGCGAGCCGAATTCGGGAATCACTTTTATAAACAAGATCGTCGGCGGTTCTATCCCGAAGGAATATATACCCGCGGCAAAAGCCGGCGTATTGATGGCGGCCAAGAGCGGCGCTCTCGCGGGATATCCGGTAATAGATGTCAAGGTCACATTAGTCGACGGCTCATATCATGAGGTCGACTCATCGGAAATGGCGTTCAAGACCGCCGGTTCCATGGGTTTTGTGGATGGCCTGAAACGGGGCGGACCTGTATTGCTCGAGCCTATCATGGAGATAGAGGTCACGATACCCGATGAATTCATGGGCTCGGTCATAGGAGACCTTAATTCACGCCGCGCAAAGATAGATTCCATAAACCAAAGGGCTAACGCGAAGGTCCTAGCAGGGACCGTCCCGTTGGCCGAGATGTTCGGATACGCATCGGCCCTAAGGTCCTTGACACAGGGCCGTGGAACATATACAATGGAACCTTCGTGCTATACGGAAGTTCCGAGACAAATAGCGGAAAAAGTTATAGCTTCCGCGACGAAAGGCTAAAAGGAGGAATCCAATGGCAAAGGAAAAATTTTTACGCAATAAGACCCACGTAAACGTAGGTACCATAGGCCATGTCGACCACGGCAAGACGACATTGACCGCCGCCATTACCCTGTGCTTGAACAAGAAGGGTATGGCAGAAGTCCGCGCCTATGACTCTATCGATAACGCCCCTGAAGAGAAAGAGCGCGGCATCACGATAAACATCGCCCACGTAGAGTACCAGTCCGACAAGCGCCATTACGCCCACGTCGACTGCCCGGGCCATGCCGACTACATAAAGAACATGATCACCGGCGCCGCCCAGATGGACGGAGCTATCCTTGTCGTATCGGCCCCAGACGGCCCGATGCCCCAGACAAGAGAACATATACTCCTGGCCCGCCAGGTAGGCGTCCCCTATATAGCGGTATTCATGAACAAATGCGACGTAGTCGACGATAAAGAGCTCCTGGACTTAGTCGAGCTCGAAGTAAGAGAACTCCTCACCAAATATGAATTCCCCGGGGATAAGACCCCGATAGTCCGCGGCTCGGCCCTAAACGCCATGAACTGCGCCTGCGGCAAAGACGACTGCCCCAACTGCAAACCCATCTTTGAATTAGTCAAAGCATTAGACACCTACATCCCCGACCCCAAACGCGAGACCGATAAACCCTTCCTGATGGCCATCGAAGACGTATTCTCCATCACAGGTAGGGGTACCGTCGGCACAGGCCGTATTGAGCGCGGTGTCGTCAAGGTAAACGACGAGGTCGAGATCGTAGGTATGCGCAAGGATACGCGTAAGACAGTAGTAACCGGCATCGAGATGTTCAGAAAACTCCTCGATGAGGGCATGGCAGGAGATAACGCGGGAGTCCTCTTAAGGGGCATCGAAAAGAAAGACCTGGAGCGCGGCCAGGTATTGGCCAAGCCGGGTTCTATCACCCCGCACACCAAGTTCAAAGCCCAGGTCTACATCCTGACCAAGGAAGAGGGCGGCAGGCACACGCCGTTCTTTACCGGATACAGGCCCCAGTTCTACTTTAGGACCACAGATGTCACCGGCGTCTCCACGCTTCCAAAGGGCGTCGAGATGGTCATGCCCGGAGACAACGTATCATTCGAAGTCGAACTCATAATCCCCGTAGCCTTAGAGAAGGGCTTGCGCTTCGCCATACGCGAAGGCGGCCACACCGTAGGCGCGGGCGCGGTATCAGAGGTTATAGCGTAACGATGACAACTACAGTCCAGAAAGCCAAGATCAGGATAAAACTCAGGGCATACGACCACAGGGTCCTCGACCAGTCCGCGGCCGAGATAGTGGAGACCGCGAAGAGGACCGGAGCGAAGGTCCTGGGACCGATACCCCTTCCGACGGATAAGGAAGTATATACGGTCCTGCGCTCGCCGCATATCGACAAAAAATCGCGCGAACAGTTCCAGCTCAAGACGCACAAGCGCGTTTTGGATATCGTCGAGCCTACATCGAAGACAATCGATGCCTTGAAAAAACTCGATCTTCCGGCCGGTGTGGACGTAGAAATAAAGTAAATGAACAAAAGGATCAGGTAACCGTAAAATGCCAGTAGGAATATTAGGAAAAAAAATAGGAATGAGCCAGGTCTTCAGGGATGACGGGAGGGTCATACCCGTCACCGTGATCGAGGCCGGCCCCTGCAATGTTCTGCAGATAAAGACAAAGGCCAAAGACGGATATGACGCCGTCCAGATCGGCTTCGGCGAAAAGAAAGAAAAGAACGTAAGCAAGCCTGACATGGGAAAATTCAAGAAGACAAAAGTAACCCCTAAAAGGTACGTCAGGGAGATCAGGATTTCAGCCGACCAGAAGTTCGAGCTCGGCCAGGAGGTAAAGGTCGATGTCTTCGCCGCGGGCGATGCCGTAGATGTCGTCGGCACCTCCATAGGTAAAGGGTTCCAAGGCGGCATGAAGAGATGGCACTGGCATGGAGGGAAGAAGACGCACGGTTCCACGTCGCACCGCAGAGTCGGTTCGATAGGTTCGTCTACGACCCCCGGTAGGGTCATAAGGGGTCATCATATGCCCGGAAGGATGGGCGGCGACACAGTTACCGTCCAGAACCTCGAGGTCGTAAAGATAGACCCGGAGAATAACCTCCTTATTGTTGAAGGCGCCGTCCCCGGACCTGCGAACAGCCTTTTGGTTATCAAGAAGGCCTTGAAACGCGCCAAGGCGAAGATACCGCAGCTGGTGATCACCATGGAGAAGAAAGAGAAGGGCAAGAAGGAGACTGGCGCAAAGAAAGAGGCTAGGAAGAAATAATGGCAGAAATAGAAATTTATAATATAAAAGGCAAATCAGTCGGCAAGATCGAGCTGGACAAAGATATATTCAACGGCGAGGTCAACGAACCGATCCTCCACCAGGTAATAAGGATGTATGAGGCCAACCAGAGGCAGGGGACGGCTTCCACAAAGACCCGTTCGGACGTTTCCGGCGGCGGAAAGAAGCCCTGGAAGCAGAAGGGCACCGGCCGCGCCAGGGCAGGCACCACAAGGTCTCCTTTATGGAGGGGCGGCGGCAAGGTATTCGGCCCGCACCCGAGGGATTATTCCTATGAGGTGCCGAAGTCGGTAAAGCGCCTCGCGCTGATCTCAAGCCTTAACGCCAAGCTCAACGACAAGGATATAATAGTCCTCGACGACATAAAGCTTGATAAGCCGAAGACGAAAGAAATCGCCGCGGCACTGCGTAATATAAAGGCCGAGAAGAAGCCTTTGCTGGTGTTGGAAGAAAAAAATGAGACGGTGGTCAGGGCATCGCGCAATATAGCCAATCTTCTTCTGAGGGATTACAAATCGCTCAACGCTTACGAAGTGCTGAAACAGCAAAAACTGGTATTGACCCAGAAGGCACTTGCGGCACTCACTAAAATGCTGGTGAAACAATGATACAGAAATTTAAGATATTAAAGGGTCTGCTCCATTCCGAAAAAGGCTCGACCCTGTTGCCTTTCAACAAATATGTGTTCGAGGTCTACAAGGACGCCAATAAGGCGGAGATAAAGAAAGCCATCGAGCTGGTATACAAAGTCAAGGTGAAAGACGTCAACACCATGATAATGTCCGGAAAATGGCGCAGGGTAAGGTTCAAGCCGGGCAAGACGCCCGATTGGAAGAAGGCGATAGTGACATTGCGTAAGGGCGACAAGATAGACGTAACGACATAAGGTAAAGCAAATGCTAAAGACATATAAACCATATACGAAATCGAGAAGGTGGATGACATCGTCGGATTTCTCGATGCTGACAAAGAAAGAGCCGGAGAAGAACCTTCTTTTGCCGAAGAGGAAGAAAGCCGGGCGCAATAACCACGGCCATGTGACCGTACGCCACCAGGGCGGCGGCCATAAGAGGATGATCAGGATAGTGGACTTTAAGCGTGACAAGGCCGGCATACCTTCTAAGGTCATCGCGCTCGAGTATGATCCGAACAGGTCAGCTTTCCTTGCTCTGCTGGAATATGAGGGTGGAGAGCGGAGGTATATCATAGCTCCGGTTGACCTGAAAGTAGGCGATAGCGTCATGTCAGGGCCTGATGCCGATATCAAACCCGGCAACGCGCTTCCGATAAAAAATATACCGGTAGGTACATTTATACATAATATCGAGCTGGCCAAAGGTATGGGCGCGAAGATCGTCCGTTCGGCGGGAACGAGCGCGCAGCTCATGGCAAAGGAAGGCGAGTACGCTAACATAAAACTGCCTTCGGGCGAGATACGCCTTATCCACCTGGACTGCTATGCGACTATCGGCCAGGTAGGCAATGTCGAGCACGGAACGATATCAATAGGAAAGGCCGGCAGGAAGAGATGGATGGGCATACGCCCGACGGTCAGAGGTGTTGCGATGAACCCGCATGACCATCCGCACGGCGGCGGCGAAGGCAAGTCCGGGCAGGGTAACCCGCATCCGGTTTCACGCGAGGGTCAGCTTGCTAAGGGTTTCAGGACCAGGAAAAAAGGCAAGTATTCTGACAGATTGATAATCAAGCGGAGGAGATAATAGATGGGGCGTTCGGCTAAAAAAGGGCCGTTTGTTGAAGCGAAACTGCTCAAGAAGATAGAGAAGATGAAGGGCGACAAGAAGCCCGTCAAGACATGGTCAAGAAGGTCGACCGTCGTCCCGGAATTTATCGGTTATACTTTCCTGGTGCATAACGGGAACAAGTTCATCCCGGTATTTGTCACCGAGAATATGGTAGGGCACAAGCTCGGGGAGTTCGCCCCGACGAGGACATTCAGGAAGCATGGCGGCGTCAAGTCAAAAGAAGCGCCGGCTGTAACTTAAACCAGAGGATAATCGGAAGAGATGGTATCAGCAGGAAGAGTAGTAGCTAAATATATCAAGACATCCCCCTATAAGATGCGCAAGGTCATGGACGTTATCAGGGGCAAGGACGTGAATTCGGCGCTCGGCATTTTAGAGAATATCGAAAAGCGTTCCCGCATCTACCTGATCCGCGCGTTGAAATCGGCTATCGCGTCGGCGAAACAGGACGGGAAAGTGAAGCAGGACGAGCTTTTCATCTGGAAGATAACCGCCGACGACGGCCCCATAATGAGGCGCTACAAAGCCCAAGCCATGGGCAGGGCCACGATGATACGGAAAAGGACCAGCCATATAATCATAGAGTTGGGCAGGACGGAAGCACCGGTAAAGAAAACTCCCGTAAAAGGCGCTGCGCCGAAAACGGGGAAGAAATAGGAGGAGTTAGTGGGTCATAAAGTAAATCCGATATCAATGCGGTTGGGATATATTAAGAACTGGAAATCGCGCTGGTTTGCCAGGAAGAAGGGCTTTGCCGATGCCCTCCATGAGGACCTCGCGATCCGCAAATACGTCAAAAAGACTTTTTCCGCCGCGGGCATATCATCCATTGATATCGAGCGCGCCAGCAACAGGGCGAAAGTCATAATATATACCGCCAGGCCGGGTATCATAATCGGCAGGAAAGGCGCGGATATCGACCGCCTGCGCGATGACCTGCAGGATAAGACGAAGAAAGAGATATATATAGAGATAAAAGAGGTGAAGAATCCCTCTACCGACGCCCAGCTTGTGGCGGAGAACATCGCCTTCCAGTTGGAGAAACGCATTGCCTTCAGGCGCGCCATGAAGAAAGCGGTCCAGCAGGCGATGAATTCCGGCGCTTTGGGCATAAAGGTCAAGTGCGCGGGAAGATTGGGCGGCGCTGAAATGTCCAGGACGGAAGGATATAAGGAAGGGAAAGTCCCCCTCCAGACATTCAGGGCGGATATAGATTACGGCTTTACTGAGGCGCTCACCACTTACGGGCTCATAGGCGTGAAATCATGGATATACAAGGGTGATATCCTCGACAAGAAAACAGTAGTAGGGAAGGCAGCGGTTGAGGAGCCTGAGGCGACAGGTAAGGCACCCGAGCCACCCGCTCAGGGTTAATCGAGCCCCTCACTTTTTACGAAAAGTACGGGACAAGGAGTTTTATAGATGGCGATATTTCCCAAGAGAGTAAAATACAGAAAGTCGCAAAGAGGCAGGCGCAAGGGCGTTGCGATGACCGGTTCGTCAATGGCGTTCGGCGAATACGGCCTCCAGTGCCTCGAGAACGGCTGGATAAAGAATACGCAAATTGAGGCGGCGAGGGTAGTCATCTCGCGCCACCTCAAAGGCGGCGGCAAGGCCTGGATAAGGATATTCCCGGACAAGCCTGTCAGCAAAAAACCCGCCGAAACGAGGATGGGTAAAGGAAAAGGCATGACCGACCACTGGGTCGCCGTCATAAAGCGCGGCAGGATCCTGTTCGAGGTCGAGGGCCTTCCCGAATCGATAGCCAAAGAGGCGATGCGTCTCGCGTCCTCGAAGCTTCCCTTGAAAACAAAATTCGTGGCTAGAGCAAGAACGGCCGCATAACCCGGGGAAATAACTTAAGATGCCGATGAAAACTCAGGAATTAAGGAATATGGCGGCGGAGGAGCTTAAAGCGAAATATAACCTGCTTACGGAATCGCTCTTCAAGCTGAACCAGCAGGCCAAGATCGGAAAGCTCGAGAAGCCCGACCAGATCCGCCAGATGAGGAAAGACATCGCGCGGATACTGACCATAATAAGGGAAAAGGATATCAAGATATGAACGAAAGAGGCAGCAGGAAAGAACTATTAGGGATAGTGACCAGCGACAAGATGCAGAACACCATCGTCGTGAAGGTGGAGTCCTTCTCGAAGCACGCTGCCTACAAGAGGACCATCCGCAGCGTGAAAAAATTAAAGGTCCACGACGAGGAAAAGAAGGCGAAGGTCGGGGACAGGGTAAAGATAGTCGAGACACGCCCGATCTCCAAAGACAAGAGATGGAGATTGGTTGAGGTACTGAAATGATACAGTTGCGTTCTATATTGGTTGTAGCCGATAATACCGGCGCGAAAAAAGCCGCCATGATACAGGTCCTGGGACGCCACGGGAAGGTAATGGCCGACCTTGGGGATATAATCAAGATCCATATAAAGGAATCTACCCCGGATGCGATAGTAAAGAAGGGCGAGGTCGCCAACGCCGTAGTGGTGAGGCTGAAATCGCCGACCAGGAGATCCGACGGTTCTTATCTCAGGTTCGACAGCAACGCTATCGTCATAATCGATGCCCAGAAGAACCCTAGGGGGACGAGGATATTCGGCCCGGTGGCAAGGGAACTGCGTGAAAGGGGTTTTTCGAAGATAATATCGTTAGCTCCAGAGGTAATATAGATGATAAGGATAAGGAAGAACGACACAGTAATGATAATGAAGGGCAGGGATAACGGAAAAACAGGCCGCGTCATGAGGATACTGTCCGGTGCCGGTAAAGCTATAGTCGAGGGGCGTAACTTCGTGAAGAAGCACGCCCATAAGACACAGAAGAATCCGCAGGGCGGGATAATACAGATAGAGAGCCCGATAGCGCTGTCCAATATCATGCCTGTCTGCCCCAAATGCGGAAAGCCGGTCAGGATCGGGATAACAGCCGGTAAGGACGGCAAGAAGACGAGGATATGCATGAAGTGCAAGGAGGCGCTTGCCTGATGAAAACGGCCACTATCACACCCAGGCTCGTCGGCTTTTACCATAAGGAAGTGATACCGCAGCTGACCAAGAAATTCGGATACAAGAATCTCTTCCAGGTGCCGCGCATAAAGAAGATCGTCGTAAATATGGGGGTCGGGAAAGGCGCGGAAGACATAAAGATACTCGAAGCGGCGCTTGCCGACCTCACTACCATAACCGGGCAGAAGCCGGTAATAACGCGCGCCAAAAAGGCTATCGCGAATTTCAAGATAAAAGAGGGCTCTCCTATAGGATGCAAGGTGACCCTGCGCGGCGCGAAGATGTATGAATTCCTGGACAGGCTGGTCAATATCGCCCTCCCCAGGATCAAGGACTTCCGCGGCGTCCCGTCGGATACCTTCGACGGTTCAGGTAATTACGCCCTCGGCCTGCGCGAGCAGACGATATTCCCGGAGATAGAGGTTGACAGGGTCGCGAGGGTCCAGGGTATGGATGTCATAATAGTTACGAGCGCCAAGTCGAATGATGAGGCGAGTGAGATGTTGCGTATTTTCGGTATGCCTTTCAAAAAACAAGGTTAGGATATGGCTAAAAAATCTTTGATAGAAAAATGGAAGAGGCCGGCTAAATTCTCGGCGAGGAAATACAACAGGTGCCGTCTCTGCGGCAGGTCAGGCGGTTACCTGCGCAAGTTTGAGCTGTGCCGCATATGTTTCAGGGAATTGGCTTCGAAGGGTGAGATCCCCGGCATAACAAAAGCAAGCTGGTAATAATCCAAAAGGAACAGAAATGTCCATTACAGATCCGATAGCTGATTTTTTGACGCTGATAAGGAACGCGACCCGCGCTAAGAAAGATAGCGTCGATGTGGTCCAGTCCAAGATGAACAAAGAGATCCTCGAGATCATGAAGAGGGAGGGTTATATCTCCGACTTCAAGCCTCTAGAGGCGTCCCGTAAGGTCCGCGTTTACCTGAAATATTCATCGAACCGCAGCGTCATAAAGAACGTAAAAAAGATATCAAAACCGGGATTAAGGGTATATACGCCTTATAGCAAGATCCCGATCGTGCTGCGCGGACTCGGAGTGGCTGTCATATCGACCTCCAAAGGGGTAATGACCAATAAAGAAGCCCGGGAACTTAAAGCGGGCGGCGAAGTATTATGTTATATATGGTAAGGGTGAAAAATGTCAAGAGTAGGTAAAAAACCAATACAGATAATCAAAGGCGTCAAGGTCAGTATTAACGGGGATTCCGTGCTTGTGGAAGGCCCGAAAGGCAAACTTTCGCAACAAGTGCATCCCTTGATCAAAGCCGAAATAAAAGGGGAGCAGATCATCGTGACGCCTCATGAGGGCGGCGAATCGCTCAAGAACGTCGGCGCGCTGCACGGCCTTACGCGCACACTTATCAATAATATGATCCTGGGCGTCACCAGCGGTTACCAGAAAGACCTTGAGATCCAGGGCGTAGGTTTCAGGGCCCAGGTCAGCGGCAAGAAGCTCGTTATGCAGCTGGGTTTTTCGCACCCGGTCGAGTTTCCCATCCCGGAAGGGATAGTCATAGAGGCGCCGAAACCCACCCAGCTTATAGTAAAAGGTATAGATAAGCATAAGGTCGGGCAGGTCGCCGCGGAGATAAGGGACATATTCCCGCCTGAGCCGTATAAAGGCAAAGGCATCAGGTATGTGGGCGAATACGTGAGAAAGAAAGTAGGAAAGGCGGTAGGTTAATACCCATGGCTGTAAATAAAGAATTGCACAGGAAGAGGCGCCATAACAGGATCAGGAGAAGGATCATCGGCACGAAGGATAAGCCGAGGATGTCCGTCCGCCGGAGCATAAACAACTTAGCGGTCCAGCTCATAGACGATATCGAGGGCGTGACGATCTGCGCGGTATCGACCATGGATAAGAGTTTAAGGGACAAGGTCAAGACGGGCGGGAACGTGAAGGCCGCGGAGGCTTTAGGCGAGATGGTCGCGAAAGCGGCGCAGTCAAAAGGCATAAAGAAAGCCGTCTTCGACAGGGGCGGGTATCTCTATCACGGCAGGATAAAGGCCTTGGCCGATTCCGCCAGGAAAGCAGGACTCGAATTCTAGCCCAAATTTTGGGATAGAAAAAGCAATCCAGGAGAGAAAAATTGGCAGAACGCAGAGATCAGGATAAACAGTTAAGCGAAAAGGTATTGAGCATAAACCGCGTCGCTAAAGTCACAAAGGGCGGCAAGAAGATGTCGTTTTCCGCCCTGCTTGTCGTCGGGGACGGGAAGGGAAAGGTCGGTTTCGGGTACGGCAAGGCGAATGAAGTGGCTGAAGCTATCAGGAAAGGCCTTGTCGACGCGAGGAGAAGGATGTTCCAGGTAGAGATCGTCGGGACGACAATACCCCATGAAGTCATCGGCAAATACGGCGCGGGCAAAGTTTTGCTTAAGCCCGCCTCTCCCGGTACCGGAGTAATCGCAGGAGGCCCTATAAGGTCCCTGTGCGATGCCGCCGGCATTAAGGATATACTTTCCAAGTCATTGGGCTCGGACAACGCCATAAACGTCATCAAGGCGGCGGTCGTGGGCCTTAAGAGCCTCAGTAACAGGGAAGAGAGCAAGAGAATAAAAGGAGCGATCTAAGTGAAGCTAGGCGAGATACACGTCCCGGTTGGGGCCACAAAGAAAAGAAAGATAGTAGGCAGGGGGCCGGGTTCCGGCCACGGCAAGACCTCGACGAGAGGCCAGAATGGCCAGAAGTCCAGGTCCGGTGCCCATATACATCCGGAATTCGAAGGCGGCCAGATGCCTTTGATAAGAAGGATCCCGAAGAGGGGCTTCACCAACAGGTTCAAGAAAAAATTCCTGATAGTGAACCTTTCGGACCTTAGTTCTTTCAAGGAGAATTCTATCGTAACTCCCGAAGAGCTGCTCAAGGAGGGCATCATCAAAAATACGAAGATCCCGGTAAAGATATTGGGCGGCGGAGAGATATCGAAGCCCCTGACCGTAAAAGCGAATTCGTTTTCGGCGGGCGCGGCCGAGAAGATACAAAAAGCTGGCGGAAAAGCAGAGATCGTTAAATAATGATCAAAGCGTTCGGCAATATATTAAAGATACCTGAGTTAAAAAAGAAGCTCCTCGTCACTGTGGCGCTTCTCGCCGTCTATTGCCTCGGCAGGTATATACCGACTCCGGGCATCGACGGGCACGCTCTTTCTCAATTTATAGAGCAGGAATCCAAGAGGTCGGGCGGGTCGCTGTTCGACATAATGGATCTTTTCACCGGGAACGCCATGTCCCAGATGACGATCTTCGCGTTCGGCATCATGCCTTATATATCGAGTTCCATCATAATGCAGCTTTTGACGTTCGCTTTCCCTTATTTTGAGAAACTCGCCAAGGAAGGCGGGGAGCACGGCCGAAGGATGATAACCCAGTATACGCGTTACGGGACTCTCGTGATCGGCGCCATACAGGCGTTGTTCACCAGTTTCTGGCTCGAGAACCTACATAACACTATCGGTATCCAGATAGTCCAGAACCCGGGCTGGGGTTTCCGCCTGGTGACCATCCTGACCCTGGTCAGCGGCACCGCTTTCATCATGTGGCTCGGCGAACAGATAACCGAATACGGCATCGGCAACGGCATGTCCATAATAATAACTGCGTCCATAATTTCGAGGATACCGACGGCGATGCATAACCTCACCACCCTCGTTGCCGCCGGCCAGTTGAGCGTATTTACCCTGATCCTCATGGCGGTGATGATCTTCGCGGTCATCATCGCGGTCATCATGATAACCCAGGCCCAGAGAAGGATCCCGGTGCAATACGCGAAACGGATAGTAGGAAGAAGGGTGATGGGCGGCCAGAGCACATATCTCCCGTTGAGGGTGAACCAGGCCGGTGTCATCCCGATAATCTTCGCCCAGTCGATCCTGCTGTTTCCCGCGACGATAGCGCAGTTTATACCCAACCAGACGATAAAGAGCATGCTGGCGTTTTTGCAGCACGGCGGTGTCGTCTACACGACATTCTACGCGGCATTGATCATATTCTTCACTTATTTTTACACGGCGGTAACGCTTAACCCGCGCGACCTGGCGGATAATATGAAAAAATACGGCGGTTTCGTACCGGGAGTAAGGCCGGGCAGGCCGACAGAGGATTATTTTAATTTTATTTTAAACCGCGTCACGTTGCCCGGAGCTATTTTCCTGGCGATAATAGCCGTAATCCCTGATTTCATCGGGAAATGGCTCCAGATACCGTACCTGGTGGCGAGCTTCTTCGGCGGCACCGCGCTCCTTATCATAGTCGGTGTTATGCTCGATACGATGAAGCAGATCGAGTCGTTCCTTTTGATGCGGCACTATGACGGTTTCATGAAGTCGGGCAGGTTGAAGTCGAGGGGCCGTTGAGACTCGTTCTCCTGGGCCCGCCCGGCGCCGGAAAAGGGACGCAGGCAAAGGTTCTTTCTAAGGAATATAAGATCCCGCATATCTCTACCGGGGATATCTTGCGCGAAGCCGTAAAGACTAAGACGCCGATAGGCTTGAAGGCGAAGGTCTATATGGACAAGGGAGAGCTCGTCCCCGACGATGTCGTGATAGAGATGGTCGCCCAGCGCGTCGCGAAACCGGATTGCGAGAAAGGTTTCATGCTCGATGGTTTCCCGAGGACAGCGGCGCAGGCAAAGGCCCTCGACGCCACGCTGGCGGAACTCAAACGGCCGGTCGACCTGGTCCTTTATTTCAAGACGTCGGTCGAAACGATAATACAGCGGCTCTCCGGAAGGAGGGTCTGCAGGATCTGCGGCGAGAATTACCACGTAAAGAATATACCCCCGAAGGTAGCCGGCAAATGCGATAAGGACGGCGGCGAGCTTTACCAGAGGGATGACGATAAGGAAGATACGATCTTAAACAGGATAAAGGTCTACGAAAACACCGTTCCTGAGATAATAGCTTATTATGAGAGCAAGAAGATACTAAGGACGGTATCCGGGGATTTCGACGTAGATGAAGCGCACGATTACCTGTCTAAGCTCTTTGTCAAAGAGAATCTAACATAGGGCAGGGCGGCAGATGATAATGCTAAGGTCCAGGGCCGAGGTCGAGAAGATCGAAGCGGCCTGCAGGATCGTCGCAGATACCCTGGAACATCTCGGTTCGAAGATAAAACCGGGTATGGCGACGGCAGAATTGGACATCCTTGCCGAAGAATATATTAAGGCGAGAGGGGCTGTTTCCGCCTTTAAGGGATATAAAGGATTTCCGGCGAATATATGCACGTCGGTGAATGAGACCGTGGTCCACGGCATCCCGGGGAAACAGACCTTGAAAGAAGGCGATATAATCGCCTTGGATATAGGCGTCAAATTAAACGGTTATTTCGGCGATGCCGCGATGACGTTCCCGGTAGGCGGGATCTCCGAAGAGGCGAGTAAACTCATCACCGTGACGGAAGAGTCCCTTTATAAGGGGATAGAGAATGCCCGTCCGGACAAAAGGCTCTGTGATATATCGAGCGCGGTCCAGGAACATGTCGAGAATAACGGGTTCTCGGTTGTGCGCGAATTCGTAGGGCACGGCATCGGCACGAAGATGCACGAGGATCCGCAGATCCCAAATTACGGCGCGCCGGGCACAGGGCCGAGGCTAAAGGCGGGGATGGTACTCGCGATAGAGCCGATGGTCAACACCGGGACACACAGGGTAGAGATATTGGAGGACGGGTGGACAGCCGTGACGAAAGACAGGAAGCTGTCGGCCCATTTTGAACACACGGTTTATATAGGCGATAACGGGCCGGAGATATTGACGGAATGGCGAAAGAAGAAGCTATAGAAGTAGAGGGCGTGGTGCTTGAGGCGCTGCCGAACGCGATGTTCCGCGTGGAGCTCGACAACGGCCACAAGGTGTTATCCCACGTCTCCGGCAAGATGAGGATGAACTTCATCCGCATCCTTCCGGGCGACAGGGTAAAGCTCGAGCTTTCGCCGTATGACTTAACCAGGGGCAGGATAACTTTCAGGGTGAAATAATATGAAAGTCCGTTCAAGCATAAAGAAGATATGCGAGAAGTGCAAGATAGTAAAAAGAAGGGGAATAATCTACGTGATCTGCGCTAACCCGAAACACAAGCAGCGCCAGGGTTAGGCCGATAATTTAGGAGGACGTAATGCCGAGGATTTTAGGTATCGATCTGCCGAAGGAAAAAAAGATAGAGTTCTCTCTCTGTTACCTCTACGGGATAGGCAGGGCGCTCTCGAGGAAGATCCTCAAGGAGGCGAACATCAATCCCGATGTGCGCGCCAAGGACCTTACCGACGAAGAGGTGTCGCGCATAACGACGATCCTGCAGAAGGAATATAAGGTCGAGGGAGACCTGAGGAGAGAGATCGCGCAGAATATAAAGAGGTTGATGGACATCGGCTCGTACAGGGGGATCAGGCACAAGAGGGGCCTGCCGACGCGCGGCCAAAGGACAAAGACTAACGCAAGGACAAGGAAAGGCCCGCGCAGGATGGCGGTCACCTTAAAGAAGAAAGAGACCAAGCCGGGAGCATAATATGGTAGAAGAGAAGAAGGAAGAAGAGCATAAGCCTAAGAAGAAAAAAACAAAGAAGAAGGTCGCCAAGAACATACCGAACGCGATAGCGCATATCCAGGCGACTTTCAATAATACGATCGTCACGATCTCCGATAAGTCGGGAAATACCATCTGCTGGGCGTCAAGCGGCGGAAGCGGCTTCGCGGGATCGAAGAAGTCGACGCCGTTCGCCGCGCAGGTGGCTGCGGAAGTTGCCGCAAAGAAAGCCATGGAACACGGCGTAAAGGAAGTCGAAGTCTACGTAAAAGGCCCCGGCGCCGGACGAGAATCCGCGATACGCGCGCTGCAAGCGACCGGCCTGGCGATATCGTTAATAAAAGATGTCACGCCTATTCCACACAACGGCTGCAGGCCGCCGAAGAGAAGGAGAGTATAGTAAATGGCGAAATACAAGGATGCCGTATGCAGGCTATGCAGGAGGGAGGGCTCCAAGCTTTTCCTCAAAGGCACGCGCTGCTATACGCCGAAATGCGGGATCTCCCGCCGCGAGTACGCGCCGGGCCAGCACGGCCAGGGCAGGATCAAGCTGTCCGATTACGGCCTTCAGCTGAGGGAGAAGCAGAAGCTCAAGAGGATCTACGGAGTCCTTGAGAAGCAGTTCAGGAATTACTTCAAGACGGCGAATAAATCTAAGGGCGTCACCGGTGAGATCCTGCTGCAATTACTTGAGAGAAGGTTCGATAACGCATTGTTCCGTTCAGGCCTCGCTAATTCCACCGCCGACGCGCGCCAAGTCATCGCGCACGGCCATGTGAAGATAAACGGCCGCAGGACCGACATACCTTCGTATTCGGTAAAGGTCGGAGATACAGTAAAGATAGAGAGCAAGGAAGGTATCGTAAAACATATAAAGAGCAACATCGAGCTTACGAAGGACAGGGGCATCCCTAAGTGGATGACGGTCGACGCAAACGGCCTTGAGGTAAAGATCGTCAAGCTCCCGTCCAGAGAAGATATCGGGTTCCCCATCCAAGAACAATTAATAGTCGAGTTGTATTCGAAGTAAGAGGAGAAAATAATATGGGTATTGCCTGGAAAGATTTTGAAATGCCAAAGAAGTTGGCTTGCGATGACGCGAGCTATTCGGATACCTACGGAAAGTTCACCGCAGAGCCCTTTGAGCGCGGCTACGGCACTACGCTCGGCAACGCTTTAAGGAGGGTGCTGCTTTCCTCGATAGAGGGAAGCGCGGTGACCTCTGTCAAGATAGATTCCGTCCACCACGAGTTTTCCAGCGTGCCCGGCGTCTCGGAAGATATACCGGAGATAATCCTGAATATAAAGAAACTCGTCCTGCGCTCCCATTCAAGGCAGCCCAAGGTCATCGAGATCAAGGCCGACAGCAAGGGCGACGTGAAGGCGAAGGACATAATCCATGACGAGACGATAGAGATACTTAATCCCGAACTGCATATCGCCACGCTGACGAAGAACGCCAAGTTCCACGTCGAGATGGAAGTAGGCAGGGGAAGGGGTTATTATCCGGCCGAGAAGAACAAGAGGGAAGGCCAGCCGATCGGGGTAATACCGGTCGACTCGATATTTACCCCTATCGTGAAGGTCAACTTTGAGGTGGAAAATACCCGCGTTGGCCAGATAACCGATTACGACAAGCTCATATTGGAGATATGGACCAACGGAAGCGTGACGCCGAAAGACGCGTTGCTATATTCGGCCCACATACTCGAGAAACACCTCGAGATATTCCTCGATTACGGGAAACTTCCGGAAGAGGAAGTCGAGGAAGAGATCAAGGTCGACGAAGAGCTCTATACGAAGCTCAGGATGCCTGTCTCGGAGCTCGAGCTTTCTGTGAGGAGCGCCAACTGCCTCAAGGAAGCGAAGATAAAGACGATCGGAGAACTCGTCCAGAAGAATGAGGCGGAGATGCTCAAGTACAGGAATTTCGGCAAGAAATCCCTGGCGGAGATAAAAGAGATCATAACCGGGATGGGTTTGGGCCTCGGCATGAAAGTCGATAAAAAGTTACTGAAGAAGGAATAACGGGTATACAACCATGCGCCATAAAAAACTGAACAAGAAATTCGACAGGAACAAGCCCGAAAGAGATTCGATGATGAATAATCTCGTGAAGGGGCTTTTCATCTACCAGAGCATCACAACCACGACCCAAAAGGCGAAAGAGGCGAGAAGGTTCGCCGAGAAGCTCATAACGACCGCCAAAAAGGACGATCTCAGCTCCCGGAGAAGGGCTTTCTCTGTTTTGAGGGACGAAACCCTTGTCGGGAAGCTATTTAAGGAGATCGCGCCGCTTTTTAAGGACAGGAAAGGCGGATATACCCGGATAATCCACCTTGGGAAGCGGAAGGGCGACAATGCCGAGCTTTCGATACTTGAATTGACGGAGAAGAAAGTCGTCGCTCCTAAGGTAAAGCATAAGAAAGAGAAACCGGCCGAGGCCAAACCGTCCGCGGCGGAAAAGACTCCCGCAAAAGGAACCGGTCCCCACGCTCCGGAAAAGCCTAAAGAAGCGGCGCACGAAAAGAATATCCCGCCTAAGAAAGAGGAGAAGGAGATACATAAAACGCCGACCCATAAGGCGCCGGCCGGCGGTTTTGTCGGGACTCTCCGCAAGTTCTTCAGGGGCAGGACCAAGTAATCCGCTAAGGCGGGTATATATTAAGAGGGGATAACCTTGAAGATCTCAAGACGTATTGAGAAAGTCAAAGAATCTCCTACGCTCGCCATCACCGCCAAAGCCAAGGAGATGAAGTTTAAGGGCGAAGACGTCGTAAGCTTCGGCGCCGGCGAACCGGATTTTGATACACCCTCCCATATCAAAGCCTCCGCGATAAAGGCCATCGAGGGCGGTTTCACTAAATATACCGCGTCTTCGGGGATCCCCGAGCTAAAAAAAGCTATCTGCGAGAAATTCCTGAACGACAGCGGCCTCTCCTATGAACCTTCCCAGATCGTAGTCTCGTGCGGCGCAAAACACTCTCTCTATAATATATTCCAGGCGATCTGCGACGAGGGGGATGAAGTGATCATCCCTTCGCCGTATTGGGTGAGCTATACCGAGATGGTAAAACTTGCCGGCGGGAGGCCTGTCATCCTGGACACGAAACAGAGCGACGGGTTTAAAGTTAAGCCCGACGCCCTGAAGAAGTCTATCACGAAAAAGACGGCCGCATTCGTCCTCAACAGCCCGTCCAATCCCACCGGATGCGTCTATAACAGGTCCGACGCCGAAGGCATAGCGGATATCCTGATCAATAATAAAATAACAGTGATCTCGGACGAGATATACGAGAAATTGATATACGACGGCGAGAAACATATCTCGTTCGCCTCTCTTAGTAAAGAAGCGTATGGCATCACTTTCACGGTGAACGGTATGTCCAAGTCTTATTCGATGACCGGCTGGCGCATCGGTTACCTGGCCGCGCCGACGAAAGAATTGTCGGCGGCCGTAGGCCGCCTTCAAGACCACTCGACCTCAAATCCCGTTTCGTTCGCGCAGAAGGCGGCGCTCGAGGCGTTAAAGGGCGACCAGAAGTGCGTCGCGGAGATGGTCGAGGAATTCAAAAAGAGGCGCGATTATATGGTCGACAGGATCAACCGGATGAAGAATATCAGCTGCGTAAAGCCTAAAGGCGCATTTTATGTCTTCTGCGACATATCGAAGACGAAGATGGGCTCTCTCGATTTCTCGAAAACGCTCCTCGAAGAGGCAAAGGTGGCGGTCATCCCGGGCGAGCCGTTCGGATGGGATACCCACATAAGGCTGAGTTTCGCGACCGGCCTCGACGATATCAAGAATGGCCTCGACAGGCTGGATAACTGGCTTAAGGCCAGGGAATAAAGGAGATATCTTGGGACACAAGATCACTTTCATACCCGGCGACGGCGTAGGGCCGGAACTCTCGGATGCGGCAAAGCGCTGCATAGAAGCGACCGGCGTCGATATCGAATGGGAGGCATTCGACGCGGGTATAGGCGTCATGGAGAAATACGGCACGCCGCTTCCCGAGCACGTCCTTGCTTCCATCAGGAAGAATAAGGTTGCCATCAAAGGGCCGATCACGACGCCTGTCGGCACCGGAATACGCAGCGTAAACGTTGAGCTCAGGAAAGCCCTGGAATTATACGCCTGCCTGCGACCGTGCAAATCATATAAAGGGGTAAGGAGCCGTTACGAAAAAGTCGATATAACCATAGTCCGTGAAAATACCGAGGACCTTTACGCGGGCGTGGAATTCGAACAGAAAACGCCTGACTGCAAAAAGATCATAGATGACATCAACTCCCTGTCGAAGAAGAAGATAAGGGAGGATTCCGCGATAAGCATAAAACCGATATCGAAGTTCGCCTCGGAACGGATAGTGAAATACGCTTTTGAATACGCGGTAAAGAACGGCAGGAAGAAGGTCACCTGCATACATAAAGCTAATATCATGAAGGCGACCGACGGGTTGTTCCTCGCGACAGCGAGGGAAGTCGCCGCTAAATACGCGGGAAAAGTGGAATTCGAGGACAGGATCGTCGATAACATCTGCATGCAGCTCGTCCAGAGGCCGGAGGAATATGATATTCTTGTCCTTCCCAACCTGTACGGCGACATAATATCGGACCTTTGCGCAGGGCTTGTCGGCGGGCTGGGTCTGGCCCCGGGCGCGAACATCGGCGATAATTGCGCGGTCTTTGAGGCGACGCACGGCAGCGCGCCTAAATATAAAGGCATGAACAAGGTTAATCCCACCGCTATGATCCTTTCCGGAGTGTTGATGCTGCGCCATATAGGCGAGAAGAATGCCGCCGAACGGCTGGAGAACGCCGTGAAGAAGGTGATCTCCGACGGAAAATTCGTCACTTACGACCTGAAGGCGGAACGCGGCGACCCGACCGCGGTCGGCACACGGCAGATGGCAGACGCGATAATAAAGGCGCTCTAACCCGCCGGAATATCTTCCCATGAAAAACTACGATATATGTATCATCGGCGCAGGGCCCGGCGGCACGGCCGCGGCGCTCGAGGCCTCATCCCTGGGAGCGGCGGTTGCGCTCATCGAAAGGGATGAGATCGGAGGCGTATGCCTGAACAGGGGCTGTATCCCGACAAAGGCCCGTTTAAAGTCCGTTTTTCTTTACGATGAATTCAAGCGTTCAGCCGAATTCGGAATAACGTCAAAAAATTTTGACTTCGACCTTTCTTCCATACGCCACCGCTCCTCCGATATAGTGGCCCGCCTGAAGGACCAGCTCGACCAATCGCTAAAGGCCAGGAGGGTGGATATAATAAAAGGCGAGGCGGTTTTTGAGGATAAAGGGACGGTAACGGCCGGCGGAGAAAAGATATCCGCGAGCACTTTTATTATAGCGACCGGATCCGCGCCGAAAGCGCTCAGGACGGCCAAGTCGGACAAAAAAAGGGTGTTCTATTCCGAAGAGATACTCGGCCTCGATAAGATGCCTGAGGATATCACGATAATCGGCGGCGGCGCCATAGGATGCGAATTCGCGTCTTTCTTCTCGGCCCTTGGCTCCAAAGTTACCATTATAGAGATGATGGAGCGGATATTGCCGAGGGAAGATAAGGACCTTTCGAACAGGCTTGAAGGCATATTTAAGAAAAAAGGCATAGAGGTGATAACCGGCGTTGCTTCGCCGGATATCGGAAAAATTTCCTCTAAAATTATTTTGATCTCAGTGGGCCGTTCGCCGAATACGGGCGGAATGGGATTGGAAAAATCCGGAATTGCCGTAAAAGACGGCCGCATAACCGTCGACAAATATTTAAGGACGACGGCGCATGATATTTTCGCCGTCGGCGATTGCATCGGAAGATATAACCTCGCGCACGCCGCGACGGCCGAGGGAAAGGCCGCCGCGCGAAACGCACTCGGGAAAGAGGCGGCGATGGATTACGGAATAATGCCCGTTTGCGTCTATTCGTTCCCGGAGGCCGCGAGCGTAGGCCTGAACCCAGATGAGGCGGGGAATAAAGGATATGAGGCGGTAACCGGCCGCGCTTTCTTCGCGGGATCGGGAAGGGCCCTTGCCCAGAGGGAAACGGAAGGTTTTGTAAAGTTGACGGCCGACAAAAAGACAGGCAAGATACTAGGGGCGCAGATTTTGGGCTATAACGCGTCGGAACTCATTGGCATAATAAGCGTCGCCATAAAGGGCGGGCTATCCCTAAGAGACCTGGCCGATGTCGTCCAACCGCATCCGGCTTTCTCCGAGGCGGTCCAGGAGGCTGCAGCAAATATATTGAGGCAGCCGAAATGATAGCCAAGCCCCGCTGGCTTAGAAGGGATATCGTATCCTCGCCGAAGATAGAAGAGACAAGAAAATTGCTCAGGGATTCTTCGGTCAACACCGTCTGCGAAAGCGCCAAATGCCCTAATTTATGCGAATGCTTCGGCAGGGGCACGGCGACTTTTATAATTCTCGGCGATACCTGCACGAGAGGGTGCAGATTCTGCGCGGTAAATGATGGGATCCCTTCTGCGCCTGACCCGGAAGAGCCTTCGAAAGTTTACGAGGCCGCCAGGAAATTAAACCTTAACTATATCGTCGTCACATCGGTCACAAGGGATGACCTCCCGGACGGGGGAGCGGCGCATTATGCCGCGACTGTCGGATACCTGCGCGAAAGATTAAGCGGCGTAAAGATAGAGGTCCTTGTCCCGGATTTCAAGGGGCGGGCGGAGCATATCGATAAGGTATGCGGAGCGGGGATAGATGTCTTCGCGCATAATCTCGATACGGTCAGGAGGCTCCATAAAGCCGTCAAGCCGAAAAGCGATTACGATCTTTCGCTTACCGTATTGGGGAAAGCCAGGGATATATCGCGCGGCGGCATACCTACCAAGAGCGGCCTCATGCTCGGCCTCGGCGAGACAGAGGATGAAGTGGTCTCAGCGATGAAGGACCTGCGATGGGCAGGGTGTGATATTATCACTCTCGGGCAATACCTGAAGCCGTCCCCGGGCAAGACAGAGGAACGTGAATTTATATCTCCAAAAATGTTTGAAAAATACGAGGAAATAGCGTATAATTTAGGCTTTACAAGGGTGAGCTCAGGACCGTTTGTCAGGAGTTCCTATCATTCAACCTGTTAAGTCAATTTTGGGTCAAGGAGGAGGATATGGCAAAAGTCATATTGCCTGAAGTCGGAGAAGGGGCCCGGGAAGCCACCATATCTTACTGGCATTTCGAGGAAGGAGACAGGATAGAGGAAGGCGAAGACCTTGTGGAGATCGCCACGGACAAGTCCGCTATCAACGTGCCGGCTCCGTGCTCCGGGGTACTGACCGAAGTCTATTTTGAAGAGGGTGATATTGTCGAGGTCGGAGAAGTGCTCGCCAATATCGAAGAGGAAGAAGCGCTTTTTGAAGAGGAGGAATAAGGTAAATTAGATGCACGAAGCTAACAGGCTTAAAAGATTACCGCTGTATCTTTTCACTATCCTTGACGAGCTGAAAGAGAAGGCTAAGGCCCAGGGTACCGAGGTCATTGACCTCGGCATGGGCAGTCCCGACCTGCCGCCGGCCCGCCATATAGTGGATGAATTATGCGAGCAGACCAAGCACGTCATCAACCACCGCTATTCGAGGCCTACAGGAGACGTCGAAAATGCCTTCAAGAAAGCGATAGCGGATTGGTACAAGAAAAAGTTCAACGTCGACCTCGACCCGAGGACGGAAGTCCTGCCGCTTATAGGGTCTAAGGAAGGCATCGCGAACTTATGCCTCACGTTCCTCAACAACGACGATATAGCTATAGTGCCGAGCCCGGGATATACCGTGCATTTCAACGGGCCGATCATGGCCGGCGGCATATTATACAGCTTGCCGATAAGCAAGGAGAACGGGTACAAGCCGGACTTAAAGAGCCTCGGCCGGGAGATAACCAGGATGGCCAAGATACTTTTCCTGAGCTATCCGCATAATCCCACCACAGCTGTCGCCGACCTGGCTTATCTTGAAAGCGTCGTCGATTGGGCCAAAGACAAGGATATAATAATAGCTTACGACAACGCCTATTCTGACTTTGTCTTTGAGGGGCCGCCTGCCCCGAGCATACTCCAGGTAAAAGGGGCTAAAGATAAATGCGTGGAGTTCCACACGCTGTCCAAGTCGTATAACATGGCGGGGTGGAGGATAGGCACGGTCGTCGGAAACTCCAATATCATACGCTCCCTTGAAAAGACAAAGAGCTACATAGACTTCGGCCTTTTCCGGCCGATACAATACGCCGCTATAAAGGCGTTGACCGGCCCTCAGGACTGCGTAAAGGAACTCGTTGCGACATATAAGAAGAGAAGGGATGTCTTTGTCGACGGGCTTAACAAGGCCGGCTGGGAGATCGACAAGCCGCAAGGGACTTTTTATGTCTGGGCCCACATCCCTCCCAAGTACAACGCTCTTACATCTATGGAATTTTGCGCGCTTCTGGTAGAGGAAGCGGGCGTCGTATCTTCCCCGGGGACGGGCTTCGGAGAATTCGGAGAAGGTTTCGTGAGGTTCGCCCTCGTGGAACCCGAAGACAAACTTAAGATAGCCGTCGACAGGATAAAGAAACTCCTGGAGAAGAAAGACTAAACGCATTCTTTAAGTTGCCATACGATACGCCCGCCAGGATAACGGCGGGCGTATTTCATTGGAGGCCTATGTCGGCGAAGAAAAGGGTCCTGTTGCTTTATATCTCGGTCAACTCCGGCCACCAGAGGGCCGCGCTGGCCATCGAGAAGGCGCTGCGGCTCCTGGCTCCCGAAGCGGAGATCCTTGCCGTAAACTCCTTCAATTACACGAACCCGCTCGTCGAGAAAGTCATAAACAGGACCTACCTGGGAGTGATAAAGAACAAGCCTGAAGTCTGGGAATACCTCTACGACAACCCGAAAGTCTTCCGGAGCCTGGGGAGATTGCGCGATTCCATACATAAGTTCAATTCCGGGAAACTGAAGATCCTCCTCGATGAGTTCAAGCCGGACGTCATCGCCTGCACCCAGGCGTTCCCTTGCGGGATGATCGCGGATTATAAGACGTCATTCGGGTTGAAAGTGCCGCTTATCGGCGTGCTCACCGACTGCTACCCGCATTCCTACTGGTTCTTCGATTCGGTCGATCATTATATCGTCAATTCCGAGGCGGCGACAAAAAGACTGATTGAACACGGCATCCCCAGGGAAAAGATAAAGGATTACGGCATCCCGATAGACCCGAAGTTTACCGAGAATGTCGATGACGAGGTCGTAAGGAAGAAACTCGGGCTTAATCCGGGATTGCCGACGGTCTTGATAATGGGCGGCAACCAGGGGCTCGGACCGCTCGCGGAACTCGTGAACGAGCTGAACAGGATCTCGTGCCCCCTCCAGCTGATCGTCGTGGCCGGAAGCAATAAGCGGCTTTTCGACTGGCTGGAGAGGAAGAAACGGTTGCTAAGGTTCAAGATGGTTGTCTACGGTTTCACCTCCGAAGTCACCGAGCTGATGTCGGTCTCGACTCTTATAGTGACGAAACCGGGCGGGCTTACGATATCCGAAGCCCTTTCGAAGGAACTGCCGATAATAATATTGAACCCGATACCGGGACAGGAGGCCAAGAATACCGAGTATCTGACAAGCGAGGGCGCCGCCGTTAAGGCGGACAGCGCCGCGGACGCGGCCCTTCTTACGGAGATGCTCCTGGTCAATAAGTCGAAGCTCGAACATATGCGCGGAAACGCCCGGCGGATAGCGAAACCGCGGTCATCAACCGACATAGCGAGGCTGATACTCGAATGCGCGAATTCCTGATATACAGGCTGGGGCAATTCCTGGCAATGGCCCTGCCGCTCAAGGCCGCATACTTCGTCGCGGCCTTTTTTGCCAGGCTGCAGTATGCCCTCTCGCGGAAAGACCGCCTTATAGTATACGGCAACCTGCGCGCCATATTCCCGGACGAGGAAGAGAAGGAGATCGCGCGGCTCGCGAAGGAAGTTTTCGTTAATTTCGCCAAATACCTGGCAGATTTTTTCCGGTTCGAGAAGGTCGATAAAAGATTCCTGGCCGAGAAGGTAAAGGTTATGGGCAGGGAGAACCTCGACGGAGCCCTTAAAATGGGCAAGGGCGTCATAGCGCTATCGGCCCATATCGGGAACTACGAATTGGGCGGCGCGGTGATATCCCTTTTAGGTTACCGGTTGAATGTCGTGGCGCTTGACCACGATAACAAGTTGATAAATGATTTTTTCATAGGGCAAAGGGCGCGTACGGGAGTACAAGTCATATCTGTCAAGTCGGTCCTGAGGAATTGTTTTGAAGCCCTGAAGAAGGGGGAGGTGCTGGCTTTGCTGGGAGACAGGGATTTTTCAAAACACGGCATCATAACCGGTTTCTTCGGGAAGAAGACATTGATCCCGAAGGGCCCGGCGGCTTTTTCCGTTAAAACAGGCGCCCCCATAGTGCCGGGTTTTTTATTCAGGATGCCGGATGATACCTTCGAGCTGAGATTTGATAAACCCATATCATACCGCGCCACGGGGGACCGCGAAGCGGATGAGAAGGAAGTCACCGGCCTTTGCGTAAAGGTCATCGAGGATTACATAAGAAGATACCCGTCCCAGTGGTATATGTTCAGGAGGTTCTGGCTGTGAGAGGTGAAATCCCGCCGCTGCGGGGCTGCGTAATAATTCCCGCGTTTAATGAGGAGATGCGTATCGGCCATATCGCGGGAGAGGTCAAGGCCAAGGGCCTCGATTGCATAGTGGTAGACGACGGCTCGGCCGATAAGACCAAGGAAGAGGCAAAGGAAGCAGGCGCCGATGTCATCTGCCATCCGAAGAACCTCGGCAAGGGCGTATCGCTGAGGGATGGTTTCAAGAAAGCCCTGGAAAAAGGCTGCGATTTTGTTATAACGATGGACGGCGACGGACAACACCACCCGGGCGAGCTGGAAGGTTTCGTCAGGGCAGCCGAAAAAAGCGGCGCGGCCGTTATCCTCGGGAACAGGATGGGAGATCCTAAAGGCATGCCGCTCAAGAGAAAGGTCACCAATTGGGTGATGTCGAGTTTCATTTCCCTGATCGCGGGCCAGAGAATGCCGGATACGCAGTGCGGCTACAGGCTCATAAAGGCGGAAGTCCTGAAAGCTGTGCCTCTTACTACAGATAAATACGAGATAGAGTCGGAGCTCCTGATAGGCGCCTCGAAGGCGGGGTTCAGGATCGCATCCATTCCCATAAAGTCCATCTATGGGGGAGAGAAGAGCCAGATACACCCGTTCGTAGATACCCTCCGTTTCTTATCCTTCATAATAAAAACGGCCTTCAAAAAATGAAAGAGCAGGACGACGACTTAATCTTCAGGAATGAAATGGTTGAAAGCCAGCTGATACCGCGCGGGATAATAGATGCGGCGGTCTTGGCTGCCATGAGGAAAGTTCCGCGCCACCTCTTTACATCCGGTAAAAGCCTCGAAAACTCCTATGCCGATTATCCTCTGCCTGTAGGCGAGGGCCAGACGATCTCCCAGCCCTATATGGTTGCCCTGATGACGCAATGCCTCGAGCTTAAAGACGGGGGAAAAGTGCTTGAGATAGGTACCGGCTCGGGTTACCAGGCGGCGATATTGCGTGAGATAGCCGCGGAAGTCTATTCGGTCGAGCGGTATGACACATTGGCGCAAAAGGCGCGGGAACTCCTGGACGGGCTCGGTTATAAGGATATAAAGATAAAAGTAGGCGACGGCACCGAAGGGTGGGACGAATTTGCCCCCTATGACGGGATAATCGTTACCGCCGGCGCGCCGTCGGTCCCCGCGCCTCTCGTAGAGCAGTTAGCCGAGGGAGGGATAATGGTGATCCCGGTCGGCGGGGCGTTCAGCCAGGAACTCTTGCTCATCAGGAAGAACCAGGGCGAGACCACGCAGGAAAGTATCTGCGGATGCACCTTCGTGCCGCTTGTGGGCAAATACGGGTGGCAGGAAGATTAAATTACTGTGACTCCCGGTCAATCGGCTCGCTCGGACCAAGGAAGCCCTGCTCAACCCACAAAACCTCCGCGCCGTATATTAAGCTCAAAACACACAAGCCGCTTCAAACTGTGGAAGCTGGCGGTGGTTTTTGTGCTTGAAGTAGGCGATTTGGGCGTTATAATGATACCAGAGTAGGACAGGAACCTATTAATCACGAATTCGTATATTATGTGTTCTCAAGAAAGGAATACGAAGATGAAAAAAAATTACGGTGACAGTATACTTAATTATCATCACACAAAAAGGGGGAGGGGAAATTTATAGTTGATATGACGACCAGGCAATCTGGCGAGCGAAGAGGCGGTTTATGCCGCAGTCCCGCCGTTGCGGGACGAGGAATAAAGAAAGCCCGAGCGAGCCGATTGACTGGTCGTCAGGTAGCTGGAGAATGAAACGTCCCATATACAGACAAATGGAGGGAAAAATGAAAAGTGTAATAATGGCGGTGTTAACGGTAATAGGCTGTTTGTTGTCGGGTAGCCTACTGGCAGGCGAGGTCTCTGCCGTAGCATCGGTCGATCTAAATCAGATACAGAATGAAGTCGGATACCAACGACTCGTATTTATGAACGCGAACGATGAGGTTAAGGCCGAGATGCTAAAGCTGCGGAAAACACTCGATCAAGCACTCATTGAGTGCGTAAGGGAAAATGACGATAGCAAGTTAGCGATCCTTCAAACTAAGATCCAGTCCATAAATAACAAGCTCAACGCAATACGAAATGCGATGAGCTACAGGAGCTCTGATCACAGGAGGGCACTGACAAGGTTTATTAAGAATCGATATTCCGGAAAATACGCGCTGGTCATCGACGCTCAAATGGGTAGAAATAACAGCCAGGTGATCATTTGGGATGCTCCAAGGATGACCGATCTAACCGATGAGATCATCCAAGAGCTGGATCGAGAATTACCCTAAAATAATTCTTGCATTTATAATTAGTTAGTGGTATTTTAGTGATGCTTTAAGCGCGGGAAGCCCGTGAAATACGGGCACGGCCCCGCCACTGTAACCCCGCACCTTACTGATAAGTAAGGTAGCGCCTTAGACTACCGGAAGAAGATTCTTTCGGAAAAGACCACTGTTAAAAACGGGAAGGTTTAGTTTAAGGTGCGGGGGAGTCAGGATATCGCGCTTAGGGTGGCCCAAAAAACGGGCTCAAATTCCTTCGAGGGTGAGGAGAATTTTTTTATTACCTCATTTCATCAAAAGGAATGAGGTTTTTTTATTTGCGAAGCAAACATCCCGGCAGATATTCCGCCGGGAAGATCGAGGGATCAAAAATGTCTGAATTGGTATTGGTCACCGGAGGCGTCCGGTCCGGCAAGTCTTCTTACGCGCAAACTATCGCCGCGGCATCAGGCGCGAAGGTCTTCTATATTGCGACAGCCGAAGCGCTGGATGCCGATATGAAGAAGAGGATAAACTCCCACAAAAGGTCCCGCTCCAAGTCCTGGGCCACCATAGAAGAGCCCATCCGTCTCGTTAAAGCGATCAATTCACTGCCCGCGGAGAATATTACAGTAATCCTTGATTGCCTGACCCTTTTCATATCAAATCTCATCCACAAAGGCCTGACTGACGCGAAGATATATTCTGAAATAAAGAAAATAATAATTGCCCTGCGGAAGAAGGCCGGGCTTTCCATAATAGTCACTAACGAAGTCGGAAGCGGCATCGTCCCCGAGAATAGGTTGTCCCGCAGGTTTAGGGACCTGCAGGGGCGAGTAAACCAGATAACTGCCAAGGAGGCGGACAGGGTATGTCTATTGGTGTCAGGAATACCGTTACAGATAAAGTAAAGATCGATGAGGTCGTAAAGGCGATCGAATCGGTAGATGCCGCCTTTTACGCCAAGGCGCAGGTGCGCCTTGATAACCTGACTAAACCGAAAGGCAGCCTTGGCCGGCTCGAGGAGATAGCCGCGCGCGTCGTCGCGATAACCGGGAACCTGAAACCCTCGGTAAAGAATAAAGTGATATTCACGATGGCCGGTGACCACGGGATATGCGAGGAAGGCGTCAGCGCCTATCCGCAGGAGGTCACCCCGCAGATGGTCTACAATTTCCTGAGGGGCGGCGCCGGGATAAATGTCCTTGCCAGGGACGCCGGGGCTGAAGTCATCGTCGTAGATATGGGAGTGAAGGGGAAGATAAAAGCGGATAAAGCGCCTAATTTTAAGGATAAAAAAGTAAACCACGGGACGAAGAATTTTGCCAAAGTCCCCGCGATGACAAGGGAAGAGGCCCTGAAGTCGATAACCGGCGGGATAGAAGCGTTCAATGAGGCCTATGCCGAAGAAAAGATCGAGCTCGCCGGCGTCGGGGATATGGGGATAGGGAACACCACTTCGTCGAGTGCGATAGTCGCCGCAGTCACAGGCGAAGATATCGCCCTGGTGACAGGCAGAGGGACAGGCATAGACGACACCTCTTACGCCCGTAAGATCGATGCCATAAAAAAGGGCCTGTTTTTGCATAAGCCCGACCCGAAAGACCCCATAGACATCCTTTCCAAGGTGGGCGGATTCGAGATAGGCGGGATAGCGGGCGTGATATTAGCCGCCGCATCGAAGAAGGTGCCTGTCGCGGTTGATGGGTTTATTGCTTCCTGCGGCGCCCTGATAGCGTTTGAGATCTGTCCGGCCGTAAAAGATTATATCTTCTTCGCGCACCAATCTGTTGAGGCGGGGCAGTTGGCCATTTTAAGGCGCATCGGCCAGAAGCCGTTACTGAACCTCGATATGCGGCTCGGAGAGGGGACAGGCGCGGCGCTCGCAATGGGCATAATCGAGGCGTCAGTGAAGGTATTGAACGAAATGGCGACATTCGGCGAAGCGGGAGTTTCGGAGGAGAAGTGAAACGATTCCTGGTTGCGGTGCAATTTTTAACGTCTATACCCGTAAAGGTAAAAGGCGAGATAACCGATAAAGACCTTGCCGGCTCGATGGCATATTTCCCGCTGGTCGGGCTTTTAGCAGGCGCCCTTCTCGCGCTGTCATATAATATCCTGATCCCGTTCTTGCCGCATGCGGCCGTATGCGCTTTCGTAATGATAATAAACGTCGTTATATCCGGCGGGCTCCACATAGACGGTTTCATAGATACTTTCGACGCGATAGCCAGCGGCGCCGGCAGGAAGAGGATGCTGGAGATAATGAAAGAAGGCAGGCCCGGAGCGGTCGGGCTCGCCTCTGTCGTACTTTTGTTTATCGCGGAATACTCGCTTCTTATCTCGCTTCCTGAGGGGGTGATCGAGGGGGCATTGATAGCGATGGCGGTTTTAAGCAGGACATCGTTCGTCGCTTCAAGCGCGCTCTATCCTTACGCGAGAGATACGGACGGCCTGGGAAAGAAATTCGCCGGGCGCCTGGAGAAGAGGAATATCGCGGTTGCGTTTCTCGCCGCGGCAATAGTCTTCTTCCTTATATTCAGGTTAAAAGCGTTCGTCTTTATACCCTCGGCCTGCTGCGTCATTTTGGCGTTTGACATTTATTTTTTCAGGAAATTCGGAGGGATAACAGGGGACACGATGGGCGCGCTGGGGGAGATAATGGAGATAACGGCTCTCGCGCTTGCCGTAGCATTGATATGAGAAAGATCATTATTGTGGCGTTTATGCTTCTTTTTATCTGCCGGCATGCCGCAGCGGGACAGGTTAGGATCATATCTATCGCGCCTGCCACTACTGAGATCGCCTGCGCCCTGGGCCTGGAGGATGATCTCGTCGCGGTCTCCACTTATTGCGATTATCCGCCGGAGGTTAAGAGCAAGGAGAAGATAGGCTCTTTCAGCGAACCTAATATAGAGAAGATACTCATCCTTAAGCCCGATATCATCCTCGCCACAGGCCTGGAACAGGCGCAGGCCGTAGGGAAATTGAAAACATTAGGGCTCCGGGTAATGGTATCAGACCCGAAGAATTTCCGGGAGTTGTATGATTCTATCCTCGCGATAGGCAAAGCGTGCGGGAAAGACACTGAGGCGGTTTCATTGATGAATAAAATGAAGAAGACCGTATCGGCCGTCTCTGCAAAAGTCGCCCCGGTAGAGCCGGATAAACGGCCGAAGGTGTATTTCGAGATATGGTACGACCCGATCATGACCGCGGGCAAAGGGTCCTTTATAGACGAGATGATAACGGTCGCCGGCGGGGTCAATATAACTTACGACGCGCCGAGGCCGTTCTCGCAGTTCAGTCCCGAATTGATCGTCAAACGCGACCCGGACGTGATAATACTGGGCTATATGGTAAAGGGAGAAGGCGCGGCAGAGTCTCTTTCGAAGAGGTTCGGCTGGGACAAGATAACGGCAGTAAGAAAGGGCAGGGTTTATGATGATATCGAGCCGGATATCCTGTTCAGGCCAGGGCCGCGGCTTGCGGATGCCGTCGTCCGATTGAACGAAAGGTTCTACAAGTAACCCATGGAAGTGCGCCAGGAGTCACAGACATCAAGAAAAAGGGGGCATAGGGCCTTTATTATCGCGGCCGCAATATTGGTCGCGGCCGCCGCGGTCTCGGTCTATTTCGGCGCGGCAAAGGTCGGTTTCCTCTCCGCGCTTACCGATATGGACAAGCGCATACTTGGCCTCAGGGCCGGAAGGATATTGCTCGCGTTGACCGTCGGCGGCGGGCTCTCGGTGGCAGGCGTGATATTGCAGGGGCTTATGCGCAATCCTTTATGCGAGCCGTATGTCCTCGGCATCTCGAGCGGCGCGGCGCTTGGCGCGGTAATCTCGACTATCTTATTGGGCATGCAGCATTTCCTGGGCTTAAGCGCCCTTCCTGTCTGGGCTTTCATGGGAGCGGTTGCCGCGTTCTTTATTGTATACAGGATATCAGAGGTCAACGGGAGGATACCGGTACAGAACCTCTTGTTGACCGGCGTCATAGTCGGAGCCGTGTTTTCGTCTGTCGTGATCTTCCTCGTATCGTTCTCGGAGAAGGAGTACCTGCACAGCGTAATATGGTGGCTGCTCGGCAATCTCCAGATATTCGATATGAACCTGCTTTTGTCGGTGATGATAATAGTTATCACGGCGGTCATCCTCGCGGCGCTTAATTCGAGGGAGCTTAACGCCATTTCGCTCGGGGAAGAGGAAGCTGCGCACCTCGGGGTCGATATCGAGAAGACGAAAAAACGATTGTTCATCATAGCGTCGGTCATAACCGGCGCCGCGGTATCCGCGGCAGGCATGATAGGTTTCGTCGGGCTGATAGTGCCCCATTTTGTCAGGTTAGTGATAGGCGCCAATCACAGGGCTGTCATACCCGTATCGTTCGTCGCCGGAGGCGCGTTCCTTATCTTCTGCGATCTTATCGCCAGGATGGTGATGCTCCCGGCCGAGGTGCCGGTAGGAGTAATAACGGCTTTATGCGGCGGGCCGTTCTTTTTGTACTTATTGAGGAAGAGGTCGAGGGCCAGATGACGATTCTTAAGGCCGAGTCGGTGACAGGCGGTTATGGCAGAGAGCCGGTTATAAAAGATATTTCCTTCTCAACCACAAGCGGCAGTTTCATCGGCATTATCGGCCCGAACGGCGCTGGGAAGACGACATTTTTGAGGATGTTAAGCCGCGTCCTGCATCCGGCAGCCGGCACGATAACCATCGACGGGAAAGACATATACAGGATGCCGATGAAGGAATTCGCGGCGTCTGTGGCGTTCGTCTCCTCAGAATCCGGCGTAATATTCCCGTTTACGTGCCTTGAAATAGTGATGATGGGCAGGTTCCCGTATCTCCATCCGCTAAAGGGCGAATCGGATAAAGACCTTGAGGCGGTCCGGCGCGCGATAGAGATGACCGACTGCTCCGGGCTCATATCCCGCCAGATAGACCAGATCAGCGCAGGAGAGAGGCAGAGGATATTCATCGCCAGGGCTCTTGCCCAGGAACCGCGCATGATATTTCTCGATGAGCCGACATCGCATCTCGACATATCGCACCAGGTCCAGATACTCGACCTGATAAAGGACTTGAGCGAGCGCGGGGGTATCACCATCGTCGCGGTCTTCCACGACCTCAACCTGGCGTCGGAATATTGCGACACGCTGATGCTTATGGACGGCGGACGCGTCGCCGCGATCGGCGAGCCGAAAGAAGTCATCAGTTATGAATTGATAGAGAAAGTATACAAGACAGTTGTTGTAGTTAGAGATAATCCCGTCAGCGGCAAGCCGTATGTCCTGCTCGCGCCGAGGATTAAAAGAAAGGGGGCCTGATCCAAGTATTGCATTGGGATTTATCGCACGCAGGCGCTTTGACTTAATAGGGAAGCCGAAAAAGGCGCGGTGCCTGCCGCTGTAGTCACGCCCTTTTCGTAAAAGAAAAGGAGATCCTTTTGGCAGTTTATTCCACTGTTCCGAGGCTTCGGAATGGGAAGGGGGCCAAAAGGGCGGGATAGCCAGAAGACCTACCGGCGTGCGCTGTCAAGTTCTTAGACTACCTCAGGGAGTTGAACGAGGTATTATTTAAAAGGAGTTTAAGATGGTGTATTTTTCAAGGATTATTTTGGTCGTATTGTCCACGTTTATGTTGATCCCGTCAGCCCGCTGCGAGGAAACAGCGAACGTCGAACTTGAAAAGATAGTGGTCACGCCGCTCGGCACAGAGCAGAGTTACGGCACGGTTTCCCGGAGCATGGATATCATAGATAAACACGACCTTTCAACGGTCCGTTATGAGAACGTCTCAGAGCCGGTCGGCAGGCTCACTTCGTCCCAATCCATAGATTACGGGTCGGAAGGCGCCCTCAAAACGATAAGGCTGCGCGGTTCCAGCGCCGAACAGGTGCTGATCATGATAGATTCCAGGCCGATCACCGACTCGAGGACAGGCCAGGCCGAACTCCACGCTATCCCGATCGATTCGGTCGAGAAGATAGAGGTCATTAAGGGGCCGGCCTCCGCGGTATACGGCTCGAGCGCGATAGGAGGCGTGGTCAATATAATAACAAAAAAGCCCTCTAAAAAGCCCAAAACCGTCATAGAATCGAGTTTCGGCAATAACCAGACCCTCCATGATTCGCTCTCGACATCCGCGACGATAAATGATTTCGGCTATTATTTTAATTATTCATACGATTCGACGCACGGCAGCAGGGACAATTCGGAATACCGCTCGCATAACTGGACGGCAAGGCTCGATTATAAGGCCGGGGAGGATAACAGGATATTTTTCAATACCGGTTATTTCCAGGATAAGGGCGGGGCGCCTGGTTCAATCTTCTTTCCGACGCTTGACAATTTCCAGCTCAATTACAAGAATTATTACGACCTAGGCTGGACGGCGAAATTATTCGAGGAGAGCGAGATAAGCCTTAGGGCCTACCAGAACAACGACAAACTCGTCTTCATAAATTCCACAAACCCGTTCTCCAGCGACGCCGCCAGCGCCCGCACGAGGGGCATGCTTGTCCAATATTCGCAGAAATTCTTCGATTGTTACAAGGTGATCGCGGGTTTCGACGGGAAGATGAACCGGGTGGACGCTACTCTCGTCGGGAAACACAAGAACATCGTCCGTTCGCCGTTCGTGCAGAACGAGTTCTCTATCGGGAAGGATCTCGAGGTGAATTTCGGTTTCAGGGATGACGATTATTCGAATTTCAAGGGGACGGTCTCGCCCAGCGCCGGCGCCGCGTATAAAATAGGCGAATACTCGAAGCTTAGGGTCAATTACGCGAAAGGGTTCCGCGCGCCGACTTTCAACGACCTCTATTGGCCGTTCGACGGGTTCACTCAGGGGAACCCCAACCTCAGGCCCGAGAAATCCTGGTCGTGGGAAGGGGGATTCGACCTCGGCTATAAGAGCGGCCTCCAATTGAGCGCGACATATTTCACCAATAAGTTGAAAGACCTGATAGACTGGGCGCCGGGCGACGATTTTGTCTGGAGGCCTTCCAATATCTCCTCGGCGAAGATAGATGGGGTCGAATTTAAGACCGTGGTACCTTTAACCAAGAGCCTGAAATTCGACTTCGGTTACAGTTACCTGAACGCGATGGACGTTGACCTCGACAGGTACCTTATATACAGGGCGAAGAACAAATTCGACATGGGCCTGATTCTGGAATACGACAAATGGGACGTGAGGTTTTACGGCGAGTCGCTCGGCAGGAGATATACCGATACCGCGAACACCGCTTTCCTGAAGAAGAATTTCGTCGCATACCTCGATGCCTCCTACAAGATAAACAATAATTTGACTACTTTCGTTTCTATTGATAATATATTCAACAGGAGTTACCAGTTGGCGCTTGGTTACCCGATGCCGGGTTTCGCGATAAACGGGGGTATAAGGGGTGAATTTTGATTACGCGGCGGAGAAGGACAACAAACTTTTAATAGCGCTGATATTCTCCGTCGTCATCCACATATTGTTATTGAGTAATTGGCCCTTCTACCGGAATTTCTTTACGGATAGGATGCGTTCCGGCGACGTCGAGGTGACATATGTTAAATCCAGGGAACAGCCGCCGGCCAAGCAACAGGAAGCGCCGTCAAGGAGGTCAGAGTCCCTGCCCGAGGTGTCGCCGCCGCAAAAACTAGTTTCCGCGGAGCTCCCGAAAGCGGCCCCGGAAGCGAAGAAGAGCGAAGCCAAGGTATTAAAAGGAGAACTTCCTGCCGCGCCCCCGAAAAAAAGCCCGGGGGCAGAGCAGTCCTCCAGGATCGTCATAAAACAACCGCTCGTGCCGAAGATCGAGACGACCACTTCTGTCGACGCTTCTGTTGAGGCGCGCGGGCTTAGCTTTATACCGCCTTCTTACTCGCAGGTCGTCAGGGACAGGATAATAGATAATATCGATACCAGGAAGACGGGAGGGGAGGGCGACGTATATGTGCGTTTTGTCATCACTTCTTCCGGAATGTTAAAAGAGATCGGCATAATCGATGAAAAATCCAGCGACGACGGGATCCTGAGAGCGGCCGCTTTCCAGGCGGTCAAGGATTCCTCGCCTTTTCCCGTTTTCCCGGAAAAGGTCCGGCTCTCGGAGGTGGTTTTCACCTGCCAGATAAGTTTTGCCCGCAAGTAACCCAATTTTTCTTGACAACATTATAACCGTCTGTTATATTGGAACTAACGAAAATCCACAAGAAAGGGATGATAACTAATGCCTATGGTAGAAGTCGGCCAAAATGAGCCTTTGGAAAAGGCCCTGAGGCGGCTTAAAAAGAAGATCGAAAGAGAAGGGATCTTAAAAGCTATAAGGGCGCGCAAACATTACGAGAAGCCAAGCGTCAAGAAGAAGAGAAAGCAGATGGAGGCGCTCAAGAATAAGAGAAAGAGATTCAGTTTTTAGGCTCTTTTAAGAGCGTGACATCATGAGAATTTTATATCTTTTCATACTGCTGTGTCTTATAGCCACAGCAGTTTTTATATTCCACCCGGGCGTCACTCCTCGGTACCAATACGAAGACTCGGTCCATAGTCATACCCTTGATAATGGGTTGACTGTCATAACCAAGAGCGCCCATAAGGTCCCTCTCGCCGCGGTCCGTCTTATCATAAAAGCCGGCTCGGCGACCGAAGGCAAATTTTCCGGGAGCGGAATATCCCATTTCGTCGAGCATATGCTCTTCAAGGGGACCGCCGGCCTGCCGGTCGGCGAGATAGAAAGACGCATAAAATCCTACGGCGGATATATAAACGCCCAGACCTCCCACGATACCACCGAAGTCCACCTCATCGTCAAGAGCGAATACCTGGATAAAGCGCTTTCGCTCCTGTCTGATTTCGTATTCAACGCTTCTTTCGACGAATCGGAGTTCGTAAAGGAGAAGGACGTGATCCTGAACGAGATAAGGATGGGCCGTGATGAACCGTCAAGAAGGGCCTCATACCTGTTATGGGAGTCCGCTTATCTCGTCCATCCATACAGGTATCCGGTCATCGGCTATGAGGACCTCTTAAGGCAGATAAGCAGGCAAGGCCTCGTTGAGTACCACGCGTCGAAATATACCCCGGACAATTGCGTCCTTTCCGTCGTCGGAGATATAGATGAAGCCGCCGCCCTCCGGGCGTGCGAAAATACTTTAGGTAGACTTCCGCGCAGGGCCGGCGTCGTACCGCTAAAGCCGGCCGAGCCCCTGCAGATGTCGGTCAGGAGGGCCGATGCGCAGGTAGAAGGGCTTAAGCTCTCCTACCTCCTGATAGCTTTTCACACCACAAGCCTCGCTGATAAAGACTTATATCCCATGGACCTTTTGGCCGCCGCTCTGGGGCAGGGGGAAAGCTCAAGGTTATATAACATTCTTGTCAAAGAGAAGAAACTGGCATACGCGGTGTCGTCGTCTAATTATACGCCTTTCGACCCGGGGCTGTTCGTAGTTTCCATGAGGCTTGAGGAGGGAAATATAGACGCCGCTTTGAAAGAGGTGCGCGCCGAAATAAAAAGGATAAAGGCTCATTCCCTGCGCGGCAGGGAACTGGAAAAGGTCAAAAGGTCGGTCCTGGCCGATTATATATACGGCAAGGAATCCATCGGGGCGCAAGCGAATGATTACGCCTCGGGTTACGCCTCTACCGGGGACTATAATTTTTCACGGAAATATATAGACGGCCTGGGCGCAGTGAAGCCGGCCGGGATCTCGAAGGCGGCGGCGAAATATTTGAATGATGAGAATATGACTGTTGTCACTCTCGTCCCGAAGAAGGGCGCGCCTGTCTTGGAACCGGCGGCGGGGACGCCGAAGAAAGAATTCGATGTCCGTAAAGTCGTGCTGCAAAACGGCGCGGTCGTGCTTTTTGACGTCGACCGTTCACTTCCTGTCGTTTCGATGAGCGTCGTTTTTAAGGGCGGCGTGAGGGCCGAAGACGAGAAGACGAACGGGATATCGCGCCTATTCTCCGACGTCCTGGTGAAAGGCACGTCGTCGCGTTCGGCCGAATGGCTCTCCGAGACGACCGAGTCGCGCGGAATTCTGTTCGGGGGTTTCAGCGGCAAGAATTCATTCGGCATATCGTTGAAATGCCTTAAAGAAGATTTCGGCCTTTCCCTTGGTATCGTCTCGGATATCCTGAAGAACGCGGCTTTCCCGGAAAAAGAGCTGAAGATATCGAAAGAGCAGCAACTCGCCGCTATAAGGTCGCGGGAGGACGATATCTTCGCCGTGGCCTCAAAGGAATTGATCAAGACGATATTCATATCCCATCCCTACGGGATGCCTGACTTGGGTGAAAAGGGACCGGTCTCGGCCCTGACCAGGGCAGACCTCATGGATTATTACAAACGTTATGTCGTTCCCGGGAACATGGTCGTTTCCGTATTCGGGGACATAGACGCGGCTACGCAGAAGAGGGTAGAAGAGGCATTTGGAAGCCTTAAAAAAACCGCCTTTAAGGATATAGTGACGATAAACGAGCAGGAACAGTTGGCGCCGCGCAAGGACGTAAAAGAGATGAATAAAGAGCAGGCGGTCCTCATGCTCGGCTACCCCGGCGTTGACGTCAAGAACCCGGACAGGTATGCCCTGGACGTGATAAATTCGATACTCAGCCGCGAAGGCGGAAGGCTTTATAGGGACATAAGGGAGAAGCTCGGACTCTCGTATACACTGGGTTCTTTCTCCGTATTCGGGCTCGATCCGGGTTACAACGCGTTTTATGTGGCGACCACCCCTAAAAATATCCCGGACGCCAGAAACATAATATTAGGCCATATCAGGTCCCTGAAGGCCGAGGGGCCGACCCAGGAGGAGATGGAGCTCGCGAAGAGCGACCTCCTTGGCGGGTATTTCCGGGGGATCGAGGTCAATTCCGACGTCGCCTTTAAGGCCGCGCTGGATGAGCTTTACGGCATAGGTTACGACGACATTTTCAAATATCCCGAAATGATAAAAGCGGTGGACGCGCAGGAAGTCATGCAGGTCGCGAAACGGTATTTTATCGATTCCAGGCTCAATGAAGTGATGATCCTGCCCGCAGCCGGACCGGCGAAAGCAAAAAGCCAGCCGTTAAGCGGGGCCGGAGGTAAGATAAGATGACCAGAAATCCTGCCGTAGCCGGTCAGTTCTACCCGGGCACAAAGGCGGGCCTCAGCGAAGAGATAGAAAAATACATAATCAGGGACGCCGGAAAGATAAAGGCGATCGGCGTCGTCTCTCCCCACGCGGGATATATGTATTCGGGAGCGGTTGCCGGGGCGACATTATCCTCTGTGGAATTGGCCGGGACGTGTGTTGTGATGGGCCCTAACCATACCGGCAGAGGAAGGCCTTTTTCTATAATGACCGAAGGCGTATGGAAGCTGCCTTCCGGGGATTGCGAGATAGATGAAATTCTCGCCAAGGCCATCCTGTCGAATTCAAGGCATCTGGAAGAAGATGAGGATGCCCACAGGGACGAGCATTCGGTAGAGGTCCAGATACCGTTTTTGCAGGCCCTTAAAGAGGATGTGAAGATAGTCCCTCTTGTGCTGGCCGATGCCGGGCTTGAGGTCTACAGGGATATCGGCAGGGCCGTCGCGGTATCGATAAAGAAGAGCGGCCGTCCGGCGACGGTCATCGCGAGCTCGGACATGACCCATTACGAGCCGCTCGAGGCCGCAAAAGAGAAAGACGGCAAGGCGATCGAGGCGATCATCGCCCTCGACGAAGAGGCGCTCGTCGGAGCGATAAGGAGATACCGCATCTCAATGTGCGGTTACGCCCCGGTCTGCGTCATGCTCGTGGCCGCGAAGGAGTTGGGCGCGAAGAAGGCCAAGCTCATCAAATACCAGACCAGCGGGGAAGCCTCCGGTGATTATGAAGCCGTCGTAGGCTACGGCGGGATAATCGTCTATTAACCGTTGAAGAGCGTTTAAAATAGGAGTAATATAGGCCGTTATGGAATCCCAGAACAAGATGGGCAGCGCAGGATCCGGATACGAACCGAGCTTCAGCATATTCCTGACCAGTCTCGGGATGCAAGCGATGATATTCCTCGGCGAGATGCCCAACCCGGTCAATAATGAGACCAAGGTAGAGCTCGAGCGGGCGAAATATATGATAGACACCATCGCGATGATAAAAGAAAAGACTCAGGGCAACCTCTCCGCCGAGGAGCAGAAACTTATAGACGATATACTCTACGGGTTAAGGCTTAAATACGCGGAGAAGAACAAGTGACGCTGACGGTCCTTATAATAATATTTTCGGCGATCGCTTTGGCGTCTATGGTGATATCCTTATATCTTTTTACGAAACTGCGCCATCTCCCCAAAGATATATCCGCCGGCGTGACCGGCGCGATGCAGGCCACTACCGGCGCGATAGGAGATATGAACAGGAGCCTTGGTGAGATCAAGACGAGAGGAGAACGGCTCGAGGAGTTCGGTAAGGCGATAAACGAAATAGGCAGCCTGCTCAAGCCGCCGCAGATGCGCGGTATGACCGGCGAGGTGCTCCTGGAGAAGATGCTCTCGGACATGCTTCCGTCCGGGAATTACCAGATGAAGTATTCATTCCGGTCCGGAGACCAGGTCGACGCGATCATAAAATTCCGCGAGTTCATCCTTCCAATCGATTCGAAGTTCCCGCTGGACAGCTTCAGGCGGATGCTCGAATGCGAATCCGAGGATGATAAGCGCAGGTGTTTCAGGGAATTCGTCCAGGCCGTCAAGAAGCAGGTGGATAATATAGCGAAAAAATATATTGCGCCGAATGAAAAGACATTCGAGTTCGCGCTCATGTATGTCCCGTCGGAGAGTGTCTATTATGAGGCGATAGTGCGGGACAAGCAATTCGGGGAAGAGACGTCGCTTCTCTCGTACGCGACCAAGAACAGGGTATATATAGTCTCGCCGTCAACTCTCTATCCGTATATCTCGACGATAGTCCACGGCCTGAAGGCGTTCAAGATAGAGGAGAACGCCAAGCAGATCCTCGAGAGGATAGGCTCGCTCAGGAAGGATTTCGAGGATTTTAAGACGGTATTCGATATAGTAGGCGCGCATTTGAGCGACGCCCATAAGAAGTATATGTCTGACGCGGCGCACAAATTAGCCAAGGTCGAAGCGGACCTCTCGTCGCTCGAGCTGAGGCATAATGATGAAAAATAAGTTATCCATCCTCCTCAGGGCGTCCGTAAGCCTGGTCCTGGTCGGTGTCCTGGTCTGGGTCTTCAGGAAAGATATACCCGGCATAGCGGCAGTTTTAAAGAGCGTGAACCCTTATTATTACCTGGCGGCGGTATTATTCAATATAGCCGCCGTGGTGGTGGTCTCGGAAAGGCTTCGCATAATCCTCGGCGTGCAAAAGCTCAAACTCAGCCTGGGAGAGGCGGTATATCTTAGTTTTATAGGGAACTTTTTCAACAATTTCCTTCCCACGTCGATAGGCGGGGACCTCGTCAAGGCCTATTACGCCACAAAGAAGAGCGATAGGAAGCTCGAATCTTTTTCCGCAGTCTTCTTCGACAGGTTCTTCGGCTTCTTGTCGATCGGGCTGCTGGCTTTTCTCGGCGTCCTGCTCATGAACGGACGCATCAAGGACCCCCAGGTATTCTGGGGCTGCCTGGTCTTTTCAGTGGTCGTGCTGGTGACGTTCGTCCTGTTCCTCAACAAGACTATAACCAAGGCCATATTCTCGAGGCTGCTGCATCTTCCCGCCTTCCAGAAAGATTCGAAATTGCGCAAATTATACAACGCCCTCAATGCCTATAAGGAGCATAAGTTCATAATCGCGAAAGTCATCCTGATATCCCTGGCGGCGCAAGTCCTCTCCGTGGTATTATTATATTGCATAGTCAGGGGAATCTCCCAGGACATAGCCTTCCTTAACCTTCTATTGGTGATGCCGCTCGTTTCGGTCGCCTCGATGATACCTTCGATAAACGGTCTGGGGGTAAGGGAAGGCGCCTTTGTCATCTTTTTGGGCGAGTTCATAAGCAAGGAGAGCGCGGCGGCGGTTTCAATATTGTTTTTAGGGATCATTCTGATAACGAGTTTTATAGGAGGGGTACTCTACCTTTTTTCAGGGAAGCTTTATAAAGTACCGATAAAGATAAAGGAGTTTGTTTGATGGACGAAAAACTTATTAAGATCCTCGCGTGCCCTAAGTGTAAGTCCGGCGTGGAATTCATGAATGATAAGATAATTTGCAAAAATCCCGAATGTGGGTTAAAATATCCTGTGAAAGACGGGATCCCTGTGATGCTGATCGAGGAGGCCGAAAAGCAAAGATGAAGAAAATACTCGTAATACATGGTCCTAACCTTGACCTGCTCGGACAACGCGAGCCCGGAGTATACGGGAAGGTCACGCTCAAGCAGATAGACGCGGAATTGCGGAAGATCGCGAAAGCCGAAAAGATTGCCCTCGAGGCGTTCCAGTCCAACCACGAAGGCGAGATAGTAGAGAAGATAGGGAAGGCGAAGGGTAAATTCGACTGCATACTCATAAATCCCGCCGCTTACACCCATACCTCGGTCGCGATAAGGGACGCGATCTCCGCGGTCTCGATACCTGTGGTGGAAGTCCACCTTTCGAACATCTACGCCCGGGAAGAGTTCCGGCATACCTCGCTTATATCCCCAGTCGCCGTAGGCCAGGTCAGCGGTTTCGGCCTCGACAGCTACAGGCTCGGCCTTAAAGCCGCGATAGAGATAGCCAAAAAAAAGAAATAGCAAGGACTCGACTTGACCCCATATCATAAGCGCCAAAAAAAGTTGTCCGCCATTTTGCGCCGACAGGGCATAGACTCGTTTTTTGTCAGCAAGCCGGAGAATGTCCGCTACATGAGCGGATACGGCGGCGACGATGCCTACCTTTTATTCGCAAAGTCCAAAAAGTACTTCATTACCGATTCGCGATACTATTTGCAGGCAAAAAAGGACGTGAAAAGTTTTAAGATAATCATCGCTAAAGTGCCGGTCTCCCGGCTCCTGGCGGAGATCTTGGCAAAGTCAAAGGCCGGGAAGACGGCTTTTGAAGCGGGGCAACTGCCTTATGCGGCCTATAAACGTATAGCCGGGAAACTGGCGGAGAAGGGTATAAGATTCCTGCCGCTCGAAGGCGCGGTAGAGGGATTAAGGCAGGTGAAAGACGCGCCGGAGATAGCCCTTATCAGGGATTCGATAGCCATACTTGAGAACGCGGTCCTGTATTTCGAGTCTATCCTGAAGCCGGGCCTAAGCGAGAATGACCTCGCTTCCAAGACAGAGTATTTCATCAGGGCCGCTAGCGGGGAATGGGCCTCTTTTGAGATAATAGTCGCCTCGGGCAAGAACAGCGCGTTCCCCCACGCCAGGCCGGGCGACCGTATAATAAAGCCTAACGATATGGTTTTATTGGACTTAGGTGTGAGCTACGAAGGCTACAAATCCGACTTGACACGGGTATTCTTTTTGGGTAAAATTAATACAAAGCAGAAGAAGATTTACGGCATAGTAAAAGAGGCGCAGAGACGCTCAGTCAAGGCTATCAAGCCCGGCGCGAAGATATCTGAGATAGATGGAATTGCGCGGGGCTTTATTAACGCTAAGGGATTCGGAAGCGGATTCGGCCATGCCCTTGGCCACGGCATAGGGCTTGAGGTCCACGAGAGCCCGTCCGTCTCCAGCAGGAACCACGCAAAGATCAAACCGGGAATGGTATTCACAATAGAGCCAGCCATCTACCTGCCCGATTGGGGCGGTATCCGGATAGAGGATATGGTACTGGTCACAAAGAAAGGGTGCGAGGTATTGACAGATGATATCGACAAGTGATATTAAAAACGGCTTAACGGTCAAAATAGACGGAGAACTTTTTCAAGTCATAGAGTTCCAGCACGTGAAACCCGGCAAGGGCGGAGCTTTTGTAAAAACGAAGCTGCGCAGCTTGTCTTCCGGAAATGTCCTGCCCAGGACGTTCCGTTCGGGTGATAAGCTCGAGGACGCGTTCATCGAATATAAAAAACTCCAGTTCAGCTACGTCGCCGGCGATGAGTACCACTTCATGGAAGAAAAGACCTTTGAGCAGTTCCAGATGACCTCCAAGCAGCTGGGCGACGTCACCCATTACCTGAAAGAGAACATGGTGGTCAACGCCTCTTTCTACGAAGGTAAGTTGATGAGCGTAGAAGCCCCCATGTTCGTCGAGCTGGCCGTAGTGGAAGCCGATCCCGGCCTCAAGGGCGATACGGCCAAGAGCGGCACAAAAGCGGTAAAACTCGAGACCGGATATTCCATACAAGTCCCGTTATTCGTAAATACAGGCGACATCCTTAAGATAGATACCCGCACAGGCGATTACGTCGAGAGAGCCAAATAAAAGCCCAAAGGGGGATAAGATGAACGTAAAAGAACTCAAAGAGATGATAGCCCTGATGAACGAGAACGGCCTGACCGAAATAGAGATCGAGAGGGAAGGCCAGAGGATCAGGCTGAAGAAAGGATTCTCCGGGGCGCCCGAAGTGACCCAGGAGGGAGTATTTATCCAGCCCCAGCAGGGCCCTATCCTGGCCGTGCCGCATAAAGAACCGGAACCTGTGAAATCAAACCTTATAGAGATAAAAGCTCCTATGGTCGGGACCTTCTACAGGGCGCCCGCGCCTGACGCGCCCGCGTTCGTCGAGGAAGGCAGCATGATAGAGCCCGGCCAGGTGATATGCATCGTCGAAGCGATGAAGCTCATGAATGAGATAAAGTCGGAAGTCAAAGGCAAGGTCGTCAATATCCTTGTCGAGAACGCGCAACCCGTTGAATTCGGCCACGTGCTCTTCCTTATCGAGCCCGCATAAAAAATGTTCTCAAAAATATTGATAGCCAACCGCGGAGAAGTCGCCCTGAGGATCATAAGGGCGTGCAAGGACATGGGGATAAAGTCCGTCGCCGTATATTCCGAGGCGGATAAAGACTCCCTCCATGTGAAATTTGCCGACGAGGCCATCTGCATAGGCGCCGCGGCGCCGGCAGGCAGCTACCTTAACATACCCAGCATTATAAGCGCCGCCGAGATATCCGATGTCGAGGCGATACATCCCGGATACGGGTTCCTTGCCGAGAACGCCCATTTCGCCGAAGTCTGCGAATCGTGCAATATTAAATTTATAGGCCCTACGCCTGAAGCCATGCGCCTCATGGGCGACAAGATGGCGGCAAAAGATACCATGAGGAAGGCCGGGCTTCCTATCATACCCGGCAGTTTGTCGGTAGTAAAAGAGAAGGAAGAGGCCCTCAGGGTCGCGCATAAATTGCAGTACCCGGTCATCGTAAAGGCGGCCGCAGGCGGCGGCGGGCGCGGGATGCGTATCGCGCACAACGACGTCAGGCTTGTCAGCGTCCTGATGACCTGCCAGACCGAGGCCGAGGCCGCGTTCGGTAATCCGGCGGTATATATCGAGAAGTATGTTCCCAACCCGAGGCACGTGGAGTTCCAGATAGTCGCGGACAAGTACGGCCACGTCGTACATCTCGGCGAGAGGGACTGCACGATACAAAGGCGCCACCAGAAACTGCTGGAGGAATCCCCTTCACCGGCGGTCGATCCCAAACTTAGGAAGAAGATGGGAGATGCCGCGGTAAAAGGCGCGAAGGCGGGGAATTACACGAATGTCGGCACGATAGAGTTCCTCCTGGATGAAAACGATAATTATTATTTCATGGAGATGAATACGAGGATCCAGGTCGAGCATCCGGTCACCGAGATGGTCACCGGAATAGACCTCGTAAAGGAGCAGATAAAGATCGCGGCCGGAGAGAGGCTGTCCTACAGCCAGGATGACATCAAATTCAGCGGCCACGCTATCGAATGCCGCATAAACGCAGAGGACGCGGACAATAACTTCATGCCATGCCCGGGTAAAGTCACGTTCTTCCATGCGCCGGGCGGGCCGGGCGTGCGCGTAGATTCGCACGTCTACCAGGGATATACGATACCGCCTTTTTACGATTCGATGATAGCCAAGCTTATAACTTACGGCAAGAACAGGTCCGAGGCTATACAGGTGATGCAGAGGGCCCTCTCGGAATTCACCATCGAGCCCATCAAGACGACGATAGATTTCCACAAGCGCCTCACCGCAGATCCCGCGTTCCTTCGCGGTGAGGTCACGACCGAATTCATAGAAAAGAAGATGTCAGAAAAGGAGGCCGCACAATGAAAATATTGAACAGGTTAACGATGATGTTTTTCCTAATAGTCTTTATCACGATCGGTCTCTTCCTTATTGCCGTATCCATAAGGTCTGTGGAGAGCGAACCGATAATGAACGCACTCGACTCGATCAACGCCTCTACGACTTTGCGGATCGGGGTGGGAGCGGTCGGTTTTCTTCTCATCGTGATATCATGGGCGAGCTACCAGTTTACGGTCGCGCGCATCCAGAGGCAGAAGAACATAGCGTTCAACAATCCCGACGGCCAGGTTTCCATCTCGCTTTCGGCGATAGAGGAGTTCATAAGGAAGATAGGTTCGTCCCTTCCCGAGGTCAAGGAGATGAAGTCGGATTGCATAGCGACCAAGAAGGGCATCGATATATCCACCAAGGTCATATTCTGGGCCGACGCGAACATCCCCGAGTCCACGGAAAAGATACAGGGCCTCGTGAAGGCGAAGATACAGGAGATGCTCGGCATAGACGAGCCGATCATAATAAAGATACACGTCACAAAGATAGCGACCCGTCCCGACGCCAAACCCGCGGCAAAAAAGGGCAAGGACAAGGATGATGTGAGCATTCCGTTCGGCGGGTTCGATTACAGGAACGAATAAAAAAGACAAAAGGAGGAAGCACCGGATGAAAAGGTTGGGAATACTTACCGGCGGCGGGGACTGTCCGGGTTTGAACCCCGTCATCAGGGCGGCGGTCAAGAAGGCTTATGCGGAAGGATATGAAGTCATAGGTTTTAAGAACGGCTGGAAAGGCCTCATAGAAGGGGATGTGATACCTCTGGACCTGCGTTCGGTATCCGGGATCCTCCCGAAAGGCGGCACGATATTAGGCACTTCAAGGACCAACCCCTACAAGCAGGAAGGAGCTGTCCAGAAAGTAAAAGATAATTTCAAAAAGTTCGAGCTCGACGCCCTGATAGCCATAGGCGGCGAGGACACTCTCGGCGTCGCAAATAAACTTGTGAAAGAAGGCCTGAAGGCTGTGGGCGTAGCGAAGACTATAGATAATGACCTCAACGAGACCGATTTTACGTTCGGTTTCGATACCGCGGTGAATATAGTAATGGAATGCATCGACAGGCTGCACACTACGGCGGAGAGCCACAACAGGATCATGATTGCTGAAGTCATGGGCCGCCATGCCGGCTGGATCGCGATGTACGCGGGTATCGCCGGGGGCGCGGACGTGATATTGATCCCTGAGATCCCGATCAATATCGACGATGTATGCGCTATAATCAAGAAACGCCACGAGCGCGGCAAGAATTTCTCGATCGTCGTAGTCGCGGAAGGCGCAAAGTTCGGGGATGAGGAGATACTCCAGACCGAGAAGCTCGATGAGTTCGGGCATGTAAGGCTGGGAGGGATCGGCCAGCGCCTCGGCGAATTAATAGAGAAGAAGACGGGTTTTGAGACGAGGGTTACCGTGCTCGGGCACATCCAGCGCGGCGGTTCTCCTACGGCGTTTGACAGGGTCCTGGGCACCAGGTTTGGCGTCAAGGCCGTTGAACTTATCATGCAGGGAAAATTCGGTTATATGGCCAGCCTCCAGGGAAACAAAATAAAGGAAGTCCCGATCGATAAAGCCGTCGGCACCTTAAAGACGGTCGACAAGGATTTCTACGATATGGCAAAGACATTCTTCGGTTGAAAATGAAAAAAAAGATAGAAAGCATACTGGAAGAGAGCATCTCCGTAAAGAAAGACCTCCTGGTGTCGCAGGCCGGCGCTATCGAAAAAGCCGCCGACGCTGTCATCAAGTCGCTGAAGTCCGGCGGCAAGGTCATAATCTTCGGCAACGGCGGAAGCGCCGCGGACAGCCAGCATATGGCGGCTGAACTCGTCGGGAAATTCCTGAAGGAGAGGAAGGGGGTCCCGGCGGTAGCCCTGACCACCAACACCTCGATAATTACGGCGATAGCCAACGACTATTCTTATGATGAGGTGTTTTCGCGCCAACTCGACGCGATCGCGGGAAACAACGATGTGGCGGTCGGGATCTCAACGAGCGGGAACGCGAAGAACGTCATCAAGGCGGTAGAACTCGCAAATAAAAAGGGCCTGGTTACGGTCGCGCTCACGGGACGCGACGGAGGCGGTCTGGCCAGGATAGCGAATATCCCAATAATAGTCCCTTCCGGGTCTACTCCGAGGATCCAGGAAGCCCACGTCACGGTTGTCCATATCCTCTGCCAGTTGGCAGAAGAGGCGTTGTTCTAATTTACCGGCGGGGTCCCATAATGACGGAAAAAAAGATAACCTCCTTTTCGAAGTTAAAGGCTCTTGCATCAAGACTTCGCGCAAAAGGCAAAAGGATCGTCTTTACGAACGGGTGTTTCGACATCCTGCACGCAGGGCACGTGAAATACCTTGAGAAGGCCAGGTCCCTCGGGGATGTCCTGGTCCTGGGGCTCAACAGTGATCGTTCGGTAAAAAAGATAAAAGGCCCGTCGCGCCCCATAATCCCCCAAAAAGACAGGGCCGCGGTCGTTGCTTCCCTCGGCTTTGTTGACTATGTGGTAATATTCGGCGATGCCACGCCCCTGAAACTCATAAAGGCGGTAAGGCCCTACGTGCTCGTTAAGGGAGCGGACTGGAAAGTAGGCAAGATCGTCGGCGCCGACCTCGTGAAGTCCTACGGAGGGAAAGTCGTCGCTATACCGCTGGTGAAGGGCAGGTCCACTACCGGGCTTATCCGCAGGATATTAAACACTGCGGATATCCGCGGTGCAAGAAGATCTTAATGAAAGAGAAGCTTTACAGGATAATTGACGCGAACCTCAACAGGTCGAGGGAAGGCTTAAGGGTCTGTGAGGAGATCGCGAGATTCGTGCTGGACGACGCGTCCCTCATGAGGGATCTCAAAGGCCTGCGCCACGGCATTTCAGGCTGCATCAAACTCTACCCGGTCAGACTGCGCGGAATTATATCGGCGCGCGATACCGATGGCGATGTAGGGCGGGGCAGGCAGGCGATCGAGAGGAAGAGAACCGGATGGAAGGAGATCTCGATAGCCAATATGGAGCGCGTCAAGGAATCCCTCCGCGTCCTGGAAGAATTCTCAAAGCTCATAGACGGAAAGATAGCCGACAGGTTCAAGAGGCTCAGGTTCAAGGCGTATAACGCCGAGAAGAGGCTCGTCTCGAGGTTTTGACCTTGCGTGATTTCAGGCTTTACGTGATCATAGATAAGAAGGCGGTCAAGGGCCGCGACCTGGCCTATGCGGCGAAGGAAGCGATAGCCGGAGGCGCGGACGTGATACAATTCCGCGACAAGGAATCTGACGCCGCGGATGTAGTCGAGGCCGGCCGCGCGATGCGTGAGGCGATAGGAAAAGACGAGGCCATATTCATCGTTAACGACAGCCCGGATATCGCGTTAGCCATCGATGCCGACGGCGTGCATCTCGGCCAGGAAGATATGCCGGTAATCGGCGCCCGCTCCATATTAGGCAGGGGCAAGATAATAGGCCTATCGACGCATTCGCTCGAACAGGCGCGCGCGGCGCAAAACAGCGGCGCGGATTATATAGGAGTGGGGCCGGTATTTTCTACGCCTACCAAGCCCGGATATAAAGCGGTCGGGCTCGATCTGATAGAACAAGTAAATAATATGAAAGGCCTTCCTTTTGTCGCTATCGGCGGTATCGACGAGACGAATATCGGCGAAGTTATAGCGGCCGGCGCATCAAGGGTTGCCGTAGTAAGGGCGGTATGCGGCGCGGAAGATATCAGGAAAGCGGCAAAAAGATTGAAGGATAAACTCACCAAAAGATGACCCAATTAGAGTCGGCAAAAAGAGGCAAGATCACGCCCGAGATGAGGCTGGTCGCGAAAGCGGAAGGCCTCGACTTGAAACTGCTCGTAAGGAAGATATCTTCAGGCAGGATCGTCATACCCTCCAATATCCTCAGGAAGAAGGGAAGGGTCTGCGGCATCGGCGAAGGGTTAAAGACCAAGATAAACGCCAATATCGGGACATCCCAGGGTTCTTCGAAGATATCGGCTGAGCTGAAGAAACTGAAGGTCGCGGTCGATAACGGCGCAGATGCCGTAATGGACCTTTCGACCGCGGGAGACCTGCGAGCTATCAGGAAGGCTATACTCAGGGCTTCGCCCGTGCCTGTAGGGACAGTCCCTATTTACGAAGCGGCTGTCGGCGCGGACCGCAGGAAGAGGCCTATCTATTCCATGACGGCGGATGAGATGTTCGCCGTGATTGAGGGTCAGGCGGGGGAAGGTGTGGATTTTTTTACTATCCATTGCGGCGTTACAAGGAAAGCGGTGGATTGCCTTAAGAGACAGGGCAGGGTGATAGGCGTCGTCAGCAGGGGCGGCGCCATAATGGTTGAATGGATGGCGCATAACCGCCGCGAGAATCCCTTTTATGAGGAGTTTGACAGGGTACTGGAGATCGCGCGCAAATACGACGTCACTTTAAGCCTGGGCGACGGAATGAGGCCGGGATGCCTTGCCGACGCCAGCGACAGGGCGCAGATACAGGAGTTAATGACCCTTGGCGAACTTTCCGTGAGGGCTAAACGGGCCGGCGTCCAGGTAATGATAGAAGGGCCCGGGCACGTCCCGATCAACCAGATCGAAGCAAATATCATGCTGGAGAAAGACCTTTGCCACGGCGCGCCGTTTTATGTCTTAGGCCCGTTGGTGACGGACATAGCGCCCGGCTACGACCATATAACATCGGCGATAGGCGGAGCGCTTGCGGCCGCCCACGGCGCTGATTTCATCTGCTACGTCACGCCTTCCGAACATCTCGGTCTGCCTTCGGTCGAAGACGTGAAGACAGGCGTCATCTCCGCCCGGATAGCCGCGCACGCGGCGGATGTAGCCAAGGGGGTAAAAGGCGCGCTCGATCGGGACATCGCCATATCTGCCGCCCGCAAGAAGAGGGATTGGAAGAAACAATTCGCCCTGGCCATCGACCCGTCGCGCGCGAAGGAATACAGGAACCGTTCCAAGCCGGCGGCGAAAGATGTCTGCACGATGTGCGGGCAATATTGTTCAATGAAAATATCGGAGGAATACCTGGGATAATGTCACTCTTGGTCGTAGGCTCAATAGCCTTGGATTCGATAAAGACCCCGTTCGGAAAGGTGGATGAGGCGCTCGGCGGTTCGGCAGTATATTTCTCCTGCGCCGCTACGTTCTTTAATTCGGCGCGGCTAGTCGGAGTGGTGGGCGCCGATTTCCCGAAAAAATATATTCAATTGCTGGAAAAGAGGGGCGTAGATGTCACGGGGCTCAAGATTGACGGGGGAAAGACCTTCCGGTGGAAAGGCGAATACGGGTTCGACCTCAACACTGCTCACACGATTTATACTTACCTTAACGTGTTCGCCGATTTCAAGCCGGAGATCCCCGCGGAATACCGGGACTCCGATAATGTCTTCCTGGCGAATATCGACCCTTCGTTACAACTGGATGTCCTGAAGCAGGTCGACGACCCGCGCCTTATCGCCTGCGATACGATGAACTACTGGATAGAGAACAAGCCGAAGGAGCTTAAAAAACTCCTGAAGCACGTCCATATATTTTTCGCTAATGACAAGGAAGCGCGCGAGTTTTCCGGCGAACTTAACCTCCTCAAGGCCGCAAGATATATATTTTCTTGCGGGCCGAAAATTGCTATAATAAAAAAAGGCGAACACGGCGTTCTTTGTATCTCAAAAGATTTCATCTTTTCCTATCCCGCGTATATCCTTGAAGACCCGTTCGACCCGACCGGCGCCGGCGATACCTTCGCCGGAGGGTTCATGGGTTATCTCAGTAAAGCGAAGAGGATCGACGAGACGGTGCTGCGCAAGGGATGTGCCTACGGGACCATCCTTGCCTCATTCGCGGTCGAGGATTTCAGCGTCAACCGGATATTGAAGTTGACGGAAAAAGATATACAGGGCAGATATAAGAAATTCAAGATGCTCATGCATCTAGCCGATTGATTATGTGGTATGCTGTAACGGTTTTTCTTCCGATTAGGAAAGGGGTTCTGTAAAGGGTAAAACAACGTTTTCCCCTTTACGACAAATTCGCCCAGATTGGGCGATACGAATTTGTCCAAGCGGGTGTAGTTCAGTTGGTAGAACGTCAGCTTCCCAAGCTGAATATCGTGGGTTCGAGTCCCATCACCCGCTCCATTTTTAGGATGGTGTATCATAAATGTCTTATTTTAGGGTTTTATTTATAACTATTCTTATCCTCTCCCTGGCGGGCTGCGCGGAGACCCCGGTCATTAAGCCGCCGAAAGAAGGCCTGCCAGTCCACGCTAAAGGCGGGACTTACCACAGGGTCGTAAAGGGTGAGACGCTTTGGAGGATAGCGAAGAATAACGGCGTAGACCTCGAGACACTTGTCGAGGCGAACGGCCTGGCGGACGCCGGGAATATAAAGGTCGGACAGGATATACTCATACCCGCTAAACCCGCACAACCCGTGTCGAATATCACGCCTATCCCCGTGTACTCAAAAGAGGATTTTATCTGGCCGGTCAAGGGCAAAGTCATCTCGTCGTTCGGACAGAAGAGAGGGTCGACGCCGAATAAAGGGGTAGATATCCAGGCGCGGGAAGGTACGGCGGTCATCGCCTCCAGGAGCGGCAGGGTCATATTCAGCGATGATAAAGTAAGGGGTTTCGGGAAGACTGTCATACTGGACCATGGCGACGGCATCCAGACGGTTTATTCGCATAATTCCGAGATACTTGTCAGGATAGGTGAAGATGTCAGGCAGGCGCAACCGGTGGCTAAAGTCGGCTCCGGGGGAAGGGGCAATTCCCCGTACCTGCATTTTGAGATAAGAAAGAGGCATAAGCCTCAGAACCCATTTTATTACTTGTCTTAAGCCAGGAAGGTTTTATCTATAATGTTATTGGGCCCCGCAACGGGAAATAATTTTTTCGGCAGAGACGATATACTCGCCCTGCTTAAGAAGCGCGCCGACGGCCTGCGTTTCGGTTACCGCCAGAATGTCGCCATCATAGGGCCTTCCTATTACGGGAAGACCTCGGTCATCTACCGTTTCATAAGCACCCTCCCTTTTAAGGACACGGTCCCGGTCTATATCGAGGTCAAAAACCAGGGGTTTCCCGCCTTCGCCGAAAAGTTCATCGCCGCCTTGCTTTTCAGGTATCTCGATTTCGCGGAGTTTAAGGCGTCCGGCACCGGCGGGCTCGTCTCTCTTGCCGCGGACAGGATGCCGAAGACCGCGAAGGCCGTGAAGGCTATCGAAACGCTGATAAAAGGAGGCAAGAACCTGAAGGCCTACCGCGCCCTGTTCGAACTTCCCGCTACGGCATATTCCGAGACCGGCCTGCGGCCGATAATCATACTGGATGAATTCCACCGGATCGCGGACCTCGGCATAGAAGACGCGTTTGCCGAGCTCGGGAAGTTCATCATGCTGCAGAAAGACACGATGTATATCGTATTATCTTCCCAGATTAACCAGGCCAAAAATATCCTCGCGGAAAAACTCTCCCTGTTATTCGGTAATTTCGAAATATACGAACTCGGGACCTTTGATATCCGGACGGCCTCGCAGTTTATAAGGGCGCGCATGGCCTGCGGGCCACTTCCGGACGAACTGGTGGATTTTCTCGTCGCGTTCAGCGACGGCCACCCGTTCTACCTCGATTCTATCCTGTTGAGCCTGCGGGGCCGGGGCGGTAATATTACCGCGGAAAAAGACACCGATACGCTTACGGCGATGTTCATCGAGATACTCTTTGATTCGAAAGGGATATTAAACCAGCATTTTTCGGGCGTGATGACCCAGCTCGACGGCATAGACAGGCATTCAGCGGCGGTCCTGCTGGCCATCTCCAACGGCGCGAAGAAAGTCCAGGCGATATCGCAGGCCTCCCGCGTCAGGACCACAGAGCTCTCAGCCCTGCTTGAGAAATTGATAGACGCAGGGTGGGTATCCAGGCAAGGGAAGTTTTACCTGATACGCGATAAGGTATTCGAATTGTGGCTCAGGAACGTCTACCAGATAAAGGAATACCTGCTCGACCCTTCTTACGAGCCCAAGATATCGATGTTCAGCGCCGAGGTAAAAGGGTTCATAGAGAATTTCGTGAATTCTTCCGCCAGGGATATCGACGACCTTGTCGCGGGGCTTTTCACCTCGTTCAACGGCGAATTCATGGAATTGGGAGGGAAGAGTTTCCGGCTGCCGTATTTCGGCAACACAGAGGCCCGGGCATCAAAAATAGAGGGCATTTCGTATTTGAGCCTATTTGCGGAAGGCTGTACCTGGGAACTGATAGTCGGCCGGCGCCCGGTCCGGGACAGCGATGTCATGGATTATCTCAGCCAATGCAAAGGCAGGAAAGGCGCGGTCAAGCGGAAGATCGTCCTCTCCCTGGCAGGTATAGGCGCGAACGCCAAACTTCTCGCAAAAGAAGCGAAATGCTGGATATGGGACCTGAAGGACCTGAATACCCTGCTCGACATGACCGGAAGGCAGAGGCTGGTCCTGCCGCAATGGGACGCTGAAGGGATAGCTGAATCGCAGAAAGATCATATTACAAACACGGAGAGCGCTTAACTGATATGAAGATACTGGTCTTGTCTGACACGCACATACCCAGGATGGCTAAAGATATCCCTAAGGCCGTCTATGAAGAAATAAAGAAGGCCGACCTGATACTGCACGCCGGAGATTTCGCGGAGATGAGTTTCCTGGAGAAATTAAGGAAGCTCAAAAAGACGGTTGCCGTATACGGGAACATGGATTCGAAGGAGTTGAGTTCCGCCCTGAAAGCGAAAGAGATTGTGGAAGCCGGCAGATTCAAGATAGGCCTTATCCACGGCTGGGGCACTCCGGACGGGTTGACCGACCGCATATTGGAAGAGTTCAAGGGCGATAAAGTGGATTGCATCGTCTTCGGCCATTCCCACCGGCCGATGAGTGAAATGATAAAAAAGGTGTTGTTCTTGAACCCCGGCAGCCCGACCGATAAGATATTCGCCCCGTACAATTCTTACGGGATAATTGAGGTAAACAGCAAGATAACCGCTAAGATAGTGAAACTTTGACGGAGGATTAATGGACAGGCTTTGGGCGCCGTGGAGGACCAAATACATCACTAAGGTGAACACGATGAAGGGCTGCATCTTCTGTTCCAAGCCCAAGACGGGAAAAGACAGGAAGAATTACATAGTAGCGCGTACCCGCCACAGCTTTTCCATCCTTAATCTCTACCCCTACAACAACGGCCATATGATGATCGTCCCTCTCAGGCACGTTGACAGCCTCACTAAACTTAATAAAGAAGAAACGGCGGACCTCATAAGCCTCCTTAACGCGACGCAAGAACTCCTTTCGAAGACGATGCGTCCCGACGGTTTCAATATCGGCGTCAATGTCGGGAGGGCGGCCGGCGCCGGCATAAAAGATCACGTCCATATCCATATAGTCCCGCGGTGGTTCGGGGACTCCAATTTCATGCCGGTTTCGGCTTCGACGAAAGTCATATCCGAATCTCTCGGCGCCTTGTATGACAGGCTGATAAAATGCTCACGCGTAAAGAAATAGAGGAGATAGAGTCGAAGACGCTCGCCCCTTACGCGATGAAGGCGAAGGATTCGAGGGGCAGGGAACATAAGGAAGAGGAACATCCTTATAGGACCTGCTACCAACGCGACAGGGACAGGGTGATACATTCGACCGCTTTCCGCCGCCTGGAATACAAGACGCAGGTCTTCGTAAACCACGAGGGCGATTATTACCGGACGAGGCTGACGCACACCCTCGAGGCAGCGCAGATAGCGGTCTCGATAGCGCGCACCCTAGGCCTGAACCCCGACCTGACCGAGGCGATCGCCCTGGCCCACGATATCGGCCACCCGCCTTTCGGGCATTCCGGGGAGCAGGAACTGCATGAATTGATGAAAGGCCACGGGGGATTCGACCACAACATACAGGGACTTCGCGTCGTGGACCTCCTCGAAGAGAGATACCCGGATTTTAAAGGCCTTAACCTTACATGGGAAGTCAGGGAAGGGATAAACAAGCATTCCACCCCGTATGACAGATCCGGCGGCCTTCCCCAGCTAGAACCCGAGAAATCGCCTACGCTTGAAGCCCAGATAGTAGACCTGGCCGATGAGATAGCATACGACAACCACGACATAGACGACGGATTGACCTCGGGCCTGATAAAGGAAGAAGAGATCCGCGATATACCTTTATGGAAGAAGATCTGCGAGGAGATCTCCAGGGCCCACCCGTCTATGAGCAACAGCATCAGGAAATACCAGATGGTTAGGTCGCTTATAAACACGGAAGTCACGGACCTCATAAATGAATCCGGAAAAAGGATCGAGGATTTCGGGATCGCCTCCGCCGAATCGGCAAGGTCGAGGCCGGAGAGGACTATCGCTTTTTCCAAAGGATTACTTGAAGAGAGGAAACCCCTCAAGAAATTCTTATATGATAATCTTTATATGCACAAGAGGGTAGTGAGGATGGCGGATAAATCGAAACGCTTTATCCGGGAGCTGTTCAATTATTATATCTCGAACCCCGGGCAGCTGCCAGGGGCCGCAGGCCGGGAGGCCGTGGACAGGTACAGGGTGGTCTGCGATTATATCGCGGGGATGACCGACAGGTACGCGCTTGACGAGTACATAAAACTATTTAACCCATACGAGAGGATGCAATGAGGCACCGACTTTTATACCTGATCATATTAGTGGCCATACTTTTCGTGGTCTTCTATTCGCCGCTCACCTCATACCTGCTCAAGGATTTCATAACCTTTAAGCTCGAAAAGGCCCTCGACATGAATGTCGTCTTCGGGTCGGTGCGCGTGAAGATGCCGGCCCAGCTCACGGTATCCGACATAAAAGCGATGGACAAGGACGGCCTGGCGTTCACCGCGGAGAGGGCGTACCTGCGCCTCGACCCCGCGAAGTTTTTTAAGGCAAAATTCGTCCTCAGCTGCGATTTCCAGAATGTCGTCTTGAAGTCGGGCCCTAAAGATTCCCTTAATAAGCTCCTCAAGCCCTTCGGGGTCCCGTCGCAGAATAACTACGCGTTTGACGGGATAACCGGCGTTATAACTACCAGTAAGGGATTTATCTCGATCACTGACCTGAAAGGCGCCGGGAAGGACTTCAAATTTTCGGGCAATTTCACCAGGTTCCAGGACAAAAAGATAGATTATGAACTCGATTTCGGCATAAATAACCGCCTTGTCGCGGCGGTTCAGGAACGGGAGAGATCGCTTCTTGGGGAAGAGGAGAAAGACGGATGGTATTCGATAAAACTCTCTCTTAAAGGAGATCCCCATAAGCCTTCCAGTATCTCATTCTCATCCGGAGGCATAAAATTTGAGGTAAAACCCGTAGATAAGCCGCTTCCAAAGTGATATCTATGTGGTATCAAAAATCGTTTGCTTTCAAATGGCCGTTATGATAAAATTAGTCTTCCTCGGAGTGATATAGATGCCGCCTTTAAATACCCAAAAACAACAGCAAGAGCTGTTTGATGAGTTTGTAGTAGTAAAGAAGACGAGGGGAAGGTTTTTCGGCGTATTGAACAAGTTCGATAAGCAGATCTTCCCGCAGTATCGTCTGGCTTTGTCTATTCGTTATGAGACGCTGTTCATAATCCTGATCGGCGTCGCTCTTGTGGCGGCTATCATCTTTTCTCTGGGAGTGGAAAGAGGAAGGAGCTTGAACAGCGCGGACGTGGAAGCCCCGGCCCCGGTCGAACCGGTTGTCGAGGCTCCGTCTGTAAAGCCGGCGCCGCTGCCGGTTGCCGAAGCGCCAAAGACGCTTCCGAAGGCCCCGGAGCCCGTTAAAACGGTTGCCGTCAAACCGGTTGTAAGCGCCGCGGCATCGGCCGCGGATAAGCCTTTTACGATACAAGTGGCTTCATACAAGGGCCGCGACGCTGCGGAAAAAGAGCTCTCACGGGTCAAGGCCACGGGTTATACCGGCGAGATAATAAAAAAGGGCAATTATTTCATTTTGTGCGTCGGTTCATTCGCCACGAAAGATGCGGCGAAACAGACGCTTGCAGCGATGGGAAAGAAGTATAAAGGGTGCCTGGTAAGAAAACGCTAAAATGCAAGGAGAGTGATTGATGTCGATCCATCCAAGTCTGCGTCCTTCCAAAGGGAAGGGCCATAGGTCGGTTTTTAAGAGGTTCGAACGTATAAAAATGCTGTCGGAAAAAGACAAGTGGAAGGAAGATCAGTCCGTATTCGGCCTTCCTAAGGTCAAGTCCGTGAAGATCAAGGTCAAAAAAGAGAAGGTCGAGAAAGTCGCGGCTGAAGGTGCCGTAGCGGCTCCAGGGTCGGCGGGAACGGCTCCGGCCGCAGGCGCGGCCCCCGCCGGCGCGAAACCGGCGGCAGCGGCTCCGGGCAAGAAGGAGCAGGCAAAATCGAAGGAAGGGAAGTGAAACTTTCTTTTTGTGCAAGGTTTTTTCTCTGCGCTGTAGCCTGCCTTGTTTTTCCTTTTAACCTTTCATACGCGTCGAAAGGATCGCTCGAAGGCGGGCCCTTTACCGGGACCGTCTCCGGTGACCGGGTGAATGTGAGGGCCGCCGACAGTATCTCTTCCGAGGTTGTTTGCCAGTTGAAAAAAGGGGAAGAGATAAACGTGCTGGGGCTTAAGGGCAAATGGTATAAGATAGAGCTCCCGAAGAAGGCGCTCGTCTATGTCACCAAGTCCAAGGTCTCAAAGAAAGACGGCCGGACGGTGATCTCGGAAGACAAGATCAACGTCAGGGCCGCGGGCACCGTTTCCTCATCCATCGTCTGCCGCCTGAATAAAGGCACGGCGGTCAAGATACGCAAGGAATACCTTGACTGGTATGAGATAGAGGCCCCCAAGGGTTCATGCGGGTGGGTATCCTCTGATTATGTCAATAGTGACGGAAACTCCGAAGTCCCGAAGCCCGCAGACCTGCCTGAAAAATTAGCCCAGCTTGACGCTTCATACGCGGCGGAGCTTAAGAAGCCCTTACGCGAGATAGAGCTCAAGTGGATCCTCGAGAGATACCAGAAATTCGCCGCCGAATACAAAGACACTCCCGAGGAGAAAGAAGCGCTGCTTAAGGCGGAAGGGATAAAATTAAAAATGGCCGAGATAGGGCATCTAAAGGCGAAAGAGGATTACGACGCCAAGATAAAAAATATCTCCACGCCGCGGCCCGGAGAGGCGCCAATGGTCTCGGGGCTGGTCGATAATGTGGGCAAGGTCCACGGACGCTTAAGCCAGTTTAAGATCGTCAAAGACGGCAAGTCCCTGGGCTATCTTACAAGCTCAAAGGTCGACCTTAACCGCTATATCCACCTTCCGGTGAACGTCTGGGGCATAAGGAAGGACGTGAACGGGACGGCGCTCTACGAGGCTGACGCGGTACAAATAATAGAGTAGAGATGGAATACGTAAAATTCGAAGATTTCAAAAAACTCAACATCAGAATAGCCAAGGTCCTGAAGGTGGAAGACCATCCTAACGCCGACAAACTGTATCTCATCACCGTATCGACAGGCGAGGCGGAAAAGACGGTAGTCGCGGGCATAAAACCTTTTTATAAAAAAGAAGAACTCGAAGGGAAGTCGGTCGTCATGATAGACAACCTCGAACCGGCGACTATACGCGGAGCCGTCTCGAACGGCATGATCCTCGCCACGAAGGACGGGGAATCGCTTGCCGTATTGATCCCCGAAAAACCCGTCAAAATAGGCAGCCCCGTTTCCTGATGGATAGTTTTTTAGCAAATTTTGCCGTAACCGTCCTGGATCTTGTTATAATAATCCCGATATTCCTGTTTGCCATGATAATCCATGAGATCGCCCACGGATGGGTAGCTTATAAGTTAGGCGACCCGACGGCGAAATTTTCCGGAAGATTGACCCTCAACCCCGTTTCTCATATCGACCCTATCGGCACTATATTATTACCGATCACCCTGATGATTATGGGATCGCCGGTCGTATTCGGATGGGCCAAGCCGGTCCCGATAAATTTCATGGGGCTTCGCAATCCGAAGAAAGATATCGCGTGGGTCGGCGCAGCCGGCCCTTTAGCTAATGTCATGTTAGCCTTTGCGCTTGTGGCGGCTTACCGGCTGTTCCCTTTTTTGCATGAGCCGTTATTAAAAGGCCTTATGTTTTACGCGATAAGCATAAACCTGATCCTGGCGGCGTTCAACCTTATACCGATCCCGCCCCTCGACGGTTCGAGGATCCTATTCAGCTTCCTGCCGCCGAGGATGGCGATGAGCTATATGAGCATAGAGCCGTACGGCTTTATGATACTCTTTGTAATGCTGTGGATGGGTTTTTTAAATTGGTTCGTTAATCCTATTTTATTTGCGCTCTCAAGGATCATAGGGTTTTAAATCTTAAAAAGGAAGGAGGTGCGTAATAACAATGGCAGACGAATTGACCGGAGTGGTAAAGTGGTTCTCGAACCAGAAGGGCTACGGTTTCATAACTCCGGATAACGGGGGTAAGGATGTCTTTGTCCATCATTCTGCGATAATCGGCGAAGGTTATAAGACTTTAGCCGAGGGGCAGAAGGTGAAATTCGAGATAGCGAACACCGAAAAAGGCGATCAGGCGTCCAACGTAACGAAGATCTAACTAAGCGGCTCCGTAATCATCAATCATAAGGTGATATCATGGCTTCAATACCGGTCCGCCTTGGCGAGCGCAGCTATATTATCGCCATCGAAAAGACTCTTGGAAAGCTGCCGCGGGAATTAAGAAGGCTTGATCCCGGGACAGACGCGGCAGTCATCACGAATGCGAAGGTCAAGTCCCTTTTCGGAAAGAAGGTCGGAGGTTCCCTTAAGGGGTCCGGCCTCAGGGTGAAATTCCTGGTTGTCCCCGATTCGGAAAAGGCCAAGTCGCTTAAAGAGGCGATGAGGCTTTTGGCGTCGCTTTCCAGGATGGACGGCAAAGGCAAGAGGCTGTGCGCCGTCGCGCTGGGAGGCGGAGTGGTGGGGGACCTCGGGGGTTTCGCGGCATCCGCGTATAAACGGGGGATACCGTATATCCAGGTCCCGACGACATTGCTTGCCCAAGTAGACTCATCGATCGGCGGAAAAGTAGCGGTGGACCTGCCCGAGGGCAAGAACCTAGTAGGCTCATTCTATCAACCCAAACTCGTATACAGCAATATATCTTTCCTCAGGGACCTTTCGGGCCGCGATTTCGCCTCAGGCATGGCCGAGGTCATCAAATACGCCGTCATAAAAGACAGGGCGCTCTTCGTTTATCTCGAACGCAACAGGCGGAAGATAATAAGGCGGGACGCCGGCACGCTCCTGGAAATAGTAAAGAGGTGCGCGAAGATAAAAGCCGGGATAGTATCGAAGGACGAAAAGGAAAAGAAGTCTATAAGGACAATTTTGAATTACGGCCATACGATAGGGCATGCCGTCGAGACGGCGCACGGATATTCCGGCGCCTATTCGCACGGCGAGGCGGTAGGATTGGGGATGATAGCCGCTGCGCGCATGTCGCAGAGATTGGGGATATTCCCGGCTGCGGGCGTCTCAAGGATAGAAAGGTTGATCGGCAGTTTCGGCCTCCCGGTAAACCTGGAGAAGACCGACACGGCAAAGATCATGGGTTCCCTGTCGCGCGATAAGAAATTCATCCGTGGAGTGAACAGGTTCGTCCTCCCGGTAAAAATAGGCAGGGTCGTAGTCAGGGAGGCGATCCCCGAACCGTTAATACGCGAAGAGATCAAAAAATTATACCGTTGAAACCCCTCCATGGCAGATAAATCAAGGTCATCCGAACTTAAAAAATTTGAACGGCGGATAAAGTATGTGTTCAGGAATAAGCGGCTCCTGGCGCAAGCGCTTGTACACCGTTCATACGCTTATGAGCATGCCGGAGGGAAGGGGTCCGATAACGAGAGGCTTGAGTTCCTCGGTGACGCGGTCCTCGGGTTAGTGATAAGCGGTACTATCTTCAAACGGTTCCCGGATTTTCTCGAGGGAGAGATGACCCGGATACGGTCGGCGCTCGTAAGCCGCCCGACGCTGGAAGGCCTGGCCAGGAAGCTCGGGCTCGGAGGGATGATCCTGCTCGGAAAAGGAGAAGCGGCGAGCGGCGGCGCCGAACAGTCGAGGAACCTTGTGGGCGCGTATGAGGCCGTGATAGGGTCCATCTATATCGACGGGGGCTTCAAAAAAGCCGGAAAATTCATCGAGGGCCAATTTAAGGCGGAATTGAAGAGGATCTCGGAAGGCGGCACCACTAAAGATTACAAATCTGTCCTCCAGGAATATACTTCGAAAGCCTACAAGGCCACCCCAAAATATATGGTCATATCCGAAGAAGGGCCCGAGCACAGGAAACATTTCGAGGTCGCGGTCCTCTTTGGCGGGATGGCGCGCGGAAGAGGGGAAGGGAAGAACAAAAAATCGGCGGAACAGGACGCCGCCTATAAAGCGCTTTTTAATGAGGGCTTGCTTGACAAAATGGCTGAGGAGAAGTAAAATCACATAACATGCAGATCAGACCGATACAATCCAGGGACCAGAAGCAGGTAAAGGAGTTGATCAGCGGCATACTCTCCAAAGAGTTCGAGTATGGGCATAACGCTTATCCTTACGGCGATCTCGATTCGATAGATAAGGTCTACGGCGGAAAGAGGGAGCAATTTTTCGTGATAGAGGATAACGCCGGCATAGCCGGGACCGTCGGGATCAAGGAGGAGTCGAAAAATACCGCCATCATAAGGCGGCTCTTTGTCAATCCTTCTTTCAGGAAGAAAGGATTCGGAGGCCTCCTTATAGACAGGGCCCTGGATTTTTGCAAAGAAAAAGGTTATCGCGAAGCGGTCTTCCACGCCGCGACAACTATGAAGAGCGCGATCAAATTGTGCAGGAGCAGGGGTTTCAAGGAGGACCAGAAGCTCGTCTCCGGCGGCATCGACATAATAAAATTTGTAGTCACTTTCTGAGGCCAAATTGTTCTGGAAAAAACCGGATAAAACGGATAAAAATGTAAAGAACCTCACGGAAAAAGATATCCAGAAGCAGCTTTACGGGAATTACCTCGATAAGGTGGAGGTGATGGATTCCTCTTTTATCGTAAAGGAAAATGAAGAGTCGCCGATACAGGAAAAACCCGACGCGAAAATGAAGAAGGAGCTTAATGCCGAACTGGAAGAATTAAAAGGCGAGTTCAAACGGCTTCAGGGCGAGGTCAACAGGCTTAAGAAAGACAAGGAATCGCTCGAGCGCCCGGAGATATGGTTCAAGCCGCCTTTCCTTAAGAGCAGGCAGTTGGTGGTGATCGGATCCATTGTGGTCCTCATCCTAGCGGCTTACGGATCATTCTTCGCCGTAAAATTATTCATATCGAAGGTCAGCCATAAAGAGCCTGTCCTTTCCGGAACCGCGGTCTCTAAAAAAGTGACCGTTCCTTCCAAAAATACCGCCGTAAAAAAATCCGTTAAAAAGGTAAAAGGGAAGAAACCTTAACCCTGCGTAAGGGTCAATCCAATTTCAGGACGAAACCCTGGCCTGTCACCTCATCCAGCATTTCGACGCTGCTATTATGGATCTTTACGATCCTGGCTCCTTTTATTGAGGCGCCTTCCTCCAGGATCTTATTCTCTATTATGGCGGCCGGTTTGCCCGCGCCATAGACTATCCCGCTGAGGGTCAGGCGGGGATTTGACAGTTTTGTTATGAAACTGCCGATGGGGGTAACTTCCTGTTTTGAGGGAGCGGGAGGGGGTACCGTAGAATATCCTTCAGCGGCCGGTCTGCCGTTTGCTTCCGGGGAAGACGGGAGAGATGCGATAACGTTGTTCGCTTCGGTTGTCCCGTTCTGCGTCCCGCCCTGCGGGAGCGTCAAAAATGCGACAAGGCCGACGATCACGATCGCCGCCGCGGCCATCAGCATTGTCCTCGAGAGGTTAAAACCGCCGCTGTCAGAGACCCCGGCTACCTCCTCGATCTTTTCTTCCAGGTTTTTGGCCGTAGTTCCGGCGGCAAGCGGCGGGGTATTCCCGGCCGCAGACGCCTTTTTTAAGGCTTCCAGTATTATGCTCATATTTTTACATACCCCTCGATCTCTTCAACGGAACGCTTTATCATGTCCAGAGTCATTGTCTTTGTCTCCATGGAGAATCCCAGAAGTAACACCCTGTCGCAGATGAGGTTTATCAGTCTCGGCACGCCTGAGGAGTATTCGTAGATCTCTCCCAGGGCATCCGGCTCGAATGTTAAGTTCCCGTCGGCGCCCGCGACCCGCAGGCGGTGGTAAATATAATCCCCCACTTCGGTCCTGTCCAGGGGAAGGATATGATACCTTACTGCGATCCTCTGCCTAAGCTGTTCCAACTCGGGGGAGTCGAGCTTTTCCTTCAGCTGCGGTTGGCCGACGAGGACTATCTGGATCAGTTTTTCCTTGTCGGTCTCGAGGTTGGAAAGGAGCCTTATCTGTTCCAATTGGGCCGCCTTGAGATTTTGCGCCTCATCGATGATAAGGACCACATTAGAGCCGGCTTTAAGTTCCGCGATCAGGAACTTGTTGAGCTCGGTAAGGAGGCTTATCTTGGTCTTTGGCTTTGCCGCGAGGCCCAGATCGGTGACTATGGCCAGTAAGAGCTGCATCTCCGGAAGGTTTGAGTTAAGGATAAAGGCGGTCTTCGTATTTTTGTCGAGCTGGCCCAAGAGGGCGCGGCAAAGGGTGGTCTTGCCTGTGCCGATCTCGCCGGTTATCTCAAGGAATCCCTTTCTTTCTTTTATGCCGTAGATGAGATGGTCGAAGGCTTCGCGGTGCTTCTTGCTGAAAAAAAGGAAATTAGGGTCGGCGGTTACGTTGAAAGGTCTTTCTTTTAGGCCAAAAAAACTTTCATACACGCGGAGAACCTCCAAAAAAACCCGAAAAAAAGGATTTCGTGATTTTCATTCTATCATCATAATATATGCTTGTCAAAGCAAAAATCCTGTTGTAATGCGCGCTTTTGAAGGTATAATACATTTGAGAGGGAACTAAAATGGGCTGGGGCGGAATCGATACCAGAAGAGGCGCGCGGGTCGTCTTCGAATGCGTGGTCATCGTCAAGAAAAAAGAGACCAGCCTTGTCTTCAGGACCCAGACCGAGAACATCTCTACCGGCGGGATCTGTGTCATACTCGAGAAAGGGTTATTGAGGAATACCCCGGTTGACGTAGAAATTTTTCTCGCCGATGACCCTGTCCCGTTAGCATGCGGCGGCAAAGTCGCATGGGTCATGCGGCGCAACGAATACGCAAAGAAGAAACCCTCGCAGTTTGATACGGGAATAGAGTTTACCGATATCACGGACGAGGATAAAGGGCGTATAAAGCGGATCATCGAGGAGTTGCTGGAATATTAGCTTGACTTTTGTTATTGAGGGGTAGATAATAATAACAATAACTGAAAAAGGAGGGCGAGAACTGATCTTAAAAACAAGATAGGGGGGTGAGGGGGATGAGTGAGAAACGGAAATTCATGCGTTTTGATGTAGCCGTTGAAGTGGAGTATATGGTTCCCGGAAATGGCGCCCCGATAGAAGGCATCTCCGTTACGCGCAACCTGAGCCGCGAAGGGATGCAGATCGCAGTAAACAGCAAACTCGTTCCGGGCACTGAATTAGAGATCAAGTTGAGGATCCCCGAGGATATGGCTCCTGTGTACGCGAAAGGAGACCTTGTCTGGGTGGAAAAATCAGAGATCAAGACCGAATCATCCGCCGGCGTGAAATTCTCCCAGATGTCGCCTTTTGACAGGAACCGCATACTGGACCACGTTTATAAAGAATGGGTGGAAGAGCAGATCGGCCAGAACGCAGCACAACCGCGGAACAAGTAAAATATAAACTTATGTCAAGGCCAAAGTCCGAAAGAAGAAAACATCCGCGTGTCGATGAGAAAGTGCCTCTAAAGATAAAAGATGAAGGCTTCGACACGATAAGCGTAACAAAAAATATCAGTTGTTCAGGCGTTTTTTGCCAGGTTGACGGTTATTTCCCGCTTTTATCAAAAGTCAAGATCGTGCTCCTGCTCCCTTCCGAAGAAAAATCAAAGGCGCATCCCATACATATAGAGGGCGTTGTCGTCCGTTCGGAACCGGTAAAATCCCCGTCGAATCCCAATTGCAGGAACATAGGCGTCTTCTTCAACAGGATAAAGAAACAGGATATGCTGAAGATAACCGGCTATATCAATTCCATCCTGGCCAAGAGGATGGTAATAATAAATTAAAACTTTGTTGTACGGAATCCTGCGGCCGATCGGGTGGTTGATCTGCAGGATTTTTTTCTGCCTGAAAGTCAAAGGCGTAGAGAATATCCCTGCCGAAGGCAAAGTCATAATAGCCGCCAATCACTCCAGCTACCTGGATCCCGTCGCGATCGCAGCCGTTGTCCCCAGGCAGATAAAATGGATAGTCCGGAAAGACGTCTATGATGTTTGGTGGCTGAGGCCTTTGTTCGCTTCGACAGGCATGATAAGGGAGAACGGTTCGGTCGGGAAGGCCATAGACCTGCTCGGGAAAGGCGAGGCTTTAGGAGTATTCCCGGAGGGGTCCAGGAGTTACGACGGAAGGCTCGGCGCGGGCAGGAGAGGCGCGGCCATTATGGCGTTAAGATCGGGCGCACCGGTCGTACCGTGCGCGGTCAAGGGCGCTTTCAAGGCCTATCCGCGCAATTCCGTATTGCCGAGGCCCTGTCCCGTAGAAATAATAATAGGAAAAGCTATCGAACCGGGTAGGATGGATGAGCCGGACGACCGGACGGTAGATTCTTTACTGGCAGGGATAATGACGGCGATCCAGTCGCTGATGGGGCAATAGTAGTATTGACTTTGCCTGCGGCCGTGATATAATTGTATCGGGAAAAGATATCTACCCTATGCGTGTTAGGATTGGCGCAATGATCAGCAAAGTCGTATAAGGGGTTTGGAGTTCGGGTACCTTTCGAGGTATTCGACAGGACCCCACCTTGAATAAAGGGTCAAGCGGCCAAGCCCTCACGGTAGGGTTGAGGACTTATTCACGGCCTAGGGTAAACCTAGGCCTTTTTTATGAATAGAAGGAGTTCAAATGAGGATAACCAAGGAGAAGGTCTACTTCCACGTGCCTTACAGGATACTCTTAAGCAGCCTCGACTGGATAGCGCAGATCGGGGTGAATTGCGAGATATACGCCAACGGAGAGGCCCTGGACGATTATACCGATGATGAGATAGATAAAATAAACGGCGTCTTTGAAAGCCGCGGGATAAAAAAAATAGTGCACGGCCCGTTCCTGGACCTTAATCCCGGAAGCACGGATCCCAAGATAAGGGACCTGACCTACGGACGTTTTATATCGGCGCTTGATTTTTGCGAGAAACTGAGGGCCAACCATATCGTATTGCACACCGGGCTCGACCCCATCTTTTACAAAGGCGCCTCGCGCTTTTTCCTCGACCTCAGCATCCCGGTCTGGAAGGAGGCGATGAAAGCCGCCGAATCAAGGAAGATAGTCATAGCCATAGAAAATTCCGTAGACCCGGATCCCGAAGTGGTTGTGGGGCTGCTGAAAGGGATCAACTCCCCGTCTGTGGAGGCGTGCTTTGACGCCGGCCATTATTACGCGTTCGGAAAGATGTCCCCGTTCGACGCCTTGAAATGGTACCCGGACGGGTCGATAGGCGAATTGCATCTTTCCGACAACAAAGGCGATTTCGATACCCATCTGCCGCTTGGGGACGGTGACCTGGATTTCAAGAGGCTGCTGATCGAGGCCTGGAAGAAAGGCAGGGAGCCGATCATAACTTCCGAGCCCCATTGCAAGGAACATATAGAAAGAAACCTCAAATACCTGCTTTCACTGGGCCTTTAGAAGAGAGGCTTGGCCTTTTGAATAGCGGTATGTTATAATAAAAAACGGAGGGATGAAGATGGCTAAAAAAGAGATCAAAGGCGATGTGGCGCTCTTCCCGTTGCCGGTCGTCCTTGTTACCTGCGTCGGAAAGAACGGCAAGCCGAATATCATAACTTTGGCGTGGGCCGGCGTCGTCTGCTCGGAACCGCCGATGGTCTCCATCTCTATAAGGCCTCACCGCCACTCCCACCCGCTGATAAAAGAAACGGGGGAATTTACGGTGAATATCCCCACTTCCGATATAATGAAAGAGACCGATATCTGCGGGATGGTTTCCGGGCGGGACACGGATAAGTTTGCCCTGACGAAGCTTACCCCGGAACCGGCCACGCACGTCAAGTCCCCGCTCATAAAAGAGTGCCCTGTAAACCTCGAATGCAAAGTGAAGAGCGCGATGCTTCTCGGAACGCACGAGGTGTTCCTGGCCGAGGTCGTCGCCGTCCACATAGACGAGTCGGTGATGACGGAGACGGGGAGGATCGATTACGCCAAGGCCAAACCTTTCTCGTATAATTGGGGCGAATACTGGAGCGTTAAAGAGAAAATAGGACACTACGGATGCTCGAAAAAATAATATTCCAAATCGACAGGATCTCCGAGAAGGCCAGCGTTATCTTTGATTTTTTCGGCGCGCGGACAAAGGCCCTCTTCTTCGGGCATTTCGGGACAAGGCTTACGTACAGGCGCGAGATGGTGGCCGCGCTAATGGTCCTGGCGGCCGTCCTTATCTTCTTCGCCCCCCGGGGCTGGCTTATCTGGCTGGGGATCGCGGCGATGATGGCCGGCATGTTCCTCTGGCTCATAATCATCTTCTCCTGGACCCTCGATCCGTTGATAGATTACAAGATACGCATCCATAAGATAAAAAGCTGGGGTGAGAGGCTGCTTAAATACCTGAGCGGCGAATTCAAGGATCTGGAGAACAGGCACCATATGGAGGCATACGCCTGGGGCAAACTCGCTTACTTCGAGGAGCTAAAGAGCGAGGTTGATAATTTCTCGAAGACCAACCTGCTCCAGAAGTTCCTGGGGAGGTTCTTTTCGACCTTCATGTTCCTGATACTCGGTTACGCCTTCATATATTACGGCCTCCATAAGATAACAAATTCAAGTTTCGTTTCGGCCGCGGAACTGGGCGGGTTCGGCCGTTTCGGCTCGATAGCGGATTTTATATATTACAGCGCGATCACTATCGCCACAGTCGGATACGGGGACATCTATCCGGTACATATCCTGGCAAAGTTCTTCGTCTTGACTGAAGTCCTCTACGGCGCGCTCCTGATCATCTTCCTGATAGCATCTTTTACCGCTATATCTATTCCTCTTACCTCGGAAAGGCAGAAGGCGCTGCTCGGCGAGATCGAGAAGGAGATAAAGAACATCGAAAAGGTCTTTGCCGATATCAAACAATTAAGCGGAGGCGACTGATGCCGCCTCTCTTTAATAAGGCCTTTGCCGTAATAGCGGCCTCTCTATTCCTGGCTCTTCCGTCCTCCGGACAGGCCGAAGGGGAGGGGGTCCCCGAAAAAGAATTGGAATTGGGAAATGTGATGGTGACCCTTTACGCCTTAGGAGGGAGCGCGGCCGGCCAAAAGACTTACGGGGAAGAGGTATATTTGGCAAAAGGCACACCCCGCCAGGCCCTGATCACACTTAAACAGATGCTGCTTGAAGGCAATAGGCCTTCCCGGGCATTTAAAATGAAGGACCAGATCGAGGTCATTGTTTTCAGGGGAGCCTTTTTAAAATTAAGTAAGATAGCCGTAAAGAAAGTAGTTTTAAAAGATTCAAGCATCGAGGTATATGCGGAATATAAGGACCTTCCCGGCACTGATATCGCTTCCCAGCCCGCGGCTATAATCCCCGTTGGACAGCTCCCCCCAGGCAAGTATACGGTTATTTTATTCGTAGATAATAACTTACGTAAAAAAACCGAGTTCAGCGTCTCCCGTTAGCCACCAGTCTAATAATTTGACTTTTGAAGACATTGGTGGCATAATTATAATGATTTAAAAACATGGGAGAAAAAGACATCCAGGACCAATTTTTTGATATTATTGAATTTCTTCCAGATGCAACCTTCGTCATAGATAGCAACCGAAAGGTCATCGCCTGGAACAAGGCCATTGAGGAGATGACGGGTGTTGCTAAGAGCGAAGTCATCGGCAAGGGAGATTATGCCTACGCCGTCCCTTTTTACGGGGACAGAAGGCCTGTCCTCGTCGATCTCATCTTCAAATCCAGCCGCGAGATCGAAAGTAAATACGATTATTTAAAACGTGAAGGTAACGTGCTGTACACCGAGGTTTTTTTGCCGTCCCTGAACCACGGCAAAGGGATCTTTGTCTGGGCCAAGGCCTCGCCGCTTTACGACAGGTCAGGCAATCTTACCGGCGCCATAGAATCTATCCGGGATATAACCGAACAAAAACTCGCCAAAGAGAACCTTGGGAAGCTCAATGAGGAGCTCACCAAATCCAACAGGATCTTCAAGCAGCTCGCCCTCAAGGATTCGCACACCGGCCTTTACAACCACCGTTATTTAGGCGAAGTCATCGAGGCCGAATTCTTCCGTGCCAAGAGATATGCTCACCCACTTTCGGCGATACTTACGGACATAGACTATTTTAAGTCTATAAACGACGTCTATGGCCACCAGTTCGGGGATGTTATACTTAAGCAATTCGCGCGGCAACTCAAGATGGCGGTCCGCCAGTATGACATAGTGGTGCGCACGGGAGGAGAGGAATTTGTGGTATTATCTCCCGCTACCGACAGGGCAGACGCCGTGGCTCTTGCCGAAAGGATCCTCGAAGTCATCAGCCTCTACGATTTCGGGGATGAGTCGCATAAAGTAAAACTCAAGATAAGCGTCGCAGTGGCGTCGTATCCCGAAGATAAGATATCAAAAGGGATGGACCTCATTGACCTGGCGGACCACATATTGGTCAAGGTCAAGGACTTCGGGGGGAACAGGGTCTATTCGTCATCCGACCTGAAGAGGCAGGATAAGGGCAGTTCTCCCGGCGAAACCGAAAAGATGGCCGATGTCAAGTCGCTGAAGAAGGAATTGGAGAAGTTGACCAGGCAGGCGAACCAGGGCCTGATAGAATCGATATTCGCTTTCGCCAAGACTATTGAACTCAAGGACCATTATACCGGCGAGCATGTAGAGAAGACCGTGCATTACGCTACCGAGGTCGCGCGCGAGCTCAACCTTCCAAATGATGAAGTGGACAAGATCAGGAAAGCTTCCATTTTACACGACCTCGGCAAGATAGGCATAAGCGAGAATATCCTCCTTAAAAAAGGGAAGTTGACGAAAAAGGAATTCGATGAGATAAGGAAGCACCCCCAGATCGCGGTGGACATATTAAGGCCCATCCAATCGCTCCAGGGCGTTATCCCCATGATATACTATCACCATGAGAGATGGGACGGCGGCGGATACCTGAACGGGCTGAAGGGCGATGAGATACCTATCGGGGCCCGGATAATCGCTGTCTCCGATGTCTACGAGGCGCTGACCTCTGACCGCCCCTACCGCAAGGCCTTTTCGAGAGATGAAGCGATAAAGATGGTGAGGGAGAGTTCCGGCACACAGTTCGACCCGAAGGTGGTGGACGCTTTCTTGAAGGTCCTCCAACAGGAAAAATAGCAGTTGGACAGAATAAAAAAGATACTTATCATTTCGTCGGACAAGAGCCTGAGGGAAGTCTTAAGCTTTTGTTTCGACGGCTGGGGTTATGAGGTATTCCTGCACGAATCCCCGCTTCACGAAGTCATGCCGATAAAGATGATATCTCCCGACGTCATAGTGGTGGATGTGCATTCCGCCAGCAAGGCGCACCTCGAGATATGCCGCCTTTTAAAAGACGATTTCGTTACCGCCTTTATCCCGGTCATAACCCTCATCAACAAGCGCCAGCTCAGGACGCAGCTGCTGAACCTGAAACAGGGCGTAGACGACTACCTGATCAAGCCGCCGGACCCGCTCGACCTGCGCGTGAGGGTGGAGATGGCGATGCGGAGGTCGCAATACGGTTTCTACGCCAGCCCGCTTACAGGCCTGCCCGGAGGGCGGATAATCGAAGAGGCGGTGCAGGAGAGGCTAAAAAAAGACATCTCTTTTTCTTTTGGATACCTCGATATAGACAGTTTTAAATATTTCAACGATGTCTACGGCTACCTAAAGGGCGACAGGGCCATAATGCAGACCGCGTACGTCCTTTATACGACTATCAAGAAATACGGCAACAGCGAGGATTTTATCGGCCACATAGGAGGGGATGATTTCATGTTCATAACCTCCATCGATAAATTTAAAGAGGTCTGCCACAACATGATCCTCGCTTTCGACAGGATCATACCTTTCCACTATTCCCCGGATGACAGGAAGCAGGGGTTCATCTACGCGAAAGACAGGACGCGCAAGATGGTAAAAGTGGACCTTATGAGCATATCGCTCGCCGTCGTCAACAGGGAAAGCCACTCGGAATTGCGCAGCATAATCCAGATAAACGAGAGATTGGCCGAGATCAAAGGCTTCCTTAAGGAGATATCCGGGAGCAAATTCATGGAGGACAGAAGGAACGGCAAGACCGGGGAATTCGTAGGGCCGCAGCTCTATAAGAAGCCGGACGTATCTTCGGATCCCTATGTGCCGCTCGGGACTATCCTCCTTGAGAAGAAACTCCTGACGCCGGACCAGCTTGACGAGGCCCTTAACCTCCACTGGAGGAGGGGTGTCCTCTTTGGCGAGATACTTAAGGAGCTCGGTTTTATTAAAGAAGAAGAGCTGCGTGAAGCCCTCAGGGAACAGTATAAAACGAAGCACCATCCCCGTCCGCCAAAAATTATTCTTGACAAATAAAATATAGATGGTAGAATTATACAAAATGATAAAGCGGCGATTTGAGGCGTATTGCTCCGCTTAATAAATGTGCTAAAAAGCAAACAAAGATTATTTGAGGCCCGTGCTTTTTAGCGCGGGTTTTTTGTTTTAATGGTTAGGTGAGCTAACCACAAGCGGGTTTCGAAAGGGGAAAATGAGCAAGATAGACAGCAAGTTGAAAGTGGAATCACTGGCTTTGCACGGCGGGCAGGAGCCCGACCCTACGACAGGCTCAAGGGCGGTCCCGATCTACCAGACAACCTCGTACCAGTTCAAGAGCACGCAACACGCCGCTGATCTTTTCGGGCTGAAAGAGTTCGGGAACATCTATACGAGACTCATGAATCCCACTACCGACGTCTTCGAGAAGAGGATGGCCCTGTTGGACGGCGGTGTGGGCGCGTTGGCCGTGGCTAGCGGACAGTCGGCTATAACGCTGGCGCTCCTTAATATAGTGCAGAACGGCGACGAGATAGTCTCCGCGGATAACCTTTACGGCGGCACCTATAATCTCTTCCATTACACGTTCAAGCGTTTTGGCATAGATGTCAAGTTCGTCAAGTCCAATGACCTGTCGGGTTTCCAGAAGGCGATAACCCCTAAGACGAAGGCGATATACGCGGAATCGGTCGGGAACCCGAAACTTGATGTCACGGACCTGGAAGAGCTCTCGAAGTTAGCGCATAAGAACGGGATACCGCTTGTCCTGGACAACACCGCAACACCTTACCTGCTCAGGCCGATAGATTTCGGCGTGGACATAGTCGTCTATTCGGCGACGAAATTCATCGGCGGGCACGGGACCTCGATCGGCGGCGTGATAGTCGATTCAGGCAAGTTCAACTGGACGAACGGAAAGTTCCCGCTCATCTCAGAACCGGACCCGAGCTACCACGGCATAAACTTTGTAGAGGCGCTAAAGCCGCTCGGCAATATAGCGTATATAATAAAAGCCAGGGTGACCATCCTGAGGGACCTCGGCCCGGCGATATCACCGTTCAATTCTTTCCTTTTGCTCCAGGGGCTTGAGACCCTGCATCTCAGGATGCCGCGCCATTCGGAGAACGCGCTGGCGGTCGCCCAATACTTAAAGAAGCACCCTAAAGTCGCATGGGTCAATTATCCCGGCTTGCCATCGAGTCCCGATTATGATAAGGCAAAGAAGTATCTCGGGAAAGGCGCGGGAGCGATAATAGGTTTCGGCGTAAAGGGAGGCCTTGAGTCCGGAAAGAAGTTCATCGAATCGCTTGAGCTGATATCGCATGTCGCGAATATCGGCGACGCCAAGAGCCTCGCGATACACCCGGCTACGACGACGCACCAGCAGCTCAGCGAAGAAGAGCGCCTTGCGACAGGCGTCACGCCCGATTTTATAAGGCTATCCATAGGCCTCGAGCATATAGATGATATCATCGCGGATATAGAACAGGCCCTGGGAAAAACCAAAGGTTGAGGTTAAAATGACAGTCGAGAACAGCGTAGGCACAGTAAAAATAAAATACTTCACTTTCGCGGAACCCCCGCGCGAACTGAAACTGGAGTCCGGCCAGGCCCTCGGCCCCATCACTTTGGCTTATGAGACCTATGGCACCCTGAACAGCCGGAAGAGCAACGCGATACTGATAGAGCACGCTCTCTCAGGCGACGCGCATGCCGCGGGTTTCCACGAAGGGGATAAGGACCCGGGCTGGTGGGATTCTATGATAGGTCCGGGCAAGGCCTTTGATACAACGAAATATTTCGTGATCTGTTCCAATGTCATCGGCGGATGCAAGGGGAGCACAGGCCCTTCTTCGGTCAACCCGAAGACGGGGAAGCCCTACGCGCTGGAATTCCCGCTGATAACGATATCCGATATGGTCCATGCCCAGAGCCATTTGATAGGCCATCTCGGCATAGACAAGCTGCTTTGCGTGGTAGGCGGCTCGATGGGCGGGATGCAGACACTCCAATGGGTCGCGTCTTACCCTGACAGGGTGCGCTCTGCCATACCCATTGCTTCGGCGCTGAAACATTCCCCGCAGCAGATAGCTTTTAACGAGGTCGGAAGGCAGGCGGTAATGGCTGACCCGGAGTGGAGGGAAGGGGACTATTACGGGCACGGCCAACCCGAGAGGGGCCTGGCAGTCGCGCGCATGGTCGGCCACATAACTTACATGAGCGACCAGTCGATGGAAGAGAAGTTCTCGCGCCGGCTTAAAGAGAAGAATTACAGCTTTACGTTCAAGACCGATTTCGAGGTAGAGGGTTATTTGAGATACAAGGGCGACGCCTTCGTGAAACGCTTTGACGCCAATTCATATCTCTATATAACCAAGGCCCTCGATTATTTCGATCTTTCTGACGGTAAGCTTATACGCCAGGGTAAGGCCGTAGATACCCGCTTCCTGGTCATTGCCTTTAAGTCGGACTGGCTCTACCCGTCTTACCAGCTGCAGGATATCGTGCGCCAGCTTAAGACGAGGCATGTCGACGCCACGTATTGCGAGGTCAAGTCGACTTACGGGCACGACGCGTTCCTTCTCGAGGTTGAGGAGGAGACGCATTTGATCAGGCACTTTCTTAAAAAAGTATACAAGGAAGGCGAATAAAATAAATGGCTGAAGAAATAAAGAGACCGGACTATAAGATAATATACGGGATCGTCGAACCCGGCTCGAGGGTATTGGACCTCGGCTGCGGCGAAGGGGACCTCCTTTGTCTCCTCTCGAAGGGAAAGGGGATAAAGGCGCAGGGGATAGAGTTGAGCGAAGACGCCATCTATAAATGCGTGGAGAAGGGATTAAGCGTATTCCACGGTGATATAGACAGCGGGCTCACCGAGTATCCGGATAAATCTTTCGACTATGTGATACTCAACCAGAGCATGCAGGAGGTTAGGAAGGTAGATTTCGTGATAAACGAGGCGCTGAGGGTGGGAAGGAACGTAATAGTAGGATTTCCCAACTTTGCCTACTGGAGGGCAAGGTTCCGGCTTTTCCTAAAAGGCAAGACGCCGGTTACCCCCTCGTTGCCATACAGGTGGTATAATACCCCTAACCTGCATTTCCTGAGCATAAGCGACTTTAAGGAGTTCTGCGCGGAAAAGGGGATCTCTATCATCAGCGAGCATTATCTGGCGAAGGGCGGGGCGGCCGATTTTTTCCCCAATCTTTTCGCCTTAAACGCCGTATTCGTGATAACCAAGTAGAAAAAAGAAAGGAGGGGGGCATGAAAAAGATACTTATCATAATTGCCGCAGTCCTCGTTGTCTTATTTCTCGCGAAAGACTTTATCGCCGGTTCGCTTTTGACCTTAGGGGTAAGTTCCTTTACTGACCTTTCAGCTAGCGTACAACACCTCAGCTTAGGCGTTTTCAAGAGCGCGGTCGATGTAAAAGGGTTTAAATTATACAATCCGCCGAAAGATTTCAGGGACAGGGTCATGGTGGATATGCCGGGTGTTTATATCAGCTACTATCCCGGCTCATTTCTGACCGGCACCAAACATCTCAAAGAAGTAAAACTCAATATCAAGGAGTTTGTGGTCGTAAAGAACGCGAACGGCAAGCTGAATCTCGATTGCTTAAAACCTATACAGGCGCAGACGGACCGAAAGAGAGGGGACAAGAACCGGGATAAGAAGTTTAAGATCGACGTCCTGGAGCTAAAGATAGACAAGGTCATATATAAAGATTATTCCCGGCCTGGCGAACCGGTGGTGAAAGAGTTCAATATAGGGGTTAATGAGCGTTACGCCAATATAACCGACCCGTATTCTTTCGCTTCTTTGGTCGTCTTCAAGGCCCTGGCCAATACCAGCATCGCGTCTCTCGCCCATTTTGACCTTAGCCCGTTGAAGAGCGCCGCCTCGGATGCGCTCGTTAACGCGACGAAGAATGCGGTCGGCGCGGCGAGCGAAGCAGTAAAGAAACTGTTGCCTTTCGGTAAATAAGAAATAGAGGGAAGATAAGCCCTCTCATGAGATTTTTGTTTTGACACTTAATTTGTAAAGAGTTATAATAAGTTTGTCATGAGAGTCGGTAAAACCCCTATTTGTTCGCAAATCAAGGAGCAAACGGCATTAAGTATAACAGCTTATTGTGCCTTGCTCCTTTTTGTTTTGAGCCAATCCGCTTATGCGCAGGACGGGGACGTCATATTGTGGGACGGGCTTGAAAGTAACAACAATTGGAGCATGAACACCGGCGGCAAAATGGCCGTTACCGCCGACCACAAGACAGAGGGGAACAGCAGCCTGGCGGTGAACGTTAACGGAGAGATCCCCGCGAGCGGCGTCATCATCAGGAAGACGAACGCCAATCTTAATGTTTCTTTCGCGAACCAGGTGATCCTGGATATCTATAACAGCGGAGACCCCTGTAAGATAGCGCTCGCTTTCGAGACAGGCAATTACCACGAAAGCGTTCCCAAGACCCTCAAAAGCGGGCTGAACAAGAATGTCACATTCGAGATCAGCTCAAGAGATTTCAAGGCCCCGTTTGATTATGTCACTACGGCAAATAACGTGATGTTCGTAGTGTATCCCGGCGACGGTTCGGTAGACCCGGTTTATCTCGATAATATCCGCGTAAAAAAATACGGCGGGCTCACATCGGTGCCTCCCGGGATTTCGCCCGCTATACAAGTTGCCGAGGCAGAAGAAACGGCTGTCGAAGCGGCCCCGGAATACACAGGCGCTTACAGCATATTAAACGGTTCGGTGCCCAACGAGAATACGGTGCCGGAACACAAGACCGCCGTCATATTCGGCCTGGGCCTCGCCGGTCTCCTTTTTTATCGAAAAAAATCCTAAAAACCCGCCCATTGCGGTATAATATGCGCATGCTTAGATCATTTTTTATTACGCTGGTTTTGCTTTTCCTGTTTTATTTTTCCCGAGTTTCCGCGGCTCCGGCATACGGCACCGATACCCCGGACAAAGGAAAGATCTCGATAGGATATCAAGCCAACCTTGTATTTAAACACAGCTTAAACGACTCCCACGGCAGGATCAGGAGCTACCAGCATTTTGTCGACCTGTCTTACGGTGTATTAGACTGGTTCGCGTTCGACGGCAAGCTTGGCGTCGGCGACGTCAGGCAGAGCGGGGGAGACAGGCCGGAGATCAATTACGGGACCGGTTTCGCCGGAGGATACGGGTTCAGGATCCTCCTCTGGAACAAGCCCTCGTATAAGGCCAGGGCCACTTTCGGCTTACATCATATAAGCGTCCATCCCACGGATGAGAATGTCGGCGGTAATTTGTACGAGACTTTCCTCGATGATTGGCAGCTCGACCTCCTCGCGTCCAAGAAATTCGGGAAGTTCGAGCCGTTCGTCGGCGGGAAAGCGTCACTGTTCGACCAGGGCTATCGCGTAAACCACGGCGACAGGAAAAGGATGCACCCGAGATATTACGGCGGCGTGATAGCCGGCTTCGGGTTCGACCTCAGGGAGGACTTGACCCTGAAGGTAGAAGGCCATTTCATAGACGAAGATTCGCTGAGCGCCGGCCTTTATTATAAATACTGAAAGAAGGGAAAAAGGATATGGATATCTTTGAAGCGTTCAAAAGCAGGATAAGCGTCAGGGAATACAGCGATAAACCCGTTGAAAAAGAGAAATTGGAGAAGATGGTAGATGCCGGCCGCCTGGCCCCGACCGCGAGGGGCGAACAGCCGTGGGAATTTGTAATCGTAACCAACAAGGAAAAGGTAAAGGAACTCGCGGATATCACCGACCACGGCAAATTCATGTCCGGGGCATCGGCGGCTATAGTCACGTTCTGCAAGGACACCAAGTATTACCTTGAGGACGGATGCGGCGCTACCGAAAACATCCTTCTCGCCGCCGCCGCCCAGGGAATAGCATCCTGCTGGATAGCCGGGGATAAGAAAGACTACGGGACAGAGATCGCGAAAGCCCTCAATGTCCCTGCAGATTTTAAATTGATAAGCATCATCTCGCTCGGATACCCTAAAGAAAAACCTCAACCTCACCAGAAGCGTCCGCTGAAAGAAGTCATGCACTGGGAGAAATTTTAAAAAACCCGTAAGGAGGCCGCGATGAAAAAGGTAAAAATCTACAGCACGCCCACCTGCCCGCATTGCATAAGGGCCAAAAAATTCCTGGAAGAAAATAATGTCCCGTTTGAGAATTTTGACGTCGGCGCGGACCAGCAGAAATCCGAGGAGATGGTCAAGCTCTCCGGCCAGATGGGCGTCCCGGTCCTGGACATCGAGGGCAAGATAATAGTCGGCTTCGATAAAGAAGAAATAAAAAAAGAATTGGGGATATGAGCGTCTATGACCTTATAATCATAGGCGCGGGCCCGGCGGGCATCACCGCGGCCGTTTACGCGGCGCGCAAAAAGATGAGCATCCTGGTCATAAGCCCTGATATCGGCGGCCAGGCCGCCTGGAGCGGCGACATCGAGAATTATACCGGCTACCAGTTCATAAGCGGGCCTGACCTTGCCTCGAAATTCGAAGAGCATATGCGCAAGTATAACATCGCGCTCAAGGAAGGTGAGATGGCCATCGACCTTAAAAAACTGGTGGATACATCGTTGGTAAAGACCGACAAGGGCGAGTACAGGGCCAAGGCCGTAATAGTCGCTTCCGGCAAGAAGTCCCGCGAACTGAGGGTGCCGGGAGAGAAGGAGTTCAAGAACAGGGGGCTGACCTATTGCGCCACCTGCGACGGCCCGTTATTTTCCGGGAAGGATGTGGCCATTATCGGAGGCGGAAACTCAGCCCTTGACGCCGCCCTGCAAATGGTAAAGATAGCGAAAAAAATATACGTCATAAATAATACTCCGCGGCTCGGGGGAGACCCTGTGATGCGCGAAAAGGTCGAAAAAGACCCTATCGTCACGGTCTTTAACGAGAGCCGCGTAACCGCTGTTTTGGGCGACAAATTTGTAAATGCCGTAAAGATAGCTGTCAGCGGCGAGGAACGCACCGTAAGCGTCCAGGGGATCTTTGTAGAGATAGGCCTGATCCCAAACACCGATTTCGCCAAAGACCTGGCCAAGAACGAGGTTGGCGAGATCAAGGTCAATAGCCGCAACGAGACGAACATCCAGGGCATCTTTGCTGCAGGCGACGTCACCGACGTCCCGGAGAAGCAGATAATCATTGCCGCAGGTGAGGGCTCCAAGGCCTGCCTGAGCGCGTTCAGGTATTTGTCGGAACACTGAGGAGGAATGAACCTATGAAAGTTATTGCTTTATCCGTTCTTTTATTGTGTGTGCTTGTGATGCCCTGCAGGGCGGCGCTTGCCGCGGACCTTATGGTTGCAAGTTTTGAGAATAACGGCCGCACCGACATCGGCACCGACATCGGCACGTGGGATTACAATCCTGCCGACCCTAATCAGAGCTGTTCCATTGAGGTAGTACCCATGAAGGACGTATTGGGCAAAGCAGGGGTCGAGACCCATGTCCTGAAGATATCATATAGCGTGGCGTCGTCTATGCCGGCGTTCAACGGCATCTATATCAAGCTCAACAACGCGGACCTCAGTTCTTACGACGAGATGAGCATGCTGATCAAAGGCGACAACGAAAGGGGATTTACGACCCAATTCAAGGTCGAGATGAAAAATAACAAGGGCGAGCGCGTGGTATACCTTGTCAAAGACATAACCCTCGGCTGGCAAAAGATAGTAATACCGATGCAGGAACTAAAGGCGCTTGGCTCGATATCCGATTGGTCGAAGATGAAAGAGCTCGTCTTCACGTTCGACGACATAACCGCGGATGTCAGGAAGGGCGCCATTTACGTTGACGATATAATGTTCTCGGAGAAAGAACAATCCCAATAGGAAGGGGACAAAGATGCGCTCGAAGAAGATAATCCTATTATTACTTTTGGCGGCGGGGCTTTTGATGCCGGGCCCTGTCTTTTGCGAAGAGATGCAGGTCAGTGTCCTCAAGATAGATGATTTCGACGGCAAAGTGATGTTCAATTTGCTGGGCGGTAAGACGCAGGGCTATGAGGAAGCCGGGATCAAGTGCATACCGTCGTTTACCGATGACCCCAAAGAAAGGTACGGCGACAAAGGCGCGTCGCTCAAGCTTGATTTTGACGTGACCAAGAGAGGGAGTTTCGCTTTTTACTGGACTATGCTGACCGTCAAGAAGAATATCGAAGTCGAAGGCAGGAATGTCGAGGTAATATCATTTGCGGCCCTGCGCGGCCACGATTTCCTGGAATTCCAATTCAAGGACCCGAAGGGGGGAGCCGACTTCACGATAGAGGTGCATGAGGATGCCGACAGCGACGGCGTGTATATGATGGGGGTAGACAGGTCATCTATGGTGAATGCCGATCCGTATATTGACAGGACCGCCGCCGGAAAATGGCAGAAGATATCGATACCGCTTATCAAATTTGCGAACATCAAGGACTGGGACCGCATCCTTGAGATAGTCTTCGTCTTCAAGAGCGGATACGGGATACCCAAGGGGACGGTTTATCTGGACGACCTGGAATTGGTAAAATATCCGAAGGAAGAGCCTTCGCAATAGGGCCCCGGAGATCTCAAAAGGAGTGGAGATGAAAAAAACACTTTTTATTCTTGTTTTAAGCGTCGCCTTGTTTTCTCAGGTTGCCGGCATCAACGCGGAAGAACAAAGGACTTACATGAGCCCTTATTTCAATTTCGCGATAAATTATCCTTCTTCCTGGCAAGCCAGGGAATTAAGCGGTATGGTATTCTTTTTGTCTCCGCGCGAGGGTAACTCGGACGGTTTTACAGAAAACGTCGGTGTCACTATCGAAGACCTGGCTAAGAATCCGATGAGTTTGGATGAGTATGAGACGATTTCGCTTAAGAATGCCCCAAGCATAATACCGGCTTTTAAATTGATAGAAAAGAACAACGCTAAAATAGACGGCAAGAATGCTTATTTTATGGTTTATACTGGCAGCGCACAGACTAGAAGCCTTAAATATAAGTCATACACGTTTATCACGGATTCAAAGGCGTTCACCTTGACTTATTCAGCCGAAAAGAAGAATTATGATAAATACCTGAAACGGGCTGAACTCATAATGAGATCCATTAAAATAACGCATTAATATAGGGGACGCGTCAAAAGGGGAAGGTCAGGAAAGGGGATAAGGCGTGATAAAGAGATGCAAAAAATGCAGGGTCCCGCTGGAAGGGTTTATGTATATATGGGTAGCGGCCAGGATCTTCAAGATCAAGCCCTCCGAAAAGGACCCGGAATTGTGTAATAAGTGCGAAGACATCACAAACATCCCGGTCCGGATCACAAGCGCATTTAGAGACCTGGTGGTATTGATCGTCGTCACCGTCATCGTATTGGTCATCTCGTATTTTTTTAGCGTATTCGAGTTTATCGTAAGCCTGTTCAATAAATATCCCCATTTGATAACTTATGTAGACGAGATCATAACATTCCTTTTGACCTTAAGCATCGGCTTCGCGATCTTCTCCTGGCGCAGATGGCGGGAAGTCAAAAAAGAGGCCGCTGAATGCATAAGACTGCAGGAAGAGCTTGTCAAGGCTGCCGATACAAAGGCGGAAACAGAGAAGATCATCAGCAAACAGCTTCACAGCGAGATCGAGCTGCGCAAGCAAAAGCGTTAAAATAATCATAGTGGCAAGGGAGGGCTGCAAGGCCTGCCTGAGCGCGTTCAGATACCTCTCCGAACACTGACTCGCCGTTTTCCCTTGACAAGGATATTTAAATAACATAGTATGAAACCATAAGACAATTAATCGGGTCAGAAATATTAATTTATTTCTGAAGGAGAAGTCAATTTGGATGGTCGGGCCGCCATCTGTGAAAAAACAGATGGCGGTTTTTGTTTTATAAGGATGAATTAAAACGGGAGGCGTAGATCATGGACTGGCAGAACGTCCCTAATCCCGATGAGATAATCGGCATGGGAAGGAAAAGACTGGTTGATTTTTGGAAATTTTTGCGATGGTTCATCGTGATATTCATCATTCTTATCGGCATAAAAGGGGTTGTTTACTCTATCGGCCCGGATGAGGTAGGCGTGATCCAGAGATTCGGCAAGTATATCGGCTTAAGCTCGCCCGGACTGCATGTAAAATTGCCTTTCGAGATAGACAAGGTGACCCCGGTTAAGGTGAAGAAGGTCTTTAAAGAGGAGTTCGGCTTTAGGACCGTAAAACCGGGAACAAGGACCGACTATAGAAGCGGAGGCAACAAAGACCAGTCCCTGATGCTTACCGGGGATTTGAATATCCTGGACGTGCGCTGGATAATCCAATTCAAGATAAAAGACCCCGTTAAGCTGATCTTTGCCACCCGCAACCCTATGGATAACATCGACGATATTTCCGAAGTGGTGATGCGGCGTTTTGTCGGCGATTATACGGTCGACGAAGTGCTTACCACAAAGCGTGAGGAGATAGACGATCTCGCGCAGCAGGAGATCCAGAAGATCCTGGATAATTACAACGTGGGGGTCCAGATAGTCACGGTAAAACTGCTGGATGTTAATCCTCCCGAGAAGGTAAAACCGGCTTTCAACGAGGTAAACGAGGCAAAACAGGAAAAGGAAAAGATGATCAACCAGGCGTGGGAGGCCTACAACAAGGTCATCCCCAAGGCCAGGGGCCAGGCGGAGAAGACCATCCGCGAAGCGGAAGGTTACGCTACGGATAAGACAAACAGGGCAAAGGGCGAATCGGAACGGTTCCTGATAACATTAAAGGAATATAACAATGCCCCGGAGATAACCAGGAAGAGGCTATACTTAGAGACCTTAACGGAAGTCCTCCCTAAGGCAAGAGAAAAATATATAATTGATCCAGAGCAGAGGTCGATTCTTCCTATGCTCGACATGAAAAACAAGGAGGGCCAACGATAATGAAGAAACTGAGTTCCATTATCGCTTTATCTGTAGGAGTATTGGTCCTGGTGATCGCCGCTTTTGCCACCGGGGCTGTATATATTGTCGATGAAGTGCACCAGGTGGTGATCACGCAATTCGGCAAACCCATAGGAAACCCGATCACCTCCTCGGGGCTGCATCTTAAGAGGCCTTTTATCCAGACTGCCCATTATTTTGACAAGAGGCTGCTTGATTGGGACGGGGACCCGAACCAGATCCCGACCAGAGATAAGAAGTATATCTGGGTGGATACGACCGCGCGATGGAGGATCGTGGATTCCCTGAAATTCCTGCAGTCGGTGGGTAATGAGATCGGCGCCCAGGGCAGGTTGGACGATATCATCAATTCTGCGACCAGGGACGTGGTTACCAGCCATCTTTTGGTCGAGGCCGTAAGGGATTCAAACCGCATCCTGGAGACAAAGATCGAAGGAGAAGACCTGATAGTCACGGATGAGGCGCTGGAAAGGATAAGTGTCGGCAGGGAACTGCTGGAGAAGGCTATCCTGGACAAGGCGAAGGTCCTCGCCCCGCAGTACGGCATAGAGATAGACGATGTGCGCATTAAACGCATAAACTATGTCGAGGACGTGCGCAATAAGGTCTATGACCGCATGATCGCCGAGAGAAAACGCGCCGCCGAGAAATACCGCTCCGAAGGCCAGGGAAAATCCGCGGAGATCGAAGGGCAGGTGGCCAAAGAGTTAAAGGAGATCTCTTCGGAGGCATACAGGAAAGCCCAGCTTGTAATAGGTAAAGCCGATGCCGAAGCCGTCAGCATCTACGGCAAGGCCTACAGCCAGGATCCCGGTTTTTATTCATTTCTGAAGACGCTCGAGACGTATAAGGAGACCATCGACGGGAATTCAACGGTGATCCTGACCACCGACAGCGATTATTATAAGTACCTTAAAACCCTTGACGAGAAGTAACATCCAGTCCCGAAGGAAGACTAATCCTTTCCATAGGAATAGGCACGCAATCACAACCCTCTGCAATTATAATAGTTGCAGAGGGTTTTTGTTTGGAGTAGAATAAATCCTGACGGAGTGTCCCAAAGTGACACGTCCCCAAAATCCCGCAATAGCAGAAAATTAAGCAAAAAAGCAAATATTTCCTCTTGTAATAATGTCAATTAATGGTACATTAGAGTATCTTCGATACGTGACGATAATATGAAAAAATCAACTATTATAATAATCGCGATCCTGCTAACGTTCCCTGCGGCGGCAAGCGCCAATCTGCTGGTCAACCCGGGATTTGAGACGGGTAATTTCAGCGGATGGGCTCCTTACGCTTTCGGCTCTGAGAATGTATCAAGCGCAAACCCTTACACGGGCCAGTATGAGGCAAGAATAACTAACTACGGATGGATAACCCAAACCGTCAATTTAACGCCGAATGCCACCTACAAGCTGTCTTCATACCTGTATATGCCGCAAGACGGCGGTGACGCGTCGATCTCCATAACTTTTTATAACTCTACCGGCACGACTTCCTTCCAGCAGGAGCGTTCCTGGCAGCGGATCCCGGGAGACCAGCAATACGATAAGATAGAAACGGACTGGCTGGTTGCCCCCAGTTATACCGCTTATGCCAAAGTGCGCTGCTCAGTCGCTTCAGCCGGCAGCTATATTGACTTCGATGACGTCAGCTTGGATGTTGTGCCGGAACCGAGCTCGCTGGTTCTTCTGTTTACCGGCCTTACAGGATTATTCGGTTTACTGACCCGCCCCAAAGGTGTATGATATTCCCGTACTCCAATTAACTGGAGGAAGGGGATGCCTTTTCTGCTGATTTTATTATTGGTTCCTTTAGTCATCTTAATAGCCGGCTTAATATTATTCATTAAGCCGGCTTCTTGCATTAAATGGCAGATTAAATTCTACAGCAAGATCAACTGGCGAATGGAACCCATCAATATGGAAATGGAGATCAGGAATACGAAGATCATGGGATTATTCCTGATTGGCGCGGCTATAGCAACGGTCATCTATCCATTAATTAGGGGAAATAAATGAAAAAGATCATTTTGATAACGTTAATTTTATTATTTTCATTTACAGGCCCTTTGATTCCTGCAAAGGAAGAGAATCTCGCTGATTCTACGCCTCCTTCCGCACCCGTAATCAATACTGATAAGAGAACAAAATCACTAGATATGATCGTTGCGCACTGGAAAAGCGAAGACCCTGAATCAGGGATAGCCGAGTATCAGTACGCAATAGGGACGGTCCCGGAAGGCACCGATGTTCTATACTGGACCTCAAACGGGCCGAACGAAGATTGTTATGTCTATCAGGTAAGATTGGAGAAAAATAAAAATTACTATATCTCTGTGGTCGCAAAAAATAAAGCGGGCTTAAAAAGCAAAGTAGCCACAGCCGGTCCGATAAAAGCTGCAAAAGAAGTATATATATCGGTTGAATGGCCAAGGTTTAATTCAATTATAAGGAATAATGAAACAAGGATAAGTGGCACTGCCGAAGGTGTTGATACTGTAAATATTAACGGCAGGGAATTCGCAGTTAATGATGACGAGTCATTTAAAGGCCCGACTTTAGTAGCACCCGGTTATGCCGCAAGAAAAGGGATCGATGCAAAAGACCCGAATTATATTATTATGAATTTTCCCGGGAAGACAGATATTAAAGTATCCGCCGAAGGAGAGGAATCGTTTACAACGTGTTACTATTATCAAGCTTATTTGAAGAGTTCTACAACTTCGGAGAGTTATGCTTATTCTGATGAGTTCCAATCCTGGAATATGGATGCCTTGGCAAAATCACCGTTTGCCGATTGGAAAGACTATCAATATCCATCAAGGATCAGGACTAAGAAAAATATGTCGGAAGCCTGGACGCCCTGGCAATATTGCGATTACTACTTTAAGTGGTGGAGATATTATCATAGCGCAATATCATATCCCGGGAAACCGGGCAGATGCACTTCCTCAATGACGATTCATACACTACCGGCCAAAAAAGGAGAGATTGAGCCGATGATATTGCTATTCCAAGAGTGCATGATATCACCTTATGACTTTAAAGGAAGGCGTCCTGATATTTCAGAATATAAGATGAATGGCAGACAATTGAAGTGGTTTTACGGTGATGCAAATAAATTGCCCAACTGCGCTTATATCATCCTGGATAAGTATGTTCCGGATACCGATATCGAGCTTAAGGTCGAAGCTCCTGTTTTGAAGACCGATACTAAAGGGAATCCAACCGAATTACAGACATTTGCGTGCCGGTTCATAGATGTATTTGAAATGGAACTCGTACGCGAAACCCCGTTTAACAGCGGAAATTATAGCGTTGTGCAGACTATACCGATTTTCACCCCGGATACAGGAGAAGGGCGAGGGTTGCCTTTGGGCGTGATTAACATGCCTTTTTTAAAGCTTAACCTTGATAAGGAATTATCTGATTCGCAGGTTGACCACTTAAATGCTGAATTGAGAATAGCTGACAAAGTCACGAAATATACCTTAACGGAAACGTCACCCAATTCGCAGGTGTTTACGGACGAATCTAAGGACTTCGTTATCAAATTTGAGCCTTTAGTAAAAACTAGCCCAAGCGAACAAGATGATATTGTATGTTTTTTAACCTCAAAGAAAAATAACATAAATGACCAGGTTTTCAATCTTAGAGAAACCGCCTCGGATTCACTATGTTTTGAGGACGTAAAAGTGTTCATTACGGTCTGGTTTAAAGGAGAATTAAGCGACCAGCAAAAAGATATGATGACAATCCAATTCACGAAAGGCATGATGGCTGGCGACCAGGAGCTTACGGAAACGGGCGAAAACTCGTTGGAATTTACGAACAAAGACGGCGATCTTACGGTGCGGCTTAACAACTATAAGGGTAAATTTAGTGGTGCGCTTGATGTGACTGCCCCGAACAAGGGCTATATGGACCTAAAAAGCCCAAGGCTTATTCTTGAGAGAGTCGACCCATCAAAATACTGTTTTACAAATGAAAATTTCGGCAACGGCACTAATGTTACCCAAGAAGATCCCGGAATATCCGGCGAGGGTATATTCAGGGCCAGGATAAGAGGATTGCACGATCTCAATAAATATTCTTTAAATCGGCTGGTAATCGTGATTACAGTTGATGGAGTTTCAAAGAGTTTAAAATTAACAAAACACACGGATGGATCGTACATTACCGGAAATCTGCTATTAGTTCTGAAAGATCAAAAGGGGGAAAGGGACTATAAAGGAGTAACCGTATTCCACACAGATGGCAAAAAGGGTGTAGGGGCTATTTCAACAAAATTTATGGAAGTAAACGAATAAAGTCTAATAAGCCAAAGTCTGATTTCATATGCCCGCGCAGAGAAGACATACGACAAGTCGATCGATAATTACCTGCGTAACAGAAAAAGATAGAATAATATGAAAATATTAAAGATACTTCTATTTTTAGTTTTAATGTTTATTGGGGTTTATTTCTTAATAATCAGTATCGAGGGTTTTATACCCATTTTGACCAGGCATGTTGATACAAATGGAAATGATTTAATTATACTGCTGACGATTTGTACTTTTTTCGCGGCAATGTGTCTGATAGGTTCTATTGGAAAATTATTCTTCAGAAAATGGGCCCGCTTCCTAGTAATTGTTGATGTCGCGTTTAATATCGCGATTGCATTTTTTCTTTCCGGATTTACTGTAATAATTCAAACTGGAGTGGATACTGCCTACAGCGATTCTGTCGGCATCATTAGATACTGGGGTTTTCCAATTCATTATTGTTCGAAGGCTCCTGGTTTAGCTTGGGCTGAGTATGATCCTATGCGGTTTTTATTGAATTCATTTGTTTGGTTCATCTTTCTTATGGCGTTTTGGTTTTATCGGAGAAAAATAGGACAGAAATCTAAAGAAGCAAGGCCTGAATGAGGATCTGGGATATAGCGCCAAGAAAATTATGCCGCAACCATCTCCTGGGCGAGCACAGGGAACTTCACGCCATCTGGTCTGTCCTGACACGCAAAAAGAAAGGGTATTCCCGTCATCCGGAGACCTTAAGGTGGAAGGGCAGGTTAAAGGCGCTGTATTCAAGGCACAATAAGCTCATAGCGGAGTTTAAAAGGCGGGGTTACAGGCATTACAGCCCTCTTGATTCGAGGCTGGCAATAGGGAAGGGGAGGCAAACGCAATTCGTCAATTCGGTCAGTGAACAGGCTCAAATTTTAGGAAGGAAACACTGCGGCTGTAAGATATAAAAGGGGACAGTTCATAATGAAAAAAGTTAATGGTTTTTTAGTATTTATTACGATTATATTGTTAATTTTCCCTTCTAAAGTATCATTTTCTGTTACTGAGGAACAAATAAAAACTTATGCTCCGAAATGCATAGAAGTGTTGAAAAGCGAAACAACTTCTGCTGAAGAAAAAAAGGAAGCAGCCACAAAACTTCGGTACTATGTAGATAAATCTATAACGAAGCAACTAATAGAGCTTTTGAAAGCCAAGGATCCCATGTCAAGATATACAGCAGTACGATATTTGGACCTCACAAAGGATCCTTTAGCTATACCCGCATTAGTGGATACATTAAAGGATAAAGACGATGGAGTTAGGCGACTTGCAGCATCGGCATTACAAGGTTACTCGGGCAAAGAAGAAAATGCCCCGGCGTTTAATTCAAAGATGATTTTACGAATAACTCAATCATTACATGATCAAGATGCCAAGGTGAGAAGGTCGGTCCTATTGATATTAGCGTCTCTGAAAGATCAGTCGGCGGTTCCGTCTGCTGTAAAGGCTTTGGGTGACCCGGAACCTGAGGTAAGAAAGGAAGCTGTTAATATATTGATAAAGTTAGATGTCTACAAGGCAGCTCCCTATCTTATGAGGGTTCTGAAAGATAAAAATGAGGATGTGCAACGAGCCGCTATATGCGGTTTAATATGTTCCAAGAACACTTCTATTGTACCCAATCTCATAGACTTAACAAAGGATCAAGATGCTAACATAAGAAGACAGGCTATATTTTGCTTACAATTTCTGAATGATAAAAGAGCTATACCTGTTTTTATTAAATCTTTGGACGATCAAGATAAAGAAGTGAGGCGACGGGCGGTGTATGCTTTAGGCGCAAAGGGATTTGAAGGAACAGAGGTGATCGATGGTTTAATCAAAGCATTGGGCGATGAATCTGATGAGGTCCGTGAAGCAGCCGCTTTTGGTTTAGGGCATAAAGAGGGAGCTAAAAAAGCCATCCCCGTACTTATGGATGCTTACAAAAAAGGATCTAACAGATCAAGGATATCAAGCAGTAGCACACTTATTAAGCTATGTGACAAAACTGATATTCCCTTTTTTGTCGGGCTTCTCAAAAGCGACAATCCTCATCTTAAATCTCAGACATGTTACATATTGGAAAATATCGGCGATAAATCAGCAATTGCTCCTTTGCTCGAGGTTTATAAAAAAGATGCCGATGAAAATGTTAAATTAAGCGCTTTTCACGCTCTCATAACAATTGATGATTTTCCAGAAATGCGTCCTATCTGTTTAGAGGCATTAAAAATGTCTAAGCCTCAGTTTAAATGTTATGCATTATATGGGCTAATGAAATTGAAAGACGAGTCTGTATATGATGATGTTATTAAGTATTCAAAAGATGAAAATAGAGAAGTTCGTAAAGCAGCCATTGTATTTATTGGCTCGTCAACAAATAAAAATGCGTTGAAAGATATTGAACCCTTCTTGGAAGATGCGGATTTGGATGTTAGGGAAGAAACTGTTGTTTTAATTGTAAAGAAATTGGGCAAAGAATCGATCCCTATATTGGAGCGCCATGTGGATCGAACAAGCGATTCCTCTGACCCTGTAAAGGTCACCCTGAATGCTTTGAAAGCTGGGAAAGAGCCCGACGCTGCGATAATAGAAATGTTTTATACTTTTCATGAATAAAAAGTAAGGTAAATAGAGGTCGCGTCGAAAGGTAGCAATGAAAAAGGTAATCACCTACGTAGCGCTCACATTCCTTCTTAGCTCCGCCGGCTATTACCTGATAATCAATAGTAAAGCTTTAGGCCTGAGCCCGGCTTTGCTGATGTTATACCTTATGTGGTGTCCCGGGATCTCGGGCATGGCCACCTCGCTCATATATGAAAAGAGCCTCTCCGGCATCGGCTGGAAACCGGGCAAACTGCGCTGGCTGGGATTGGGGTATCTCCTGCCTATCTGCTACGCGGCCGCCGCTTATGGGATCATCTGGCTCTCCGGCTTCGGTGGCGTCAACCATGATTACCGTATTAACGCGTTTATACTCATCGTGTTGGGCCCGGCAATAAGCGTGGTGTATGCGGCAGGGGAGGAGATAGGCTGGCGCGGGTCACGATAACCGCGATGACCTTCGCTATCGGATGGCTAAGGCTGAAATCAGGCAGTGTCTGGCCGGCGATCCTGATGCACGCAAGCCATAACTTTTACATCCAGTGGTTATTCGACCCGCTTACGACCGAAACAGGCCCGATGTCCAACTATATGATCGGCGAATCCGGTATCGTTTTAACAGTGATTTTTATCGGGCTGGCGTTGGTTTTTTGGAGTCAAAGAGGGCGGCTTCCGAACTTCGAAAATAGAACCGGAGTTGTGCAATAAACGTGAAAGGAATCTTGATTAGAAAATGAAGTGGGATATAGCTCAAAAGAAGGTCAGCTCATTTCTTAGAAGCGGCTATGATGAACTAAAAAAGCAAAAAGTGGTAAATATCAATCATTCTTTTCCTACCAAACCCGGAACTTACATATTTATAAAAGAACGTAAAATCATATACGCAGGTGAAGCTTCTGAATTAAAAAGAAGAATGTACAGACACAAAAAAAGAACAGAGGTAAGTACTTTAAGAAAATCTATTGGTTTCGTCGTTTTTAAACAAGCAAAATCAGGAATGTTTAGCAAACAAATCGAAAATAGGATAAATAACTATATTGCAAATCTTAAAATTAAATATATAGAAGTTCAATATGGTAGAAAAGAATTGGAAGAGTATATTATTAATATAGAAAAACCAATTCACAACAAAGTATTTAAAGGACCGAGATCTGTTTAATTGGTACCACCCTAATTTTGTGCGTTGAAAGAACAGGGGTCATAAAATAATCATAACCCTTTGCATTTATAACTGTTGCAGGGGGTTTTTGTTAGGAGTAAAATAAGATTAGTAGCGTGCTCCTAGGCTGAGTACCTCCATAGGCACACTAATAAGGTGTAGATTTTTTGTCTTAGTAGTATAAGGAATCCCAAATAAATGATTTATTCAATAAAAATTAAAAATTTTAAAAGCATAGGCAAAGAAGAACAAGTTTTAGATAATTTAGGTTCAGTCAATGTTTTTATAGGAGAGAATAATTCTGGTAAGACTGCAGGATTGGAAATTCTTTGGATTTTTGGAGAAATATTATTGGAGAATTTAGAAACAACCGGACGCATTAATTCTATCGGGTCTCTCATAGATCAAGAGTCATCTTTCCCAGCCGGCGATATTTTGGATAAAATTAAGACCATATCATCTAATATTGATAAAATGACTGATTTTGTTCATCAAAATGAAGGTAATATCGAATTAGAAATTGTATTTAATGCAAACGACTCATTTCGTGAGCATGTTAAAGATTTATCAACGTCGAAGCGTAATCTTCAAGAAGAAAGGGTGCTAGAAGAAAAGCTAATAAGAGACGTAAAAGATATAGATTTATTAAAATTAAGGTTTATTTTAGATTTTAATCGACATGTTTTTAGAATAATTCAGGTTGGATGGGGAAATATAAATTTAGTATGCATTGAAAATAATACTTTAAAATATGTAAGTTTGGATGATTATTTAGCAGATTCGCACTTTCTAATTGAAAATGCGAATCTAAATCGTAATAATAGATTTTTTAATAATGTAATTGTTCCTCAAATACGTGAATTTCTTTCTTATCTTCGACGCACCTATTACATTCATTCAAAAAGAAAAATAGACGAGATTATAAAGGTAGATGATGGACGTCAAGGAATAAAAGGTTCAAATCTTAAAAAAATAATGTTTGACTTATTTCATGACGGGGACCAGCGACGTAGAGAAAAATACTTTAAAATATTAGAAGTATTTAAAAAAATTGCAGGTAAACAGATTAGAAGGGATCCTTATAAAGATAGTAGAAAAGTGGATTTAGTATTTGAAGAGGGGAATATAAGCGTAAATATTGATAATTCAGGCTATGGCTATAATCATCTATTAAATCTTGTATATAATATTATTATTAGCGATGCGAATACGATTTTAATTGATGAACCAGAAATTTCGCTTCATCCTCAGGCACAGCTGAGATTTATTGAATTTATTAAAGAAGTCGCAAATAAAGAAAAGAAGCAATTTTTTATTTCGACTCACTCGCCATATTTCATCAGTTTAGAAGCAATAGATAAAGTATTTAAATTTACAAAATCTGATACAATAACTCACGTTACAAGAATCAACAATGAAAAGACTGTACAAGCAATAAAAGACAAGAAGGAGGGTATTTTTAATTTTAGACATAGAGAATTATTTTTCATGAATAAAGTAATATTTGTTGAGGGGAGTGAGGACCTAGTTGCTTTGCCGCAGTATTTTACTGAGAGCCTATCCATTTCTAGAGAATGCCTGTATCAATTAGGGGGAATTAATGATGAGAAAATAGCTCTCTTCTCGTCATTTTGTAACGACCTAGGTATAAAATATGCTTTTATATTAGATTTTGATTATCTTAGAAAGGATACAAACAAGAAGAGGTTTATCCAGGCGCTAAAAAAGATTGAAGAAAAACCCAAATCTACAAATCGGCTTTTAACGTTACTCGATAAAAATGGACTTAAAGGTAAAAATAAAGAAATGGTAAAAGATATTTGGTTAAAAGATTGGGCTAGTTATTGGAATAAAAAAACGTTGCAAAATCTTTTGAAAAAATACAAGGCCAATGGAATATTTATTATGCCATTTTACGATGTTAAAATATTAAAAGAAACAACGGCTACAGATTTCGCTTTTGAGGCTAATAAAATTATTAGTGAAGTTAATGAATACCTTTTGTAGCTATTTTTATTATAGAGAATTCGAAATAACTAAAAATAAAATAGGGGAAGTGTCCAAAGGGATAGGAAATAATGCACAAAATTATCGGACAAAAAGCATATCAACCGAATAATTAAATAAAGGGGGTAACATGGATCTAATCTCTTGCTTGGAAGATAAAAGAATAAATGCGACAAATCTTGCCTTTGAGATCTCAATAGGAAACTATCTTGAGATTGCGTCCTCTATTTTAGACAGTAACATATTTCAGCGCAGACGGGTAAAATCCTCATCAACAATTTATGCGCTTTTAAAAGACGATTTAAAGTTGGGGTGCGTTATTCCTCCTCTTGTCCTGGCGTTTGAGGAAGAAATTGATGCCGGCGATTTTGTTAAAGAAGCTAAAGCAAAACCAGAATTTTTGGTGAATTTTATGAAAAAGAATATCAAGCATCTTTTGATTTTAGATGGTCTACAGCGCACCTATACTCTATTAGAATTACGCGATGAATTGATGAAACAATTCGATGAGGAATTATTAAAAAAAATCCTTAATAGTAATATAAGAATAGAATTATACATTAGCGTAAATCGTATTGGCATCCTTTACCGAATGTTAACTTTGAATACAGGGCAAACTCCAATGAGCTTACGGCATCAAATAGAGATTCTTTATTCTGATTATTTGAATGCTGAAGTGGCAGGACTAAGGTTGATATCCGAAGTTGAGGAGCAAAGAGCAACTCATCTTACTGATTATAAATTTAGAGATGTTATGGACGGATTTAATTCGTATCTGGAACGTAACGAGTTGCCAATTGATAAATTTGAGCTTCTGGAAAATATTAAAGGGTTAGAAAAACTAGCGAAGGAAAATCAAAACCAAGATATCTTTCGTGGATTTTTACTGTCATTCCATGTATTTCTCATGAAGATGGTTAGTATTGGTGATAATTGGAAGCTTAACCCAGAAGTAGCAAAAAGTTTTGGAGGCAATCCATTTGGAGTTGATGTTGAATCAATTTTTAAGAAAAATCAAACGTTATCTGCTTTTGGGGCCGCGGTAGGTAGATTGAAGGATTTCGATGTTATTGATAATTTTGAGTCCTTAAATCCTATCATCGCCAATATAAAATTTCAGACCAATCCAGACGAAGGGTATAACAAGCTTCTTAAGGTACTTGATGACATTCGCTTAAAATCTAAGAAAATTGGTAATGCTCAACGTATGTATTTTCAATACTTCTTTCGTGAATTATTTAATAGCAATACAGATTCTTATGGCGTAATAGAAGCAGCTGTTGATAATGCTTATCAGAAATACTTAAGCCAAATTTAATCATGACATTAACAATAGGAGATATGGAAGGGGAAAAAGTTAATTTAGGATTACCAAACTTTTTGCCTGGTGAAAAAGTTTTTTCTCTAGAGTTTAATGGAGAAGCAATAAATGTGCCATATTTATTGCAGGTGGAGGAACCATATTCCGCCGATGCGTTTGAAATGCATTTGTTTATTAATGCTGCAACACATGAAAATGATATTTTTCGTGTTTATGAAGTGGAAAGTGGCGAAATAATCGGATGGTTGTTTCCTGTTCAGGCGCTTCTTTCAGTTGAGCACGATTATGCCAACGATGAATATTTTCTACCTTGTGCTTTTGCTGCTTTTCAAAAGTTATTACAGGGCGAAGGCTTACCCGCAAAAACCCCGATTTTAAAAACGGAACAACTATCAATTTTAGATTTTTATAATGACAGCGATATCGTTTTATTATTAGCAAAAAATCAAATTAGTAAAATAAAAGATTTTAATATCAAATTTTATCTGCCAGATCTTTTTAAGTATGGTTATCGGTATAAAGATAAAATAGAAACTGTGAATAAACGAGTCAGTAAATTTTATGAAGAGTTAGATAAAAATATCAAACTACGTAAGATGTCAAGCAGGCTAATTGCTAATACGTATATATATGACTTATTTACTGATATATTAGATGATAACGATGTCATTCATGCGTTTTTATCTCTGTATCAAGTTATTGAAATAGTTATATTTGACATTTTTAAAGATGAACTGGCGAAGTGTCTAGATGATTACTCTAATCTTTCTGAAAATGACTATGGAGGCTTTTTCGATATAGGAGACAAGTTAAATTCTATCAAATCAGAAAAGAATCGAGTTGCAAATTTATTTAATTATACAAACGACACGTTGGAATTACGAGATCTATGCAATAATCTCTTGCAGCAATTAAGTTTAAAAACTGAAGACAACGCAGCGAAAGCGCTTTATTCTGTTAGGAGTAACTTGGTTCATGCATATCGATTATTTTCTAAGCCGCAAAAGATAATTTTAGAGGAAGTGGTAGAAGAATTTATTGGTGTTATCATCGATCTTGTTATTTGTTATAAAAAGGACATAAAATAAAAAGCGTGTTTAAAATGGACAGGTTGTAAGTAACGCGCCTCAAGGTCCTAAATAATCCCGCCTAAAAATCTTGACACCCACACAAATGTGTGGTATATTCCTGCCTATGAAACCCCAAGTAGAATTGACCGCCAAGCAAGAGAAAGTCCTGAAATTTATCCGTGAGAGAGTGGGGGAGAACCTGCCTCCGACCATAAGGGAGATAGCAGGGGAGATGGGTTTTGCTTCCACAGGAACGGTTAGGGACTATCTTAAGGCGCTCCAAAGAAAAGGTTATCTCAAACGTGAAAACAACAAGTCCCGGGGCATAGCGTTAATAGGCAGTATCGCGGCCGGGGAGCCGAAATTGGCCTATGAAGATACCGAGGGCTATGTCGAGATCGCCCGGGAGAACACCTTTGCCTTGAAGGTCAAAGGTGAGAGCATGATAGACGCGGGCATTATGGACGGCGACATAGCAGTTATCAGGAAACAGAAGACGGCCGACAACGGCGACATCATCGCCGCCTTACTGGATAATAACGAAGTCACCTTAAAAAGATTGAAGACCGGCGCCGGCAAACCGTTCCTGGAGGCGGCGAACAGGAAGTATCCTCCGATACGTAAAGATTTCACCATCATAGGAAAGCTCGTCAACATTGTAAGAAAGTATTAAGCGATGCCTATATCAGGCTTCAACCCCAAAGCGCGGTGGGACCGCCACATTCCCGAGACCGAAGACAGTGTCGACCCCGGGATACTGGACGAAAAGATAGAAGTCCTGGTGTATTTTAAGGGCTTCGGGATCTACCCGCGCGCGTTCATCCGCAACAACAAGGTCCACAGGATAAGAAAGATAACCTATAACTGGCAGGAACGCCGCGGCCGGGAGGTCATCAATTTCTTTTCGGTGGATACCGGGACCTGCCTGTACCAGATATCATTTAATAACACGACCTACCGCTGGCAGATAGATAGGATAATCGAATGACAGGGACTGTCCCCACATGGGGACGGCCCCTGTCATGACACATGATCCTGCACATAGACATGGACGCGTTCTTCGCGTCCATTGAACAGGCGGCCAATCCGCGGCTCAAAGGCAGGCCCCTGATAGTGGGCACGCGCGAGAACAAGCGCCACACGGTCGTTTGCGCGGCCAGTTATGAGGCCAAGGCCTTAGGCATCGGCTCAGGGATGCCTTCTGAGGAGGCCTTCAAGATATGCCCGGAACTTAATTTTGTGCCCGCGGAACAGGGAAAATATATCTGGACCTCGGGCCGGATACTGGAGCTTATCAAAGGATACGGGTTTGAGACAGTTTATGTTTCGATAGATGAATTTCAGGTAGACGTGGGGAACCGTCCGCCTAGCGGCGGACTGTTATTAGCAAGAGATATACAGCGAAAAATACATGAAAATTTTAGTATAACAGCCTCTGTAGGCATAGCCAAAAATTGCCTCCTTGCCAAACTCGCTTCAAAGTTAAATAAGCCCAATGGCGTGGCCGCCCTGGACGAAGCAAATTTAGCCGAAATCTTGGCCAAAACACCGGTCGAAAAATTGTGCGGGGTGGGGGAGAGCACTAAAAAAGTCTTTTGGGATTTGGGAGTAAAAACTTGCCTTGATCTCTACGCTAAATCTCCTGATTTTTTGGAGAAAAATTTAGGCAAAAATGGGCTTAATTTATACGCGTCTTTGCATGCGGAAGAATCGCTCAAACCGGTGTCCGAGCCGCGGGATGACGAGCCCAAATCTATGGGCCATTCATATACGCTGCCCAGATCCACAGCAAATGTTACATTTATTAACGCATGGATACGGCTTCTGAGCGATATGGTCGCGGAGCGCCTGCGCAATGCCGGCCTTGCCGCGGCCACAGTGCACCTGTGGCTCAATGGCCCTGAGATAGGCAACTTCGGGTGCCAAAAGACCTTCCCGGAAGCCATAGATGACGGCTATGAGATATACCGGCGTTGCCTTAAGATAATGGCCAAATTAGGGCCAAAAACGCCCAAAATAAGGGCTCTCGGAGTGACAGGCGGCAATCTTACCCATACCAGGTATCCGCCGTTATTTGAGGCGCAGAGGAGCCGAGAATCGCTTCTTGGGGCGATGGACCTCATCAATGGCCGCTTCGGGGACGGCTCGATTTATCCCGCCGTAATTACACTTACCAGGAAAATGCCTTAAGCACAAGGGAGTTGTCCACAGCTTATTCCGTGTGCTCACGTACTTAACATAAGATATATTATAGGACGTTGAGCTTGAGAGCAAACGGGGCTAAAAAGACGCTGGATTTTGGCTTTTAAGGTAAAGATTTATCGGGGATTTGTGTTTCAGGATCTCTTTTTCGACAGTATCTTTGACATCTGCCGGTGGATCTTTCCGTTTGATGCCAGTATTTCTTTTAGGTAATGGCCATAAGGTTTACCCGAAAATGTGGTCACCTCTCCCCCTGCTTCTTTGACTATGAGCCAGGCGGCGGCCGTGTCCCAGGGGTTCAGACCTAATTCCCAGTACCCGTCAAGCCTGCCGCAGGCCACATTGCAAAGGTCAAGGCTCGCGCTGCCGGCCCTCCTTACTGCCTGTGAAACTATGAGGAAACTCCTGAAATGCCTTAGATTTGTCTCCATGGTTTTGCCCAAATTATAGGAAAAACCGGTCATCAAAAGGCTCTTTTTAAGGTCTTTTTGGGCGCTTACTTTTATGGGTTTGCCGTTCAGGAAGGCGCCCCGGCCGCGTTCGGCGAAGAAAAGCTCGCGGCGTTCGGGGTCATATACTATGCCAAGTATAGGTTTTTTGTCTTTTTCAAGGGCTACTGAAATGGAATAAAAAGGAAAACCGTGGGCGAAATTCGTGGTCCCGTCAATGGGGTCTATTACCCATTTAAGGTCGGAACCCGCCCTTATTTCCCCGATCTCTTCGGACAAAAATCCTATCTCCGGGAATGCCTTGCGCAAAGAACGTATAAGCAAGCCCTCAACCTCGCGATCGACATTCGTCACGAGGTTTATCGAACCCTTGAAGGCAATGCTCTTGATCTTCCTGCTGTTTTCTTTGAGGTATTTCCCGGCTTTAAGGACTATCCGGCAGGCGTCTTTACTGAAGCTATTATTCATCGAATTTGCCCGCGCCCGGACGCTGGTTACTTCTTCGGGCCCCTATGGGGTTTACCGGACATACGTTTCTTTCTTCTTTTGGTCCTGAGCCCTCTTGGTACTGCCATCGTTGCCTCCTTTTTTATTTACAGACAGGTGTTTGTCTATGTATTCCATAAGCATATTCTGGTGTTTCTTTTCGGTTTCCAGGAACTCAATGCCGACCAGAAAAGTCCGCTTGCCGTCTTTATCGAGGCGCTCAATGCCGTTACAACCCTCGCACCAGGCGACCTTTCCCCTTAATTTTATGGTCTCTTTTGAGTTTGGTACCGAGATTTCCATATCGATCAGCGAGTCTTTCGGCAGTATCTCGTATACCAAAATGGAAATACCCGACTTGCTTATGTTTTTCGTGTTGGTCATGAAATCAGATCTCGAGGCAGGGATGAGGTTGTATTTAAGGTCGAGTTCGGTATCGAAACGTTCGCATCTCCTTCTCTCCTTCTCTCCCGCGCAGTATTCCTCGACCTTCCCGCGCGTGGCGTATTTCTCGTTTATTTTCCTATCTTCCCTGGACGAGAGGATATAGATCACGAAAAAGACGACCGCCGTTAAAACGCAAACTAGTATGATGTTCATTTGATTTAGAGTATATACGTTATTTTATTACCTGTCAATGGATTGCGGCTATACGGTCCAGGCCTGGGATTCGTAATCCGGCCCCGGGAGCGTTATTTCTATCTCCCCGGACTCCGGGCAGCGTTCTATCACGGTGCCGGCGGCCTCGACCGTAACCGTCAGCTTTAGCAGGTCTCCCGGCCCGGCCTTGATGTCATTGAACTTTACGGCCAATTCCAGTATCTTATCATAGGCGACGGCGGCGTCTCTTTTTACCTCTGCCCATGTCCCGTCTTTCGATTTTTCGGATATTGTATATTGTGGATCCTTGCTGTTGCGCAAAAGCGGCGCGGAAACCTTTATCCCTTTTTCCTGGAACAAGAGGTTAAGGCCGTATTCTTCCTTATTTTCGTTCTCCCGGTCCGGGGGAATATCAAACCGTAAATAAAGGGCCTCCGAATCGAAACCGAAATATATCTGTTTTATTATCGTTTCCGACTGGTGCATAGTGCCGCCGCGCTTGCTGGTATCGATCAGGCCCGCGTTTATCCATTCGAAATAGTTCGTGTCCATTCCGTCTATCACGGGTTTTGTGAAACCGTAAGGCTCCCTTACGATCTTCGCCTTCTTTGTCCTTATCGGCAAGGATAGGTACTCGGGAGGTTCTTTGCCTATCAGGGTGTAGACATTCGCGAGGTGCGACCTGAAGAGCCGGTCAAATTCCTCATCGTTGGCCGAGGAATTGTCATCACCGTACCACCAGTTCCAGTCGCTTCCCTCGGCTATGTAGATCTCTTTCCATGCCTTCCTGAGGGTATCGGGGTCAGGCTGCTGCTTCTCGTAGTCCTTAAGTACGCTCCTGGTCTCTGAGAGATATTCCCACGCTTTATTCTTTTCCTCATGTCCTATCCATATACAGAAGTTAGCGTTTATCCATGAACCCGGATGGAGCCTGTTAAGCTTATCCTGAACCGGGAACTCGTCCAGGTATTCCGATACCGTTACGAACTTTAAAGCCGGGTCGTTCGAAGCGTTCCTGTATAAACAGTTAAGGAAGTCGCCGCCGTCGTTAGGATAAAACTCCCACGCGTTCTCTCCGTCAAGGATTATAGGGACAAGATACGGGACTTTGGATTTCGGGAGCCTCCCCTTGATCGCGCGCAGGCGGTTTAGCAGGTCTCCCGCGGCATTTTCCGCGCTCCAGCTCTGGTATACGAAGCCTATGGAATCCGATAAGGCCCTGTCCCTGAATATAAGCGATAATCCGCCCTGCTTTCTTTCAAGCATATACGGCCTGTAGAGGGCTTCCTGCGTTTTTTCCCTCCCGAGCGACCTGAAAAGTATCTCTTCGTCCGTAGCGGCCCATTTAAGCCCCGCGTCTATTATAAGGTCTGCGGCCTGTTCGCTTACCGACCCTTCTGAAGGCCACATGCCCCTCGGCGGCCTTCCGAACTTCTCCGTATAGAATTTTACCGCCATATCTAACTGTGCCTTGGCGTCTTCCGGATGGCGGAAATTTATCTTGGGCAGCCTGATCTCCGGATAGGATATCTTTGCCGTGTCGGAATCGCACAGTAAAGGCAGTATCGGGTGGAAGAACGGTGAAACGGACACCTCTATGCTGCCCTTCTCTTGCATATCCTTGTAGGTAGGTATTATCTCCTGCATGATCCCTAGCTGTTTTTTCATGACCAACTTCTTGTCTTCCTCGGAAAAGTATTTCCCTTTCCCGGCAAGTTCCTTGAGTTGGGGGTCTTTTTCCCTGAAGACAGGGTCTATCCAGGCAAGGTTAAAAAGCAGCTGGAGATCGGTGAAATCCTGCGGAGTGAAGCGCTTGATCGCGGCTAGGGCATCTTCAGGGGAAAAGTGCCTTCCCCTTTTTACCAGCAGGTCGTAATATCTCGGGAAGCGTTTTATCATCGTGTCCCAATTCGCCATAAAAAAATTGCGCAGGATAAAAAGTTTTTCCTGTTCGGTAAGATCGGCAGGTTTCTTCAGGGTGAGTTCATATGACCTGTCTTTTTTCGAGCCGGGATCAAGCATATCCTCTATCTGTTCGATAAGGGACGGGACGAGATTAAAGGTCTGGTGGATATACGGGAAACCCTGCAGGATCTTTACCATGTCCAGATAATCCTTGACGGCATGGAGCCGGACCCACGGCATTACCGTCTCGCCGGTAACGAGGTTCCTATAGAAAGGCTGGTGCATGTGCCAGACAACGGCTATATATAGAGGAGAATCAGACATGAAGGTCCTTTATTATATCCCAACAAGCGCGCTTGTTGGGATTACTCGCTTCGCGGATAAAAAAACCCCCTGGGGATTTCGCCCCAGGGGGTTTTCCATCTAACTGATGTTAGAAGGTTACTTTCACACCGCCAGTCACGATCACAGCAGGGGTCGTGCTCTTGGTGAAACCATCACTGTTGTTGTCATAGAACGTCTCCGGAACGAACACGGCGCCAGTCAGATCAAACTGGACATCTTCCGTGTAATCGTACAGGATCGTCGTATCGACCTCATCACCGAGGTTTCTGCTTCTTCCGTCGACCGGTTTCTTCTCGGTCCAGAAGTGCAGCCATCTCGCCTTGATCGAGAGATCGTCCATCGGTTTCAATCCGCCATCGATATACATCGTTATCGCGTCGGTCGAACCTGACGGATCTTTCATGTCTAGCGTCTGGTAGATGTTACCACCGACGTTGTTGAACGCAGCCTGCTGACCGGCCATGTAACCGCGGATCATGGACAGGGAGTTGCCCCTGAACATCGGATCCCATGCGGTCCACTTGCCGCTGTTGCCGGCGTTCTGGCCTGAAAGAATTTCGACGCCTAAGCCTAAATTAGGTTTGTAGGCGACTTCTTTCCAGGTATAGTTACCATAGGCATTGATCGCCCAGGCTAACTTGCCTCTGTTGATAGAGCCGTTGTCGGTGCCTTTGCCCCACGGACCTTCAGAGTCCTTGAGCTGGCCCCACTGTAACGCGCCTTCACCGGAAAGTACGAGGTTCTCGATCGGATCGATATCACCCCTCATACCGAATACATGTGTTTCTTCCTTCTCGTATACCCTGGCTCCTACGCCCGGAACGGACTGGTCCAATATGAAACCGCCGAACGCGCCGCCGGTCGCTAAGTAATCGACAGGATCAATCAATCCCATGTCGTCGTTCAAGCCGGGATTATACTTGAAGAAATAGTAGGCTTCGGCTTTCGCATTGTACTGGTCGAACTTGTATGCGACATTGGCTCCGGCCAACTCTTCATCGACTCTCGCGGTTCCGCTCTGGCTGATCTTCGAGTAGATAGCATCAACCGTCCACGGATCCAGGTCTAAGGTCGCGCGTATAGCGTCATAGTATGTAGCATCGCTAAACTGCAAACCGTTAGCACCGCCCGGGAAGTAGAAGTTGTTTCCGCCACCCAGGTTAAACCGGTCAGGCGCCAAGTCCACACCAGGAAGAGCGAACGTGCCCTGCGGATCCCTGTAGATACCAGGACCGACTATGAAACCGTTACCGAATCTCAGGTCCTGACGTCCGATCTTTAATGTCAACGGCTGATAGAAGAACTCCTTCAATGTGACGAAGGCCTTGTTCACACTAACAGCGTCCCTGGCGATGAGGTTATCTCCCCATTTAGCCTGGTTCGATAAGACGATCGAAGCCGAGACGTTATCGGTCAGGTCTGAATCCACTCCGACCTTTATGGTCTGGAGAACGAAGGATTCCGAGTCTTCGTTTATGGAGTTGCCCGAACCTGTCATCTGGCCGGGGTCAACCACAGGCGAAAAGCGCCTTGCGGTGCTTTCTTCGCTCTTTGACGCGAGGTCAAAGTTGGACATGTAGATAGCCTGTTCCTCTATGGAACCGCTAACTTTAATGTTCTGTACCGCAGCGAACGTAGGAGCCGCTATCGCGACTACTATCGCAGCTACGAAGAGAACTTTCATTAACTTCATTTTCGAATCTCCTTGGTTAAGTTATATTACGAAACAGGTTTAAAAAACAAACCCACGTATTTTCCATTTATATTGCTTATCATCATGATTTTGATAGCTTCCGGCGTTTTAAGTTCATCCCTCCTCTCTCGCCATGTCTGAAACCATCCATGATGGTAGAGCCTAACTTTGTGCTTAAATTAACATAATAGGGGGTGTTTGTCAAGCATTTTTTGCTGTTTTTAGGGTATTTTTTAATGAACCATCGGCGGGGGCATATGGCGTTCAGGACGCCCCCGTAAACTTCTATTTTCTTTCCATCTCCACGGAACGTTGGATCACTATCTTGAGCTTGGAAGATTCGGCGCCGCTTATGAGCGCCGCCGCTTCGTCGACAGACATACCGGATACGGATTTCCCGTCGATCGAGACGATCTTGTCCTTCGACTTTATGCCGGAAAGATCGGCCGGTTCACCCACTATGACGCTGTTGATCAGGAGGTCGTTGCCTGCGGCATCCAGGAATATCCCCACCCCGACGAAAGAATGTTTCTGGTAGTCGATCTTTTTCCTGGTAAGTTCGCATTCCCTCTGTATGAGGAAAACAAAAGCGGCATTATCGCCCTTAGAAAGGTAGTCGGTTATCTCTTCAAGGGATTTTCCGCCGGCGGCCATATCATTGATCTGTATTATTTCGTCTTTCGGTCTTAACCCAACGGCTTCCGCTTTTCCGCCGGAGGCGACATTGGACAGGGCGACCGTGCCGTTTGAAACGTCGATCGTAAAGCCGAACCCGCTTTTGACCTTGTCCTTCTTTTTAGCCTCTTCCATTTCCCTCTGTTCCAGCTCTCTCCTTTTCTTTGCCTCAGCTTTACCCTTGATCTTTTCCGCTTTTGCGAGCGCGTCTTTAGCTGGCTGGTAATCCGCGTTCGCCCGGAGGGCTTTATTGTATTGTTCTATGGCGGCATCTAAATTATTTGCAGCGAGGTACTGGTTCCCGAGGTTGACGAAGTTCTCCTCCGCGGGTATTTTTTTTATTTCCGCCACCATGTCCTTGTTGATCTTCATCGTGCCGATCTTGATCCTTACGTTGTAGTAGTCATTTCCCTCTTCGGTAATGACCCCTTCCATCTTCCTGCCGTCATTTAAGATGATAGTATCGGCGCAGGCAGTTGGCCTAATACAGACTCCCAAGACAGAGACAGCAAATATAAAGACAAGAATCATTCGCATTTTAACCCCCTTTCTTCTATTCCCCGAAGATGCCTCGGCAGCCGTCTTCGGACCATGATCAAATCCTATTATAGTGATATCATCCGGAATTCGCAACTCCTTTTCCGGGATATCATTTTGGCGCAGCTTCCTTAAGACGAACTCGGGGTGGCCGTCAAGCGTTTACTTTAAGGGGGATTTCGGTTTTTCGGATTTCGGGCCTACGGAGATGGTAATCGTGGATTTGGTCCTGCTGCCTTCTATTACAACGATGCAGTTTTGTCCGGGTTTTTCGAAACTCATCTGTTTCAGCCCGAATTCTATTGTGTTAATTGGCTGCCAATTGTAAGCGGGCATATGCTGTTTGTAGAACTGCATGACAGATTCCTGCCCGGCCTTGCCCTCGTATCTCAGGACGCCTGCCCGTACGGACTCGGTCTGGAATATGAACGATTCTTTGGGGAGTTGTGAAAAGCCCGCAGGTACGGGAATATCGTCAAATCTCAGTAGCGGGGAAACGGCAAGATTTTTTTCAACGGCGGGTGATCCCTGTCCGGTCGTAGCGCAGCCGCCGGCAGACAGGGTGACCAGTGGAATGAGAAAAAAATAGATCGCGACGCGAAAACAGGGTCTTTTCATCTTTTCCCATAGTAAGAGAGGGACAGAATTTCTTCCATCCCTCTATTTATTATAATGTCCTATAGGAACTCTATTAACTGATGTTAATTCGTCGGCTGTCCGATGAATTCTGGGTTCAACCAGGTTTTTTCATACGGAGGAATCGGGAACGTTACGGTGTCAAAAAGACCAGAGGCCGTCCTGACAACGCCCTTGACCGTTCCTTTTATGCCGCCAACTATGACACCGAATACCGGATTGCTCTCCTTTATCGACTTATCCATCGCGATAGGGATCTCAACCCAACCTGTCGCAAAGTTGGCTAAACCTCTGCGCAGTTTGCTTCCGGCGTTAGCGGCATAGCTCGGTACTGCCATTCCGATCAGCAATGATATAACAAAGAGTACCGTCACCATTTTCCATACGTTGTTCTTGAACATGATTTTTTGTGTCACCTCCTCTCGGTTAACATCATTGAGCAAAATATAGCATAGTAGTAATTTTTTGTCAATAAAAAAATTATAAATTGGCTAAAAGTGACAAAGAATTGACGAAAATCGCCTTTATTTGCCCGGCCGAAAGCCCGCATCCCGTAAGTATATTTTCCGCCATGTCTTCCGTGATCAGGTCTTCCGGATCGTGTGAGTCGGTATTTAAGACGAGCTTTGCCCTCGCCTGCGCGGCGACGCGGGCGACATGCCCGTTCGTGAGCGAATGGCCGTTTTTCGCCGTTATCTCAAGATATATGCCGCGTTTCGCGGCGGTCCTGGCGTCTTTTAACGTTATGAGGCCGGGATGGGCGAGTATGTCTATGTCGCATTCCAATGCCTCAGCATTGGTCCCGGGTATGACCGGCTCGACTATCGTCTCTCCGTGGACTAAAATTAATTTTATGCCGTTGGCGCGCGCGTATGTCACGAGTCCCCGCAGGTCTTTGGGCGGGACATGGGTGAGCTCTATCCCCGGGACCACTTTTATCTTCGATGATGTAAGGACCTTGGCCGCCTTGACTATCCTCGGTACGAGAAAATCGATATTGGAGGCGTCGGCGTGGTCGGCCAGGCCAATGCCCTTATAGCCGGCAGCGTAAGCCCTCCTCACAAGTTCCGACGGCAGGAGCGACCCGTCGCTTAACAATGTATGCGTGTGGAAGTCTATCATAAAAGGGACCTTTCGTTATCGTCCTTGGTATATCTGGTGGGCCTGAGAGGACTCGAACCTCCCGCACGCGGTTTAGGAAACCGCTGCTCTATCCAGATGAGCTACAGGCCCGGAATCAAAATTCTATCAGCGAGAAGACCTGCCTGTCCTTAAGGCGTTCGCGGCCTTTAAGGAATGTCAATTCGATGAGAAAAGCGACTTCGACTATCTTGGCCCCCATCTTTTCGATGAGGCCGGATACGGCGCTCATCGTGCCGCCTGTTGCCAGCAAGTCGTCAATCAGCAAAACATTGTCACCGGGGTTTATCGCGTCCTTGTGTATCTCAAGCGAATCGGTCCCGTATTCCAATTCGTACTCTACCCTGTGTGTCTCATGCGGCAATTTGCCTTTTTTCCGGACGGGGACGAGGCCTGCGCCGAGCCTGTAAGCTATGGCGCTGCCGAATATGAAACCCCTCGCCTCTATCGAGACGACTTTGTCTATCTTCTTTCCCTTATATCTTTCAACGAGGCAGTCAATCGCACCCTGGAATTTCCTGCCGTCTTTGAGGAGAGTGGTGATATCCTTGAATATTATACCCTTCTTCGGGAAGTCGGGTATATCGCGGATCGACTTTTTCAGTTCTTCAACGATCTTGGGATCATTCATTATTGCATCTCCTGGGTCGTCATGTTCTTCCTGAGTTTCCTTAATGCCGCCTCTTCTATCTGCCTTACCCTCTCCCGCGTTATCTTGAATTTGTCCGCCACCTCTTCGAGCGTATGCGGGGCGTCGTCTTTAAGGCCGAACCGCATGTTTAGGATCTCCTGCTCCCTCTTGTTCATCTTTTTGAAGAGGTCGGTGATCTTCTCTTGGCGGAGGAAGTTGGACATCTCATCGCTGGCTGAGGACGCCTTAGTGTCCTCGATAAGGTCCATCATCGTCCCGCTGTCGTCCTCGCCTACCGGTGACTCGAGCGAAGTAGGCTGCGTCATTACGGTCTCGAGCTCCTGCGCCTTCCTTACGGGTATCTGCATCGACTTCGCTATCTCGGCGGTCGTAGGTTTCCTTCCCAGTTTCTGGGAAAGCTTTTCGATGGTCTTCTTCCACCTCGACGTCAACTCCATCATGTAGACCGGGATCCTGACCGTCTTTCCCTGGTTTGCGACCGCGCGGAGGATGTATTGTTTTATCCACCATGCGGCGTAAGTCGAGAAACGGAACCCCTTCTTGTGGTTGAATTTTTTTACGGCCTTCATCAGGCCGAGGTTGCCTTCTTCTATAAGGTCCAGCAGCGGAACACCGAAGTAGCTGTATTTCTTGGCTATGCTGACGACAAGACGGAGGTTCGATTGTATCATCCTCTTCTCCGCCTTGACGTCGCCTTTTTTAGCCAGTTTAGATAACTCTATCTCTTCTTCGGCGGTCAAAAGCGCTATCTTCTCTATATCCTTGAGATACGCCTTGATCGGTTCCATGGCCGGTCCTTATTTTTCCTTAAGTACAGCCTGTGCCGCGGCAAGCCTTGCGATAGGCACGCGGAACGGCGAGCAGCTCACGTAGTCCATCCCTACCCTGTGGCAGAACTCCACTGAACGCGGGTCTCCGCCGTGTTCGCCGCAGATGCCGACCTCGAGGTCCTTGCGGCCTTTCCTGCCCCGTTCGATGCCTATCTTGATTATTTCTCCGATGCCTTCCTGGTCGATCGTCTGGAACGGGTCGTCCGGGAGTATACCCTTCTTCAGGTAATCCGGGAGGAACCCGCCGATGTCATCGCGCGAGAAACCGAAGCCCATCTGTGTCATGTCGTTGGTCCCGAACGAGAAGAACTGGGCTACAGTCGCGAGCTTGTCTGCGACTATCGCGGCCCTCGGTATCTCTATCATCGTCCCGAACATGCACTTTATGGCCTTGAGGTTATATTTCGAGACAACCTCGTCGTATACCTTCTTATATATTGCCATCTGGTCGTTGAGCTCTTTGACGTCGCATACGACCGGTATCATTATCTCAGGATAGGGCTTCTTGCCTTCCTTTATAAGCTCGGCGGCAGATTCGAATATCGCGCGGATCTGCATCTCGCTAACCTCGGGATAGGTCACCCCTAAACGGACGCCGCGATGGCCCATCATCGGGTTCGACTCATGCAGGTTCTCGGCGCGCTTTGAAAGCTCGTCCATGGATATGTTCAAGTCCTTGGCGAGCTGTTCGAGCTTTTCTTTTTCGCGCGGCACGAACTCGTGCAGCGGCGGGTCGAGCAGCCTGATGACGACAGGGTAGCCGTCCATCGCCTCGATCGTGCCCTTGATGTCCTTCTTGACGTACGGGAAGAGCTCATTTATCGCTTTCTTCCTCTCATCCAGGGTCTTCGAGACTATCATCTTCCTTAATAAGAAGAGAGGCTCGTCAGAACCCTTTCCGTAGAACATATGCTCTGTCCTGAAGAGGCCGATGCCCTCTGCGCCGAACTGGCGCGCCCTTGTAGCGTCATCCGGTGTATCGGCATTGGTCCTGACCCCAAGCTTCTTTATGGTGTCGCAGACCTTGAGGAAATCGTTGAGCAATTGGTTTTCCGAGGAAGCGTCCATCATCGGCAGCTTACCTTCGTAGACGTTGCCTTTTGTGCCGTTCAAGGTTATCCAATCGCCTTCCTTAAGGGTCTTGCCTTCGGCCCTCATCTCTTTTTTATCGTAATCGACGTGCAGCGCACCGCATCCTACGACGCAGCATTTGCCCCATCCGCGCGCGACAAGCGCCGCGTGCGAAGTCATGCCGCCGCGCGCCGTAAGTATGGCCTCCGCAGCCCTCATGCCTTCGACGTCCTCGGGATTGGTCTCCTCGCGGACGAGGATGACTTTCTTTCCCTGCTTCCTCCATTCTACTGCGTCATGCGCGGAAAACACTATCTGGCCGCACGCGCCGCCCGGCCCGGCCGGAAGGCCTTTTGCCATGGGCTTGTGCGCCAATTCGACTTTCGGGTCGATGATAGGATGCAAAAGCTCATCGAGCTGCGCCGGTGTCACGCGCATCACCGCGGTCTGCTTATCTATCAATTTTTCCTTGAGCATATCGACAGCCATGCGGACAGCGGCCGGGCCGTTGCGTTTACCGGAACGGCACTGGAGCATGAAAAGCCTGTCCTTCTCTATCGTGAACTCGATGTCCTGCATGTCATGGTAATGTTTTTCGAGGCGCTTGCGGAAATCGACAAGCTCCTTGTATATCTTAGGCATCACCTCTTCGAGCGTCTTCAGGGACTTGTTATGTTCCGATTTCGAATACCCGTTTATCGGGCCGGGCGTGCGGATACCCGCGACGACATCTTCGCCCTGCGCGTTAATAAGGTATTCCCCGTAGAAACCGTTCTCGCCGTTTCCGGGATTACGGGTGAAGGCGACGCCCGTAGCAGAATCCTCACCCATGTTGCCGAAGACCATCGTCTGGACGTTTACGGCCGTGCCCCATTCATCGGGTATCCCCTCGATGCGGCGGTAGCTGATCGCGCGCTTGCCGTTCCATGAAGCGAATACAGCGCCGATCCCGCCCCACATCTGTTCCATCGGGTCGTCCGGGAATTCCTTCTTCAAGACTTCCTTTATCTTTGCCTTGTACTGGTTGCAGATCACCTTGAGGTCGTCGGCGGTCATATCTGTATCGCTGGAATATCCTTTTTCCCTCTTTAATTTGTCCATTATCCTTTCGAGCTGCTTGCGGATACCCATGTCATCCGCCGGCTCGATGCCCGCGGCTTTTTCCATTACGACGTCCGAATACATTGTTATTAACCTGCGGTACGCGTCGTATACAAAACGGGTATTCCCGCCGCTCTGCTTGATGAGGCCGGGGATAGTCTTCTCGGTGAGGCCGACGTTCAATACCGTCTCCATCATGCCGGGCATCGATTTGCGCGCGCCGGAACGGACCGAGACCAATAGAGGATTCGCCGGGTCGCCGAACTTCCTGCCCATCAATTTTTCGACCTGCGCCAGCGCCTTGTTGACCTGGTCTTTAAGCGCCGCGGGATACGTCCTCTTGTTATCGTAATAATATGTGCAGACTTCGGTGGTTATTGTGAACCCCGGAGGGACAGGCAGTTTTAAGTCCCTATGGCCCGCCATCTCCGCAAGGTTGGCGCCTTTGCCACCCAGGAGATTTTTCATGCTTTCGTTGCCGTCGGCTTTGCCGCCGCCGAAAGAATAAACGTATTTTTTACTGCCCTTTGACTTTGTTGCCATTGCTTTACAACCCCCTTTTCTTAGTTGCCTACCTTAGCTTTTCTTCCAAATAGTTATTTAAATTATCTATAGGAACCCGTTCCTGCTGCATCGTATCCCTTTGGCGCACCGTCACCTGTTTATCTTCCAGCGATTGCACGTCCACGGTCACGCAGTAAAGCGTGCCTACTTCGTCCTGCCTGCGGTAAAGCTTGCCGATCGCGCCTGTATCGTCGTATATCGCGACCATGCTCTTCTTGAGGTCCTTCGTGATCCTTTTTGCCAGCTCCACAATTTCCGGCCGGTTCCTTAAAAGCGGGAATACCGCAACCTTTACAGGAGCCAGGTCTTTATCCAGTTTTAAGACTACCCGCATATCATCTTTGACCTTCTCTTCGTTATAGGCATCCACCAGTAACGCCAGGACGCTCCTGTCTACTCCGCCGGAAGGTTCGATGATATAGGGATAGAATTTTTCTTTTGTCGCAGCGTCAAAATATTGGAGCTCCTGGCCGCTTGCCTTGCTGTGCTGCTTCAGGTCGAAATCCGTGCGGTTAGCAACGCCCTCCAGTTCGCTCCAGCCGAAAGGAAAATTATATTCTATATCGGTGCAGGCCTTGGCGTAATGAGCCAGCTCTTCCTTGCCGTGGGGACGCAGGCGTAAATTGTCTTTCTTGATGCCTAAGCCGAGGTACCAGTTAAAACGCGCCTCGACCCATTCATCCAGTTTTTTATCCGCTTCTTCGGGCCGGACAAAATATTCTATCTCCATCTGTTCGAACTCGCGCGTGCGGAAAGTGAAGTTGCCGGGCGTTATCTCGTTGCGGAACGCCTTGCCGATCTGCGCCAGGCCGAAAGGCAGTTTCGGATGCCTTGTGTCCAGGATATTCATGAAATTCACGAACATCCCCTGCGCTGTCTCGGGCCGGAGATATATGGCGTTCGCCGAGTCTTCCACCACGCCCTGGTATGTCTTGAACATCAGGTTGAACGGCCGTGCCTCGGTCAATTCGCCGCCGCATTCCGGGCATTTTCTGCTCTCTTTAAGGTCCTCGGCCTTAAACCTTTTCTTGCACGACTTACAGTCGCTCTTCATGTCAAAGAAATTCTCTACGTGGCCTGAAGCCTGCCAAACCCTGGGATTCATGAGGATCGCCGCGTCCATTCCGTATACGTCATCCCGTCCGTGAACGACGGACTTCCACCAGGAGCGCTTAAGGTTATTCTTCAGCTCGGCGCCGTAGGGGCCGTAGTCCCAGGTATTGCTCAAGCCGCCGTAGATCTCGGATGATTGGAAGATGAAACCCCGGCGCTTGCATAGCGAAACGACTTTGTCCATCAGGTTTTCGTTCATGGTTTTTTTAATTTAAGCATAGGTTAAGTAAAGTATCACAGATCGGATAAAATATCAAGTAGTTCCCGGACTTTACTCCCGTTTATTCAGCCTTTTTATTTCGTTAAGGAATTTTTTTGACCTTAGCGGCCTATCGAGGTGCGACGCCAGGAGCTTTTCCACAAGCGAACCGAGCTCCTGCTCTATCGACTTCGATATCCTGAACTTCAACAGCGAATCCCACGCCGCGTTCTTAAGCCGGTTGAAGGTCTGGGCTGTCCCCGGCGATACCTTGATCCCGCCGACGTTGCTGCCTTCGGCGGCCGGGCCGAAACCCAAAAGCGTCAGCAGGCGGATCTCGAATACGCGGGTTATCTTCGTCGGCTCAGATCCCTTTGACAACAGCCTCAGCGAGTTAAGGAGCAGCCCGTATATATCGCCGTTCTTTTCGGCCGGCTCGGTCAGCTCATCGACCAACTCGACCAGATACGTCGCGTGCGCTATCGCACCCAGGCTTTTGCGTATGCCGAAGAACCCGTCTTCCAGGTCGCACTGGGTTATGTTCTGGAATTCGCTCTTCGTTTTTTCATAGAACACTATCTTGTTCAGGGTGAATAATTCGGCGAAACTCCCGTATTTCGACCTGTCGCCGCGGATCCCCTTAAGGATCCCTTTTATCTTTCCGAAATCTTTGGAATAAAAAGTCGCTAATATGCTGGTCTCTCTGAGGTCCCGCCTGTTCAGGACGATGGCCTCAGTTGTCTGTATCGCCATCCTTCTTCTTTATTTTGACCCTTTCGGGCAGCGGGACGATTCCTCCCGAGATGACCAGTTTAAGCCCTTCCTCCACGCTCATGTCCAGCTTTATCATCTCCTTTTCCGGCACAAGAAGTAAAAATCCCGAAGTAGGATTAGGCGAGGTTGGGACAAAGACGTTTGTTACCCTTGTCACGGTCTTGTCCTGGAGCTCTCCCTTGCCTTCATATGTCACGAACCCTATGGCGTAGATGCCCGGCCTGGGGAACGCGACAAGCACGACCCTGGTAAATATGCTCTTCGACTGGCCGAGGATGGCATGGCTCATCTCTTTTATGGCGCCGTAGATCTTGCCTATCATTGGCAGTTGGGAGATATTTTTTTCCCAAAAAGAGAAGAACTTCCTTAAAAATAAGATCCTGGTGCCGAAGCCTATGAGTGAAATTATGACGACAAGAAAGACAAGAGTAAGGACCTTCGCTATGTATTCGAGGATAGTGCTGTCAAGGATGAACGGCCGCAGGAAGTCCGCTATGGGCTCAAGCAGGAAATAGTTGGTTTTAACAACAGCGAATTTTACCAGCCAGATGGTTATTAAGGCCGGAAGTATTACCGCGACGCCCGTGATAAAATTCTTTCTGATGCTTGTGAACATATCAGCCCCTGTATAAAAGTTCGAATATCAGAAGCGTGGCGAGTATGCCGACCACAGATCCGGCTATCGCCTCCCATACCGTATGCAGCCCTTTCCTTACCCTCGATATGGCCAACAGTATCGCCATCAGGAAGGCAAGCGCGGAGGCCACGCCGTTGAGGGTAAGCAGTGTTATCACGGTAAAGACAGAGAAACCGAGCGCCGAATGGCCGCTGGGCCAGCCGCCCCTTAGCGGCGTCCCCCTCCTCAAAAGTATCTTGATTATTATCACCAGGGAAATTACCGCGACGAGCGCGATGAAAGTGATGTGCCAGGGCGATTGCCTTATGCGGGAGATGCCCTCAGAGAGGTCTATTAGTTTTACCGTCTTGAAGAAGATCAAGTATCCGACTATGACAGCGTAAACGGACGTGACGAAGACGCACCCTGCCGCGATATCCTTCGCCAGCTTGGCCATATGGTGGAATTCCTTGGTGAACATATCTACGGCCAGTTCGAGGGCAGTATTGAACATCTCGGCTACGATCACCAGGGTGACCGCGCTTAAAAGCAGGATGAATTCCACGGGCGGCAGTCCCGCGACCAGGCCGAGTATTATGACCGCCGCGCCTATCACAAAATGGATGCGCATGTTCCGTTGGGTCTTGAGCGTATGCTTAAGCCCCTCTATCGCGTAATTGAAAGACTCTGTAAGGCCGCGTTTTTTCATAATCCCCGGAGGATCCTTCCTTCCGCTCTTCTCATCTCTTTCCTTTTCGACGAAGAGGTATCGTCGTATCCGGAGAGATGGAGTATCCCGTGCACGATGTATAATCTCAATTCTTCCGCCGCCGTGGACCCGAAACGCCTGGAATTTTTTGCGGCCGTTTGCGCCGATATGGCGATATCCCCGCTCTCGAAGGCTATCACGTCGGTGCTCTTATCCCTCTTCCTGTATTTTTTATTCAACCTTCTTATTCCCGCGTCATCCGTAAAGAGTATGCAGATACGGTCCCTGTTTCCCCCGGCCATCGACAATATCTTTTCAGCGCACTTTACGGCTGCCTTTTTAGGGAACGGCAGCTTTACGCCTTCGGTCAATACGGCAACGCGGCCCGGCTTAGGCACCCCTTATTCCTTGCCGTTCGGGTACTGGACCCTGGTGTGGTATACGCCTGTCAGGACCTTGGTGAAGGTGACCGCTATTATATTCAGGTCCTTTAAGGTAAGGTCGCACTCGTCCAGCTGGCCGTCGATGAATTTATTGTTTATTATCCTGCGGACAAGTTCCTCGAGGTTCGCCGGGGTCGGGTTTTGAAGGGTGCGCGACGCGGCCTCGACCGAGTCCGCCAAATGGACTATCGCGGTCTCCTTGGTCTGGGGTTTCGGGCCGGGATAGCGGAACCCCTCTTCCTCAAGCTTGTTGAGGTCCTCAACCGATTCCAAAGCCCTCTGGTAGAAATAATATATGAGCCCGGTCCCGTGATGCTGTTCGATGAAATCCATCAGGGCGCTGTTCAGGCCGGCCTTCTTCGCCTTTTCGAGGCCGTCTTTCACGTGGTTTATTATTATGAGGCTCGACATCGTCGGCGCGAGCTTGTCGTGCTGGCTTTCGGTTATGGGCTGGTTCTCGGCGAAATATTCGGACTTCTCCACTTTTCCGATATCGTGGTAGTAAGACCCGACCCTTGCCAGGAGGCCGTTCGCGCCTATCGCGTCGCAGGCAGACTCGGCGAGGTTTCCCACTATCAGGCTGTGGTGGTAGGTGCCCGGCGCCTTGAGTATCAGTTCCTTTAGCAGCGGGTTATTCGGGTCGGCCAATTCTAGCAGGGAGATGTTCGTCGTCATCTTGAATAGCGATTCGAATATATGGAGCGTGCCCACGATGATTATCCCGACCGCGATGCCGTTCATCAGGAACATGGACGCGTCCTTGAATATTACGCTGCTTTCGAGGTTATTAAGTATGCCGAGGCCGATGACGCAGACGGCGTTAGTGACGCCCACGACCATGCCGGCCTTGAAGAGCTCAGATCTTTTCCTTACCGCCCTTACCGTGTATATGCCTACCACGCTGCCGGCGATGAATACCAGCGTCGAATCGAACCTTTCGCCGCCCACCAGCCCGGCGAGTATGCTCAATGCCATGGCGATGATTATGGCCGGCCTCACGCCCAACAAAAGGCCGATCAATATCGGCACTATCGCGACCGGCACGAAATACGCGGGGCCGTTCGAAAGGGAGATGGCCTTGCCTATCGCCGTGATCACTACGGCCATGGCCGCCATAAGTACGAGATGCCTGTTGTTTGAGTAGATCGAGGGTTCGTAATATTTTAAATAAAGGCCTGTTATGATGACAAGTATGATCACGATGAAAAAGATGCCGAGTATCGACAGCGCGAACCTTTGTTCGGATACCGAGGCCGCGCGCAGGGCCTCGAATTTCGCGAGATGGAACGGCGTTATCCTCTCTCCCCTGTTGGCTATCAGCTCGCCTTGGACGACATCTACGGATTTTTCCTGGGCAGGCACACCGGTTATAGCTTCCTCGCGCCGTCTGGAGGTTTCGACCGCATTCGATTTCAGATTGGCGGATACTGTTGCCGAGATGATAGCCCTCATAACGGATTTAAGTTTATTGTCGGCCAGGGTTGAGTCGGCGAACAAAGGCTGTGAGGGATTCTGGAAGTCGGAGGCGGCCTTAAGGTTCTTGACCTCGGCGCCATATTCTGTTTTTCCGGAAATGTTCCTGACCGTTATGGAGGGCTTGTCCTGTTTTTTCAGGTTTTCTTTATCTTCGGCCGGGATGACGCCCTGCGAAAAGATAACCTCCAGCTGGCCAAGGATAGGCGCCTCCGCCTTTTCGGATTCCGGGGAAGCCAGCAGCGCCTTGAAGTCGTTATCTGAAAGTTCGATCTTGCTAGCGGACTTGAGCTTTGCGATCCGGTCCTCAGGTCCGGCATCTCCCGCCGCTTTCAGCTCTTTGAGCGCGGAGAAGAGGGCCTTGATATTTTGCGCGGACTTATCGTATACGGCCGGGTCGATGTCGTAGACATCTTTTACGGAGAGCGCCGCCTCATTTTTAAGCCTCGCGGTCTTTTCCGCATCTAATCCGGCATTGAACGAGAAATCGACCGGGGCGTATATATTCCTGTCCGCGACCTTGCCTACCTGCGGCTGGCCGCCGTAAGGGGTCTTGCCTATGTATATGACCGATACGAGCGCCACGCAGGTCGCGGCTGCAATAAGCCACCTCACCGTTATCTCACGCGGCATAGGTTCAGGTCTTTTGAATATATCCATGCTATGCACCTTATTTGACGTTAAATTTCTCGTACGCCTTTATGATGTCCTGCACCAGTTCGTGGCGGACGACATCGTCGCCTGTAAAATATGTGAACTTTATTCCCTCGATCTCTTTCAGGACTTCCTGTGCCTGCAGGAGACCGACCGCCTTCCCTCCGGGCAGGTCGCTCTGCGTGAGGTCGCCGGTTATTACCGTCTTCGAATCGAAACCGAGCCTTGTCAGGAACATCTTCATCTGTTCGGCGGTCGCATTCTGCGCTTCGTCGAGGATCACAAAAGAGTCGTTGAGGGTCCGGCCGCGCATGAACGCGAGCGGCGCCACCTCTATCACTCCTCTGCCCAGGAAACGCTCTACCTTGTCGAGGTCCATCATCTCGTAAAGCGCATCATATAAGGGACGGAGGTACGGAGACACCTTCTCTTCTATATCGCCCGGGAGGAAACCGAGGCTTTCCCCCGCCTCTACCGCGGGCCTGGTCAGGACTATGCGGCTTACGTGGCCGAGCTTTAACGCGTTGATAGCCATGGCCATCGCCAGGTATGTCTTGCCGGTGCCGGCAGGGCCGATCCCGAAGACGATGTCGAATTGCCTTATAGCGTCGACATAATTCTTCTGCCCTGCCGTCTTCGGCGTCACAAATTGCTTTTTCGACATTATCTCTATCTTGTCGAGATAGATGGAGTGGAGGTCGAGGACCGTGTTATCGCGCAGCGCCTTTACCGCGTAAAGGATCTCATGCTGGTGGATAGGCCGGCCCATCCTGATTATGTCCAGGAGTTGTCCGAACAGCCTCGAGGCCTTTTCGACGTTCTTGCCTTCGCCGCCTATGGTCAGGTTCTCGCCCCGGGCAGTGATCTTGACCTCGAATTCCCCTTCGATCGCCTTGAGGTTTTCGTCATGCCGGCCGAAAAGGACGCGGGCCTCCTCGTCGCTTAAGAGCTTAAAGGTCTTGTCCATATGCCCTTATTTTGTATATTCATTCCCTTCTGTTTCCGCGCCGACGTTTGTCTTTGGGACTTTGATCGTCATTCCGGGACGGATCTTATCGGGTGACTTAAGGACGTCTTTGTTGATGTCGTAAAGCTTTTTCCACTTCTTGGTAGTCCCGTATAGCTTCTGCGATATCTTCTGCAGCGTCTCGCCCTTTTGGACCTTATAATTGACCAGTTCTTCTTTCTTCTCTATTGAGGTGATAGGTCCTTCATCGGGCTCTGTCCCGAAATTCGTTGCAGGTTCCGGGGCCGGCGCGGATGTTTCCATTGCTTTTTTCGGCGCCCTGTTCTCCCTCTCTATTGCCGGCGTCTCTACCTGGACTTCTATATAGGTCTTTGTGGGTTTCCTCTCGCCTACAGCAGGCGCGGTTCCCATTAGATATCCCTGGTTACCCGCTGAACTTGACAGTTCCTGGTCGACCCTCTCCCTCGTAACCATCTTTGTCGTGACCGAGCATCCGGTCAACGCCGTGATCATGACCGCCAAAGCCAAAAACACAAATAACTTCTTCATTCCCCTCCTCCTTTATTTTTTGAGGTTTAGCTCCTTCGCTTAGTGGACTGCGAAGGGCTATCCTTTAGGATTAATCCCAGCTCCTTCAATTGTTTTTCCGATACGTCTGAAGGCGCGCCGGTCATGAAACAGACTGCCTTCTGTGTCTTCGGGAACGCTATCACATCCCTGATGCTTTCAGAGCCGGTCATCATGGCTATCAGCCTGTCGAGGCCGGGAGCTATGCCGCCGTGGGGCGGTGCGCCGTACGAAAAGGCCTCGAGAAGGAAACCGAACCTCGCCTTTATTTCCTCTTCGCTAAGGCCTATCGCCTTGAATATCTTCAACTGGGTCTCCCTGTTGTGTATCCTTATCGAGCCCGAGCTTATCTCGGTGCCGTTCAATACCAAGTCATACGCCTTAGCCCTGACTTTTTCCGGATGCGTATCAATGATCCCGATGTCCTCATCATACGGCGCCGTAAAAGGATGGTGTTCCGCTTCCCATCGCTTCTCCTCGTCGTTATATTTAAACCACGGGAATTCCACGACCCAGAGGAAATCGAATTTATTTTTATCTATCGGGCCGTATTTTTTCGCGAGCGCCGTCCTGAGGTGAGCGAGGACGTCATTTACGGTCTCCTTCTTGTCGGCGACAGCCAGGATCAGATCGCCTTTCGCGGCGTCCATTTTCTTTAACATCGCCTTCACGCGCCCCTCATCGAAAAATTTCGCGATCGGGCAATCGACGGCTCCCTCCCCTGCCTTGAAATATGCGAGCCCCTTCGCCCCGAACTTAATAGCCAGCTCTGTAAGCCCGTCTATCTCGCTCCTTGAGATGTCCGCCTTGCCTTTTAAATTCAGCGCCTTTATTATCCCGCCTCCGGCGGTGACTTTTTCAAAGGTCTGGAATTGGCTGCCCTTTAATGTATCCGTGAGGTCCGAGAGTTCCATGCCGAACCTGGTATCCGGCTTATCGGTGCCGAACCTCTCTATCGACTCGCTGTGCTTTATCCTCGGGAACGGCGTCTTTAGCTCTACGCCTATCCCTTCTTTGAATATAGCCTTTATGAGTCGTTCGGTCAGGCCGAGGATGTCATCGACATCCACAAAAGACATCTCGATATCGAGCTGGGTGAACTCGGGCTGCCTGTCGGCCCTGAGGTCCTCGTCCCTGAAACATTTCGCGATCTGGAAATACCTGTCCATCCCCGCGACCATTAGGATCTGCTTGAATAATTGCGGCGACTGCGGCAGGGCGAAGAATTTCCCTTGGCTTAGCCTGCTAGGCACAAGGTAGTCCCTGGCGCCTTCCGGGGTGGATTTCGTCAATATCGGCGTCTCAACCTCGATAAATCCCTCCGATTCGAGAAAGTTCCTTGTTGCGTGGCAGACCTTGTGCCGTATTATCAGCTTATCGCGCGAGGACTTGCGCCTTAGGTCGACGAACCTATATGTGAACCTCATCTCCTCGGATATCTGCCCCTCGTCATCTATCTCGAACGGCGGGGTCTGCGCGGTGTTTAGTATCGTAAGTTTGGAAACGGCTATCTCGATCTCCCCGGTCTTTAATTTGGGATTCTCGGTGCCTTTTGGACGGCTCGCGACTTCTCCCTCGACCATTATGACGTATTCGCCGCGCAAAGATTCGGCCGCGTCGTGGAGTTCCTTTGATTTAGAGGGATTGAATACGATCTGGGTCAGGCCGTACCTGTCGCGCAGGTCAATGAAGATAAGGCCGCCGTGATCGCGCCTCCTGTGCACCCAACCGGCCAGGGTGACTTTATCACCGAGGTTTTTGGCTGTCAATTCACCGCAGGTGTGCGTCCTGTACATTTATTTGATGAATATCCTTTCCATTTCCGAGGCGAAGCTGCGTTCCGGTACCGCGGTCTGTTCCTTGGTCGACATGTTCCTTAAAGTTATCGTGTGGTTCTTTATCTCGTCCTCGCCTATGATAGCGACATATTTCGCGCCGAGCCTGTCCGCCGACCGCATCTGCGCCTTCAGCGATTTGCCTTCAAAGTCCGCTTCCGCCGAGATGCCCTGCCCGCGCAAGGACATGGCGAGGGAGAATCCTAATTTATATGCCTCTTCCCCCATCGTGGCGATGTAAATATTCAAGCCCCCGTCAAGTTCCGGGATATCCTGGAGGGACATGACGGACCGTTCCATCCCGATAGCGAAACCACAGGCGCCTTTCGGCTGCCCGCCGAGGTCTGAGACAAGGTTGTCATACCTGCCGCCTGCGCCGATGGCGTCCTGGGCGCCGAGTTTTTTATGGACCACCTCAAAGGTCGTTTTGGTGTAATAGTCGAGGCCCCTTACCAGATACGGCTCTAAATTGTAATTAATCTTAAGGCCATCGAGCGCCTTCTTTACCGTCTCGAAATGCGTGCGGCAATCGGGACAGAGGTATTCCCCGGTCCCTTTGAATATCTTTTTTATCTCGCTCCTGCAGGCATCATTCTTGCAATCGAGGACGCGCAGGATATTTTTTTCGTAACGGGCCTTGCAGTCATCGCAAAGGTTATTTATGCGGCTCCCGAGCGCCTGACGCAGCCCGTTAGAGAGGGCTTCCTTGTCCTTAACGCAGCCCAGGGAGTTTATCTTGATCTCGTAGTTCCTGATATTGAAAGAATCCAGCAATGAGGCCAGCAGGGCTATCACTTCCGCATCGAGGTAAGGACTGTATGAACCTATCGCCTCAACGCCTATCTGGTGGAATTGGCGCATCCTTCCGGCCTGCGGCCTTTCTGCCCTGAACATCGGGCCCATATAGAAAAGCTTAGCGAACCCCATCTCGTTCTCAAGATTGTTCTCGAGATACGCCCTTACCACCGAAGCCGTAGCCTCGGGTCTCAGCGTAATGGAACGCTCGCCCCTGTCGAGGAAGGTGAACATCTGTTTCTCGACGATATCCGTCCCCTGTCCCAGCGATCTCACGAACAGGGCAGACTCTTCTATTACAGGCGTGCGGACCTCGCTGTAGCCGAAATGATAGAAGACGGCCCTGGCCTTCTCCTCCAGGATCGTCCATAATCTCGCATCTTTTGGCAGGAGATCTTTAGTCCCCCGCAATGCTTTTAATTGTTCTTTCATAAGGGGTATTTAAGGTAGGTTTATTTAACCTTTTGTTTCATTATGAGCCCCGGCTTGAATACCGCAACCTTCTTTGGCGGAACAGGTACGGTGACGCCGGTCCGCGGATTCCTGCCTGTCCTCCCGCGGCGGGATTTGACCTTGAATATCCCGAAATTCCTCAGTTCAACGGTTTCGGCGTTCGCCAGGGCACCTACAATGATGTCGAGGGTGCGCTGGACCACAAGCTTTACGTCCACTTGTTTAAGGCCGGATTCGTTGGCTATTTGCAGCACTATCTCCTTCTTTGTCATGCTTTCCTCCTGACGTAAATTATTATATCCATTATAGTTAGTAAATTATCATTTTTGGCTGGGTTTGTCAAGTCTTAAACGAGACGACTCCGTCCCCTAGGAGGCCTTCTATCTCCATGGTGAGGGAATCCGAAGGCTCTACCTTCAGTTTTTCCTCCACGGATATCTCAAACCGCTTTCCGTCGGACATCTTGAAATGGAGGTATACCGGGGCGGTGCCGGGATGGGATTCAAGGACAGACTTCAGTTTTGTCAGGGCCTGTTCGTTTATGCCCGTATCCAGGTTTATGATAAGTGCTTGTGTGTATTTCTTTTGCAGCTCTTCCAGGGGCATTATGTCGTTAGCCATTATCTTCGGCCGGTCTTCCCTGAGGCTGACCTTGCCTTTGACGCAGACTATGGCGTCCTTCCTGATAAATCTCTCGGTATTCGCGAAAGTCTTCGGGAATACGAGGACTTCCGTCTCCCCGGTGAGGTCCTCGATGCTCATTATTGCCATTTTTTCGCTCTTTGCCTTGGTGATGGTGAACTTAAGCTTCGAGATTATCCCGCCCACGTTCACCTCCTCATCCGGCCTCCTCTTTCCCAGGTCTTTTACCTGGCAGGTGGAGTAAGCCCTGATGAGTTTCTCGTATTTCGCGAGCGGGTGGCCGGTTATATAGAAACCCAGCATCTCCTTTTCGAAAGCCAGAAGTTGGCTCTCGTGCCATTCGGGTATCTTCGGGATCTCGTGGTGCTGCCTGCCGGGACGGCCTTTAACATGGGCGCCGAATTCCTCGAAGAACGTCGATTGCCCGCTCAGGCGCTCCTTGTGCGAGTTCGCGCCGCACTCAAGGCAGTCATCGACCTGTGTAAAGAGCTGGGACCTGTGCAATTTGAATTCGTCGAACGCCCCGCATTTAATGAGGCTTTCGAGGACCTTCCTGTTGGTGAGCCTCAGGTCGACGCGTTCGCAGAAATCGTAGAGGTCCTTGAAATTCCCGCCGTTGTTCCTGGCTGTGACTATCGAATCGATAGCCCCCTGTCCCACGTTCTTTACCGCGCCCAGCCCGAACCTTATGCCGTCGCCGGCGACCGTGAATTTTGAGAAGCTCTCGTTTATGCTCGGCGGGAGTATCCGTATCCCCATCTTTTCCGACTCGTCTATGTAGAAGGCGACCTTGTCGATATTGTCGTGCTCCGAGGTCATCAACGCGGTCATGAATTCGACCGGGTAATTCGCCTTGAGATAGGCGGTCCGGTAAGAGATGAGCGCGTAAGCCGTCGAGTGCGACTTGTTAAAACCGTAACCCGCGAAATATTCGATGAAGTTGAATATCTTCTCGGCGGTCCTCTTGTCGATGCCTTTCTTAGTCGAACCCTCGAGGAACTTGGATTTCGCCTGCTCCATCTCCTCGGGGATCTTCTTTCCCATCGCGCGCCGGAGAGAATCGGCCTGTGACATCGTGAACCCGGCGAGGTCCGAGGCGATGCGCATGACCTGTTCCTGGTATACTATCGTGCCGTATGTCTCCTTGAGGATCGGCTCGAGGAGTATATGGTCGTATTTTATCGCCGCGAGGCCGTGTTTCCTTTTTATGAAATCCTCTACCATGCCCGTGCCTATGGGCCCCGGCCGGTAAAGCGCCAGTATGGCTATTATATCCTCGAAATTCGTGGGCTTGAGCTTCCTGAGGATGTCGCGCATCCCCGAGCTCTCAAGCTGGAAGATGCCGAGCGACTCCGCGTTCGAGAGTAGCTCGTACGTCTTGGGGTCGTCGAGCGGCATGTTGTTGAAATCGATCGTGACGCCCTTGGTCCTCTTGATTATCTTCACGGTCTCGTCGATGACCGTTAGCGTTCGCAGCCCGAGGAAGTCCATCTTCAGCAGGCCTATTTTTTCGAGCGACTTCATCTCGAAGCCGGTCGATATCTGGCCTTCATTCGCCTTGAACAGCGGTATATAGTCGGTCAGCGGCCGGTCCGATATCACTACGCCGGCGGCATGCGTAGACGCGTGGCGGGTCAGCCCCTCGAGTTCCGTGGATACCTCGATCAGCTGCCGTATCTGCGGGTCGCTCTTGTAGAGGTTGCGCAGTTCGGGTTCGAGTTTCAGCGCCCGCTCAAGGGTTATGTCCAATTCCTGCGGGACGAGTTTAGCTATCCGGTCGACATCGCCGTAGCTTATGCCCATGACCCGGCCGACGTCCCTTATGACGGCGCGCGCCTGCATCGTCCCGAAAGTTATGACCTGCGCCACGTTCTCCTTGGAATATTTCTGCGTGACGTAATCGATGACCTCGCTCCTTCTCTCGTAGCAGAAGTCTATATCTATATCCGGCAGGCTCACGCGGTCCGGGTTAAGGAAACGCTCGAAGATAAGGTCGTATTTTATCGGGTCGAGGTCGGTTATCCCGAGGGAATAGCTGACGACGCTTCCCGCCGCGGAACCCCTTCCCGGGCCTACGGGTATGCCTTTCGATTTCGCGTAATTTATAAAATCCCACGCGATCAGGAAGTAGCTGGTGAAGCCGGTCTTTTTTATGATGTTGAGTTCGTGTTCGACCCTGTCCTCTATGGCCTTGTCTACGGCGGGGTAGCGCCTCTTTAGCCCGGCCTCCACGAGTTCCCTCAGGTATTCCTCTCGGTTCTTCCCCTCGGGCGGGTCAAACTGCGGCAGGTGCGTCTTGTTAAAATCGAGCTCGAGGTTGCATTTCTCGGCTATCTCTATCGTGGAATTTACCGCCTGGGGGACATCCTCGAACATCTCCTTGAAGTCCTCGGTTGATTTGAAATAGAATTCGTCCGTCGAGAACTTCATGTGGTCGGGGTCGTTTAAAGTCGATTGGGTCTGGATGCAGAGCAGGCCTTCGTGCGCGCGCGCAGATTTTTTCCGAAGGTAATGGACGTCGCCGGTGGCGACAAGCGGGATCTCGAGCTCTTTCGCGAGCTTCAATAACCCTGCGTTCGCGATCTCCTGTTCAGGGATCAGGTTCTTCTGGATCTCGAGATAATAATTTCCCGCTCCGAACATCTCTTTATACTGCGCGGCGACGAGCTTCGCCTCCTCGAACTTGCCCTTTACTATGAGGTACGGGACCTCGCCCTGGAGGCAGGCCGATTGGGCGATGAGGCCTTTGGAATATTTGGCGAGGAGTTCCTTGTCGACGCGCGGCTTGTAATAGAAACCTTCGAGATAACCGGCCGAGACGAGTTTCATCAGGTTGCGATAGCCTTCCTCGTCCTTTGCCAGGAGTATCAAGTGATACGACGCCTCTTGGTTTGCCGGAGTCGACCTGTCGAAACGCGAGCCCGGCGCGACATAGACCTCGCACCCGATTATCGGCTTTATCCCGTTCTTCATAGCCTCGGAATAGAATTCTATCGCGCCGAACATATTGCCATGGTCGGTGATGGCCACCGCCGGCATCTTATATTCCTTGGCTAACGCGATGAGTTCAGGGATCTTGCAGGCGCCGTCAAGAAGGCTGAATTGAGTGTGGACATGAAGATGGACAAAGTGTGAATGCTGCACTTATGACTCCAATAAATGAATTATTGTATGAGATTTAAGTCTCGCTCGGCTTTATTTATTACTCGCAATGGCTATTATCCTGCTGCGTCATAAACCGGCTCTGCGCGAGACGTTAAATTTCATATGATCAAATCTTTTCCTACTCCCATTCTATAGTAGAAGGCGGCTTGGAGCTTATGTCGTAGACGACGCGGTTGACGCCCCTCACCTCGTTTATTATCCTGTTGGAGATCTTCTCTAGCAGGTCATAAGGCAGCCGCGCCCAATCGGCGGTCATCCCGTCGGCACTCGTCACGGCCCGGAGGGCGATGACGTTCTCGTAAGTCCTCTCATCCCCCATTACTCCCACCGTCTTTATCGGGAGCAGCACGGCGAACGATTGCCATACCTCCCTGTAAAATCCCGCCTTCTTGATCTCTTCTATCACCGCGACGTCGGCCTCGCGCAAGATATTGAGGCGTTCCTTCGTGACGTCGCCTATGATCCTTATGGCCAGTCCGGGCCCGGGGAACGGCTGGCGCAAGACAATCTCGTCCGAAAGCCCCATCGCCTTCCCGACCTGCCTCACCTCGTCTTTGAATAATTCGCGCAGCGGTTCGACAAGCTTTAGTTTCATCTTCAGCGGCAGACCGCCGACATTGTGGTGCGACTTGATGGTCGCCGAAGGGCCGCCGAACGCGGACTTTGATTCGATGACGTCGGGATACAATGTCCCCTGCGCAAGGAATCCTATCTTCCCGAGCTTCTTCGCCTCTTCTTCGAATACGCGGATGAACTCATGGCCTATTATCTTGCGTTTCTTTTCAGGGTCGACGACCCCTTTCAGTTTATTGAGGAACCGCGACTCGGCGTTCACGTATTTCAGGTTGATATGGAAATGCTTTTTGAAAGTCTTGACTACGCGTTCGGCCTCGCCCTTCCTCAGGACGCCGTTATTGATGAATATGCAAAATAGCCGCTTGCCTATCGCCTTATTGATGAGGACGGCGGCGACGGACGAATCTACTCCGCCGGAGAGGCCGCAGACGACCTTTTCTTTTCCCGCCACATCCCTTATATTTTTGACGGTATCGTCTATGAAGGACTGCATCGTCCAATTCCCCCGGCACCTGCAGATATTACACAGAAAATTCGCGATTATCCTGCTGCCCTTGGGGGTGTGGGCGACCTCGGGATGGAACTGGACGCCGTAGAGGCGCCTTGCCTTGTCAGCTATAGAGGCAAATTCGGTATTATAGGTATGGCCGATCTTGTTGAAGCCGGGGGGCAAACGCGAGACATAATCGCCATGGCTCATCCAGCTGATTATTTTATTATCGAGCCCGGCGCAGAGGCCCTCGAAATCATCTATAAGGAATTCGGCGTGCCCGTATTCGCGTTTCCCGGCCTTGGTAACTTTGCCGCCGAGCATATGAGCCATAGCCTGCATGCCGTAGCAGATGCCCAGGACAGGGATCCCCAGTTCGAATATCTCTTTCTTAGGTTTGGGCGCGCGGGCGCCGTAGATCGAGGCGGGGCCTCCGGAAAGGATAAGCCCTTTCGGGTTCAGTTTCCGGATCTCTTCGGCCGTGATGTCATGCGGGACTATCATGGAGAACACTTTATTCTCCCTGACACGGCGGGCTATCAACTGGTTGTATTGCGAGCCGAAGTCTAAAACAAGGATAACCTCATGCTGCGGCATCTATTTGCCCATTCCGACCCTTTGTACCTGTTGGAATATCTTACCTTCCGTCCTGATCGACGGGGCTATGATGATCTCTGTCTTCTGGAATTCTTTTATGCTCGAGGCTCCCACCGAACCCATCGATGTCTGTAACGCGCCCATTAAGTTCTGCGAGCCGTCGTCGAACCTCGCCGGCCCGAATAGTATCTCTTCGAGCAAACCGGTCGTTCCGACATGGATCCTCGTGCCGCGCGGAAGGTTCGCGTGCGGCGTGGCCATTCCCCAATGGTAACCGCGCCCCGGCGCCTCTATCGCGCGGGCGAACGCCGAGCCGACCATGACCGCGTCAGAGCCGCAGGCGAACGCCTTGCAGATATCGCCGCCTGTCCTCATACCGCCGTCTGTTATTATGGGGATGTATTTCTTGGTCTTCTTGAAAAAAGCGTCCCTTGCCGCGGCGCAATCCACAGTCGCGGTGACCTGCGGTACGCCGATGCCTAAGACGCCTCTTGTCGTGCAGGCCGCGCCGGGGCCGATGCCGACCAATATACCTGCGGCGCCTGCGGCCATCAGTTCATACGCGACCTCGTATCCGACGCAATTGCCTACGATGACGGGTATCTTCGACGCCCTGGCGAACCTCTTGATATCCAGGGCCTGGTATTCTTTGGATATATGCTTGACCGTGCTGACCGTCGATTGTATGACGAATATGTCCGCGCCGGACTCCTGCGCGATCTTCCCGAACCTCTCGGCGCGCTGCGGGATAGCGCTCACCGCCGCCGGGACATCTGCGTCCTTGATTTGGCGGATGCGCTTTTCGATAAGTTTTTCCTGGATCGGTTTTGTGTAGATCGATTGGATTATTTCCGTGGCTTTTTCGGGATCGGCTTTTACGAGCTGTTCAAGGACCTCATCGGGGTCCTCGTATCTTGTCTGGACGCCCTCTAGGTTCAAGACGGCGATGCCGCCGAGCTTTCCCATGGCGATGGCGAATTTAACGTCTACCACGCCGTCCATGGCAGCTGCCAGGATCGGGACGTTGAATTTTTTTCCGTCAATTTTCCAGCTTGTGTCCACTTCGGCGGGGTTGATCGTCACTCTTCCGGGGGCTAACGCGATTTCATCGAAACCATAACAGCGGCGGGCCTTACGTTTGATGCCTATATATTCACCCATATATCAGGAACCTCCTTGAAATAGGGTTATATGATACAAAAATCACCCGCAAAAGTCAAGGAAAAGAGCGTTCCGCTTTACTGAAATTTAAGTCTCGCTTGGCCTTATTTATTACTCGCCTCAACCATTAGCAACTGCGTCATAAACCGGCTCTGCGCGAGACATTAAATTTCAGTAAAAATAATACGCCCCTTAGCTATCAGCATAAGGGGCGTATTTGTATTCAGCAGTTGTATTACTTGACTATCGCGAGGATGTCGTCCGCGTCGATTATGAGGTATTCCCTCTCATCGACCTTGACTTCGCTTCCGGAATATTTCCCGAAGATGACAATGTCGCCGGTTTTCACCTCCGGCGCAACGACCTTGCCGTTCTCGAGCGTCTTGCCAGAACCGACCGCGATGACCTTCGCTTCCTGCGGCTTCTCTTTCGCCGTGTCAGGGAGGATTATCCCGCCCTTGGTCTTATCCTCGGCCTTAAGCACCTCGACGATCACTTTATCGCCTAACGGTTTCAAGTTCATTCAAGTCCTCCTGATGGGTTTATCCTAACAGATAGACCTTCCTGATCCTTATAAGGAAAGGTCTAGTACATTCCCTCGCCGTAGCCGCCGTGCGGTGGCATAGGAGGAGTCTTTTCTTTTTCGGGTATGTCCGTGACCACGCACTCGGTCGTAAGCAACAGGCCCGCGATCGATGAAGCGTTCTGCAGGGCTGTCCTTGTGACCTTTGTCGGGTCGATGACGCCGGACTTTATCATATCTACGTAATCGGCCTGCATGACGTCGTAACCTACGGCCGGGTCTTTTTCGTTCTTGACGTGTTCCGCGACGACTGAGCCTTCAAGTCCCGCGTTCTCGACGATATGGCGGATCGGTTCCTCAAGAGCCCTCTTCACTATATCGACGCCGATCTGCTCATCGCTTGAAAGTTTCATCTTTTCAAGCGCCGGGATGCAGCGAAGGAGCGCTACACCGCCGCCCGGGACGATGCCTTCCTCGACAGCCGCGCGCGTGGCGTGCATCGCGTCCTCGACGCGGGCTTTCTTTTCCTTCATCTCGGTCTCGGTGGCCGCGCCTACATTGATGACGGCTACTCCGCCGGAGAGTTTAGCCAGCCTTTCCTGCAGCTTCTCCTTATCGTAATCCGAATCGCTTTTCGATATCTGGGCCTTGATCTGCTCTATCCTGCCCTTGATATCCGAGGTCTTGCCGGCGCCCTCGACGATCGTGGTGTTATCTTTATCGATGGTGACCCTCTTGGCGCGCCCGAGCTCATTTATGTCGATGTTCTCGAGTTTCTTTCCGAGGTCTTCGGTGACCGCTATGCCGCCGGTCAGGACCGCGATATCATCAAGCATCGCCTTTCTCCTGTCGCCGTAGCCCGGGGCTTTAACCGCGCAGCACTGGAACGTTCCGCGTATCTTATTGATGACCAATGTAGCGAGGGCTTCGCCGTCCACTTCCTCGGCTATTATGACCAAAGGCCTTCCGGTCTTGGCTATCCTCTCGAGCAGGGGCAGCATCTCCTTTATATTGGAGATCTTCTTCTCGTGGATAAGTATGTAAGGATCTTCGAGCGCGGCTTCCATCTTCTCCGCGTCCGTGACGAAATACGGCGAGAGATAGCCCTGGTCGAACTGCATGCCTTCGACGACTTTTACCGTCGTCTCGGTCGATTTGGCTTCCTCAACCGTGATGACGCCATCCTTGCCGACTTTGTCCATAGCTTCAGCTATCTGGTCGCCGATGGTCATGTCGTTGTTGGCGGCAATGGACGCGACCTGAGATATCTCTTTCTTGTCCTTGCCTATGGGTTTGGTTATCTTCTTTAGGTGGGCCACTACTTCCTCGACGGCCTTATCGATGCCGCGCTTCAGGGCCATCGGGTTCGCTCCGGCCGTTACGTTCTTGAGGCCTTCGCGGTATATCGCCTCAGCGAGGAGTGTCGCCGTGGTGGTGCCGTCACCGGCGTTGTCAGAGGTCTTGCTGGCGACCTCTTTTACCATCTCAGCGCCCATGTTCTCAAACGGGTCTTCGAGCTCTATCTCTTTGGCGACCGTTACGCCGTCTTTGGTTATCGTAGGTGAGCCGAATTTCTTGTCGAGGACTACATTGCGGCCTTTAGGGCCGAGCGTCACTACTACCGCCCTTGAAAGTTTTTCGACGCCTGCGAGTATCTTGCGCCTTGCCTCATCACTATAAAGCAGCTGCTTTGCCATTTTCTACCGCCTCCCTTTTGTTATTTGACTATCGCCAAAACTTCCGATTCCCTTAATATTAGAAGGTCTTCCCCTTTGTAGTTGATCTCGGTGCCGCCGTAACGGCCGTAAAGGACCGTATCTCCGGCTTTCACTTCCAGTTCTTTTATCTTTCCGTCATCCAGGAGCTTTCCTTTACCAACGGATACTACTTTGCCCTTGGACGGTTTCTCCTGCGCCGTGTCAGGCAGGATTATGCCGCTTTTTGTCTTACTTTCGCTCTCCGTGGGCTTGACCAAAATCCTGTCACCTAACGGTTGAACCGCCATTTAACACCTCCTTAAAGATTGTTTTGGCTTAAATTTAGCTAGATTTACCTAGGAATTAAGCGGAAATTAGCACTCCATATTGGCGAGTGCCAACTTTGTCATATATTATAGATTTTCTAGGGAATTTGTCAAGAAAAAAATTATTTATCCCTGAAATTTAAGTCTCGCTTGGCCTTATTTATTACTAGCCTCAACCATTAGCAACTGCGTCATAAACCGGCTCTGCGCGAGACATTAAATTCCAGGTTATATATCATATTTAATCCAAGCAAGGTAAGATTTGGATTTATCTTGTCAATTTCCGTAGAGTATTTTGCCATAAGAGCGGCGTGTCCGCCGGTGGCGATGACCTTCATAGGGCTGCCCCGCCCCGGAGCGATATGTTCATATTTTGCCTTTAGTTTCGCGATAACTCCGTCACAGAGGGCGCCGGTGCCGTGAAATACTCCGCTTTTCATGCTGTCGGCTGTGTCGCGGCCGATCAGGCCTTTTGGCGGCGTGAATTTTATCTTAGGAAGGAGCGCAGCTTTCTGCGAGAGGGCGTTAAGGGAAGTTTCGATCCCGGGGAATATCAGGCCGCCGAGGTACTCCCCTTTCTTTGAGATGACATCAAAAGTGATAGCCGTACCAAAATCGATGACTATAGCGGGACAACCATAGAGCTCTTTTACGGCCACCGCGTCAACGAGCCTATCCTGCCCAACCTGACCCGGTTTGCGGTAAAGGTTCTTTATAGGCGCCTTGATGTTCTCTCCCAGGACTAGCGGGCGGATCTTATATTTTTTCTCTATTGCTTTCTTGATAATAGGGGTTGCTTTGGGCACGACGCTCGATAATATCGCCGTCTTGATACCCTTCGGAAGTTTTATCGTTTTTTTGGATAAGACGCCCTGCGTAGGGATCTTCCAGGATGACCTGAGCCTCTTCCTCCGGAATACCCCGAATGCGACGGATGTATTTCCTATGTCGATAGCTAATAGCATCATCTCACCATCAGCACATCACCGGCGGTGATGTGCTCCGTGAACCCGTTGTCCATGCGCACGACTAGCGCTCCTCCCGCGTCAAGGTCTACGGCTGTGCCTTCTATCTTCCTGTCCTGGCAGACGATCTTTACCTCTTCGCCGAGGGTGTGCGAGAGGTCTTTCCACTCCTCTATTATTCTTTTAAAACCCTTTTCCCTGAAAATAAGATATTGCCTCTCGAATTCCCTTAAGACTTCACGCGTAAGTTCCACGCGCGAAAAATTCCTGCCTGCTTCCGCTTTCAGCGAAGTGGCTTCCCCGGGAAGGTGGTCTTTGTCGGTATTCACATTTATGCCGATGCCGAGGACTATATAGTTGACAGTGTTGACCTCGGCGCTCATCTCCGTGAGTATCCCGCAGGCCTTGCGGTCGTTTATCATTATATCATTCGGCCATTTGATCAGGGCCCCGAGGTGTGTCACTTTCCTTATGGCGAGCGCGACGGCGACCGCAGACATAAGGGTTATTTTCGGCGCTTCCGCCGGCGCGACATCCGGCCTCAGGATAGGCGAAAAATATATGCCCTTCCCTTTCGGCGAAACCCAATGCCGTCCCATCCTGCCGCGGCCCTTCGTCTGGCTTTCGCTGAAGACCACCGTCCCGTCAGGCGATCCGGATAGGGCGAGCTTATGCGCCACATCCATCGTCGAATCGGTCGTCTCGTAGGAGTATATCTTCTTGCCGATTATCTTTGTCCCGAGGCCGTGGGATATCTCTTCCGGGATGAGTTTATCCGGGGTGCCTGTAAGGCGATATCCCACATGCGGCTCGCCCGTTATCTCATACCCCTCTTTGCGCAGCTGTTCGATGTGCTTCCATACCGCGGCGCGCGTGATCTTCAGTTTTTCACTTATCTCTTCGCCGGAGATGAACTCGCCGTTCGAGGAGCGGAAGATATTTAAAATTTTATCATCCATTCAATCTCTTCCTTAATTCCGCGATCTTATCGCGGATGACTGCGGCTTTTTCGAATTGCAGGTTGCGCGCGGCGAGGTCCATCTCGTATTCTAGTTCCTCTATGATCTTTTCTGTCTCATACCCGCCGGCCTTGACGCCTACCGCCTCCATCTCGACCTCTTCGGCTTCCTGGAGCATCTCGATACCTTCACGGATAGCTTTTTGTATCGACTTCGGCGTGATATTATTCTCCTTATTATACTCCAATTGCAGTGCGCGTCTACGGTTTGTTTCACCGATCGCGCGCTTTAGCGAACCGGTGATGTTATCGGCATACATTATTACCCGGCCGTTTATATGGCGCGCTGCGCGTCCTGAAAGCTGGATAAGCGACGTCTCGGACCGCAGAAACCCCTCTTTATCCGCGTCCAGTATCGCCACAAGCGTGACCTCGGGAAGGTCCAGCCCTTCCCTCAACAGGTTGACGCCGACAAGGCAGTCGAACTTGCCCTGGCGCAGTTCCTTAAGTATTTTTACCCTCTCTATCGCGTCGATATCCGAGTGGATATATTTTACGCGCAGGTCGAGGTCCTCCAGGTATGCCGATAGGTCCTCTGCCATGCGTTTGGTGAGCGTCGTGACGAGGACGCGCTCTTTCTTCTTCGCGCGCTCGCGGACTTGGACGATGATGTCGTCGACCTGGCCTTCGGTCGGCTTTATTATTATCTCCGGGTCGACAAGCCCTGTCGGCCGTATCAGCTGCTCGACGACTTTCGCGCCGGATTTCAGTATCTCGTATTCGGACGGCGTTGCTGAGGCAAATATCGCCTCTTTCATCAGCGTCTCGAACTCATCGAAACGCAGAGGCCTGTTGTCGAGGCACGACGGCAGGCGGAAACCGAATTCGACGAGGGTCTTTTTGCGCGAGCGGTCGCCCTCATACATCCCCCTCACCTGCGGGATGGTCACGTGCGACTCGTCTATTATCAACAAAAAATCCTTCCGGAAATAATCTATGAGGCAGTACGGACGCGCGCCTGCCGGCCTGCCGCCCAGGTGGCGGGAATAATTCTCCACGCCGTGGCAATAGCCTATCTCCTGCAGCATCTCCATATCGTATTTCGTGCGGCTCTCGAGGCGCTGTGCCTCAAGGAGCTTTCCTTTGGCGCAGAAATATTCCAGCTGCACGGCGAGTTCCTCTTTTATCATTTTTATCGCTTCTTCTATCTTCGGCGGCGAGGTGAGGAAATGTTTCGCAGGATAGACAGCCGCGCGGTCGAGCTGGGATATTATCTTCTGCGAGACAGGGTCGAACTCGGTTATCTTCTCTATCTCGTCGCCGAACATCGATACCCTTATCGCCTTCTCGGAATACGCCGGGAATATCTCTACAGTGTCTCCGCGGACGCGGACCTTGCCGCGGATGAATTCGATATCGTTGCGCTCATATTGAATACTGAGCAGGCGCCGCAGGACCTCGTCTCGGTCTATCTTTTGGCCTTTATCGAGCACGACCATCATGTTCGAATAATCCTCCGGCGAACCGAGGTTGTAGATGCAGGATACGCTGGCGACAATGATCACATCGTCCCTGGACATAAGCGAAGATGTCGCGGCAAGGCGCAACCGGTCGAGCCGGTCGTTTATTGAAGAGTCTTTTTCTATATAAGTGTCTGTCTGCGGGATATACGCTTCGGGCTGGTAATAATCGTAATAACTGACGAAATATTCTACGGCGTTCTCCGGGAAAAACTCCTTGAATTCGCTGTAAAGCTGCGCCGCGAGGGTCTTATTGTGGGAGATGACGAGGACGGGTTTGCCGGTCTTTTCAATGACATTGGCCATTGTGAAGGTCTTGCCCGAGCCGGTAACGCCCAAGAGCGTCTGGTAGCGCTTTCCGCCCAGGAGCCCTTCGGACAACTCCTTTATCGCCTGGGGCTGGTCGCCCTCGGGCTTAAAAGATGATACGAGCTTGAACTTCGCCATGTCAGAACTTTACTTCAAGTTCCTTTGTGTCCGCGGGAACGCTGATCCTGTTCTTGCCGAGCGTCAGGATATACCCACCCGGAGGCGGCGTCGCGCAATCGGTAGACAGCTTGACAAAGCCCTTGGCTCGCGAGCTTTCTACTTTGAAAGATACCTTGCCAAAATACGTCGGGGCATCCTTTATCTCTATGACCTTGCCGTCATCGAGCCACGAGTCCGGGATGCAGGACAAAAGCACCAGCTTATCGCCGTCCTCGCGAAAAAGCATGTCGCGCAGCAGTAAAATATAATGCGCGGCCGACCAGCCGTGCGGGACGTCGCCTACTATCCCTTCGGTGATCTCCCTCAATCCTTTAGAGTTGACCTTGGTCGGCATCGCCTCCATCCATCCGCCGGGGCAGGATTGGTGCTCTATACCCCACTCGATGCTCTTAAGCGCGACGTCTTCCATTCCAATATATATAAGGGGATGCGCGAGCTTGAAATTATATCCCCAGAAGAGCTGCTCGTATTCAACGAACCACCCGCCGTCATAGTCCGAGAACTTCCCGGCGTTCTTCCAATATTGCTCATATGAAGTCTTGAACAGCTCCGCAGGTACCGGGATGCCCATATTCTCTCCCGGGAATAATGCCGGCCTGTGCGCCCACGCCATCTGCGTATCGCCCAGTATGCGGTGATCCATGTCCTTTATGCGCATCTCTTTGGGCCAGTAATCGGCGAACCCGGGCATGAACGACAGCCCGTTCTTCTTCATCGATTTTTCGATGCTCGCGATAGTGGCGGAATGGAGGCTTCCGTATTCGGCTTTCATCCATTTGGCGTCATCCGGTTTTCCGAGTATCTGCGCCGACTCGTAAGCCGCCTTAAGGCCTATCATCGCCCACCAGTCATCTACGTAAAGGTAGGCAGGTATCTTGAAATTGTCCTGGCTCACCCCCTTAGGAAGGAGCCCGTAAGCCACGTCTTCCTTCGGCAGTGACATCTGCGGGGCCCGGACCTTCCTTATGAGTTCGCACGCCGACTTCATCCTGGGATATGCGGCCTCCAGGTATTTAACGTCCTTTGTCAGCCGGTAATGCTCGTAAGGCGCGAAGATGCTGCCGCCGAGCTCGTCTACGTAGCCGCCGCCTTCCTTGTAATTGAAGTGTTCGGTTGAGGCGCGCGCCTCTTCGGTAAGCCCTGCCTTGTCGAGCGCGTTGTCCATATCTATCGCGTCATGCATGAAGAACGATGTATATTCATACGGGCCCGGGAAAAGTTTATGTTCCTCGTCCATTATCAGGATGTAATAGAGAGATGAATAAAAACAATCACTGTAGCGCTTATCCGGGATATTCATTACGAGCGGGATGCGGCCTTTCCAGTATTTGAACGTCAGCGCGAGCGCTTCGTCGAAACCTTTATCCTTGATGTCGTTAAATGACAACTCCGCTCCTGTGCCTGATGGTACGATAAAATCAAGGGATTCTGTAGTACCGGCAGGTATCTTTTTCCTGTAAGATAGCGAATCCCTCAGGTCTTTGCCTAGAGGGCCTTCCGCCCTTTCGTCAAGGAAGAGCCGCGGCGCGCCGTTTATCTTTACGGTATGGTCGGCGTCGTATTCGATCGTCTTCATATCCGTAACTTTCCATTTAGGGTAAAGCGGGTTCGGCCGGATGACTGCCATTATCAACACTTCTTTATCCCGGGCGCTTGTATTTTTGACAGATTCCCTGGCAAAGGTCAGGACTTTGCCTGCTTTTTCATCGAACCAGGAGAATATCTTCGTCTCGCCTTCGATACCGTTGCCTTTCCACGATACCACCGTCACAGGATACCCGCCGTCGACCAATTTCCAATCGGTATGGAGCGTTTCCGGGGTATAGAGCCGGTCGTCATCGTTTACCCAGAAACTGACCCTGAACGGGTAAGGATAGACGGCAAAAGAACCGTCCTTTCCGATGAAAGTCTTGAATTTGGAACCCTCCCACCCGGCGAGGCCGCGGGCCTTGTTCAGGCCTTTGTGTTTGGCGATATCGTCCCAGTCCTTGAATTCGATCTTCTTCATCACGCTTTCCTTCCCTTTGTTGTCTTCACAGTTGATCTTTATGTGGCGTTTCCCGAATATGTTAGCATATATCCTGTCCTGTCCGCCAGTGCAAACCTCTTTATTATAGACGGTCTTCCGGCGGTTATCCTCTTCGATCTCCACGCGGTACGATCTTGGGAAGTCCTCCCCCCATGTTATAAATAAAGCGCCGATATTCCTGTCCTTCTTGAGCTCTATCGAGATCGTAGTCCTGCCGTTATCGCTCGAGGTCTTTATCGGTATCTCGTCATCGAGCCCTTTGATCCTGATCTCCCAGATCGAATATCCCCACGCCGTGCCGCGCTCCTTTAAGTCCAGTTTTATGAATCGCGCCTTCTTCCTCCCGAAATATACGTCGTCGACTACCCCTTCGCCTTCGGACGTGGAATAGGCGTTCTCCCAATTTTTCCCGTCCTCTGATATGAGTACGTCGTAGGATCTCGCGTAAGCGGCCTCCCAGTTTATGATCAGGCCGACCAGGTCCTCGGTCCTCCCGAGGTCTATCTGGAGCCATTGCCTGTCGGAGAACCCGCTCGACCATCTCGACTGCAGGTTATTGTCGAACGCGTAAGAGGGCCCGGTGGAATCGTTTTCGGATGATGACGCATTCACCGTTGCGGCGTTTGAAAGATGGGCTATCGCCAAAAATATGCAAAGGATCATTGCGGTCTTTATCTTTTTCATTGCACGATCTCCAGGGAGAAGTCTATCGCCTTTACTGAATGTGTCAGCGCGCCGATAGATATCATCTCTACGCCGGTTGAAGCGATCTTTTTTACGTTCTTGAGGTTAACGCCGCCCGAGACTTCCAGCCTCAGCCCGTGACGGTATTTGTCGCGCAAAGCTACGGCGGACTTGATCTCTTTCAAATCCATATTATCCAGCATTATTATGTCGGGGTTGATCTTAAGGGCTTCGTTAAATTGCTTAAGGTCCTGGACCTCTATCTCGGCCTTTATCTTTTTCCTCTGGCAGGACCTGACGGCTCGAGAGACGGCGTCCCAGTTGTAACCGGCCGCGGCAAGATGGTTATCCTTGATCAATACCTGGTCGTGGAGGCCTATGCGATGATTGGTGCCGCCGCCGGTCTTGACCGCGTATTTCTCGAGTATGCGCAGTCCCGGCGTGGTTTTGCGGGTGTCCATTATCTTTGTTCTATAAGGTCTTACCGCTTCAACGAATTCGGCCGTCAAAGTAGATATTCCCGACAGGCGGCTTAGGAAGTTTAAGGCCGTCCTTTCGGCGCTGAGTATTGCTTTCGCATCCCCCTCTATATATGCGATCTGCTGTTCCGGCCGTATCGGTTCGCCGTCCATCGCGAGCGGCATGAATTTTATCCCGGAGTTGCGCATGACGAATACCGCCATAGCTATCGTGATGCCGCAGAGCACGCCTTCTTCGCCGGATATTATTGCCGCCTGCGCCGTCTTCGGCTTTTGGAAGAGTGCCGCGGACGTTATGTCCCTGTCTGCGGCGTCCTCATCGAGTGAGCGGCGTATCATCTCCAAGATATCCTTGTCGGCTAGCTCTCTAATCGTTTTAAGTTCTCCCTTAATTTTCCCAAAGATACTTTCGCCTCGGAGAGCTTCTCCTTCTCCTTGTCGATGATATCTTTCGGCGCCCGTTCAACGAAGTTCTTGTTATTCAGTTTCGATTCTATGGATTTAACATATTTTTCAAGTTCTCCGGCCTTCGACATCATCTTCTTCTTTTCCGCCTCGATGTCCACAAGCCCCTCGAGCGGCACGCATATCTCGCAATCGCCGAATACGGCTACCGAGGAGGCCTTCGGCCGTTTCAGTTTTTCAGTGACCTCAAGCGATTCGAGCCTTCCCAGGTTCTTTATATAATCGAGCGACTTGTCGATAGCGGCGCGGCTCTTCGCGCTCCCGGCCGCGACTATCGCTTTGCAGCTCTTCTGCGGCGGGATGTTCACCTCGGCGCGGATATTCCTGATGACGGTTATTATGCCTATCGCGAGGTCCATCTCCTCTTCGGCTTTTTTATCTATAAGGTCCTTCTGTAGGTGCGGCCACGGTTGGACCATTATCGAGTCCCTCTTGTGCGGCAGGATGCTCCATATCTCTTCCGTAAGGAACGGCATTATGGGATGCAGCAGCCTTAGGCTTTTCTCCAGCACCTTATATAAGATCACCTGCGTATTTTTTTCCTTTATGCGGCTCTTGGCTATCTCCAGGTACCAGTCGCAATATTTATGCCAGATGAAGTCGTAGAGCAGGTTTGCCGCCTCGCTGAACCTGTACGATCCGAGCGCCTTTTCCAGGCCCTCGAGCGTCGAATAGAGGTTGCTGAGTATCCACCTGTCGGCGAGAGTCAGGTCCGCGTTCTTGTATAAGACGCAAAGGTCAGTGTCGACGTCTTCCGAGAGGTTGGCCATAACGAACCTCGACGCGTTCCAGATCTTATTCGCAAAATTCCTGCCGACCTGGAATTTTTCTTTCGACAGGAATACGTCCTGGCCCACTGCGGTGATCGAGATTATGCTGAACCTCAGCGCATCGGTGCCGAACTCGTCTATTATTTCGATAGGGTCGATGATGTTTCCCAGGGATTTGGACATCTTCGCGCCGGTCTCGTCGCGCACCGTGCCGTGGATGTAAATATCCCGGAACGGCGCATCGCCCATGAACTCATATCCTGCCATTATCATGCGCGCGACCCAAAAGAATATTATCTCCTGCGCCGTTACCAAAGTCGATGTCGGATAGAAATACGCGAGGTCCTTTGTCTTCTCCGGCCAGCCGAACGTCGAGAACGGCCAGAGCCACGAGGAGAACCAGGTATCGAGGACATCTTCGTCCTGTACGATATCCGTCCCGCCGCAATCCGGGCATTTCTGAGGTTTTGAGCGCGCTACTATTATTCCCTTCTTTCCCTCGCTCGCTTTTTGGCACTTTCCGCAATAATAGACAGGTATCCTGTGGCCCCACCATATTTGCCTCGAGATGCACCAGTCGCGGATGTTCTCCATCCAATCGAGATATACCTTGCTCCAGCGCTCCGGATAGAATTTTATCTTGCCGCTTTTGGCCGCCTCTATGCCCGGCTTAGCCAAGGGTTTCATCTTCACGAACCACTGTAATGAGAGGTAGGGCTCTACAACGGTGTGGCACCTGTAGCAGTGTCCGACCGAATGCGCGTGCTGGTCGATCTTCTCGAGAAGGTTCATCTCTTTCAAGTCTTCGATTATCGCCTCGCGCGCCTCGAACCTGTCCATCCCCGCGTAATCCCCGGTGTTCTTGCTCATGCTGCCGTCAGGGTCCATCACGACTATAGGTTCAAGGCTGTGCCGCCTGCCCATGTCAAAGTCATTGGGGTCGTGGGCAGGGGTCACTTTGACCGCGCCGGTGCCGAATTCCGGGTCAACGATATCGTCGGCGAAGACCTTTATCTCCCTGTTAATAAGAGGGAGTATCAGTGTCTCGCCCACCAGGTTCTTATACCTTTCGTCCTTCGGATTTACCGCGACCGCGACATCGCCCAGCATCGTCTCAGGGCGCGTCGTAGCGACGGTGACGTACCTCTTCTCGCCTTTTACCGGATATTTTATGTAATAGAGCAGGCCGTTGAGGTCTTTGTGCTGGGCCTCCTCATCGCTTAACGCGGTCTGGCACCTGGGGCACCAGTTGATGATGTAATTTCCGCGGTAGATAAGCCCCTTTTCGTAAAGGCGTATGAATACTTCATTGACCGCGCTTGAAAGGCCTTCGTCCATCGTGAAACGCGTGCGGTCCCAGTCGCACGAACAGCCGAGCCGCTTCAACTGCGAGATTATGGTGGTGCCGTACTGCTCGCGCCACTGCCAGACGCGCTCTATGAACTTTTCGCGGCCGAGGTCCTGCCTCTTCTTCCCTTCTTTCGCGAGCATCTTCTCGACGACGTTCTGTGTCGCGATGCCGGCGTGGTCTGTCCCGGGAAGCCACTCGGCGTTCCAGCCCTGCATCCTGCGCCACCTTATGATGATATCCTGGATAGTGTCGTTGAGGGCGTGGCCCATATGGAGGATGCCGGTAATATTAGGCGGCGGGATGACTATCGTGTAGGGCTTGCGTTCCGAGTCGGGTTCGGCATGGAAGAGTTTCTTCGACTCCCAAAGCTTGTACCACTTGTCTTCCGTCACCTTCGGGTTGTATGCAGAAGGTATCTCTGGCATATTATTTTCGGTCTTTGAGCAGTTTATATTCGATGGAATCTACCAGGGCGTTCCAGGACGCCTCGATGATGTTCTCGGATACGCCGATAGTCCACCATGAGTCCTTCGCATCTTCCGATTGGATGAGGACGCGGACCTTCGCCGCGGTGCCGGCCTTTTCGTCAAGCACGCGCACCTTGAAGTCGGAAAGGCGCATCTCCGCCAAAGCAGGGTAGAATTCCAGGAGCGCCTTGCGCAGCGCGTTATCCAGGGCGTTAATAGGGCCGTCTCCCTCGGCCGCGGTATGCTCCTCGACTTTGTTGACTTTTACCTTTATAGTCGCTTCGGAAAGCAGCTTGTTGCCTTTATGCTCCGTAACGACCTTGAAGCCCTCGAGTTCGAAGAATCTCTTGTATTTCTTGAACGCCCGCTTCAATAAAAGTTCCAGCGAACCTTCCGCGGCCTCAAAATGATAACCCTCATGCTCAAGTTTCTGCAGAAGTTTCAGGATCTTCTTGGTCTTGGGCGCCTCTTTTGTAAGGTTGAGGTCCAACTCGAGCGCCTCGGCCTTCAGCAGGATAGAGGTCTTTCCGGAAAGTTCGGATACCAAAAGCCTCCTCTTGTTCCCGACCAACCGCGGGTCGATATGCTCGTATGTGACCGGGTTTTTCATTATAGCGTTGATGTGCACCCCTGCCTTATGGGTGAAAGCGCTGTTGCCCACGAACGGCTGGTTCTCCTGCTGTTTTACGTTGCTGATCTCTGCGATAAATCTCGATGTCTCGGTCAGTTCCTTAAGTTGCGCGTTAGTCACGCAGTTGATCCCTAATTTCAATTTAAGGTTACCGATCACCGCTGCGAGGTCGGCGTTTCCGCAGCGCTCGCCGTAACCGTTAAATGTCCCCTGGACCTGCGCGCATCCCGCCTGGACGGCCGCGATAGAATTAGCGACGGCCATGGCGCAGTCGTTGTGGCAATGGATCCCTACCGGGCAGTCAAGTTTCGCCAACACTTCTTTTACGGTATCGACGAGATCCGATGTAATCGTCCCGCCGTTCGTGTCGCAAAGGATGATGCAGTCCGCTCCGGCGTCGCGCGCGGCGAACAGCGTTTTCGCGGCGAAATCCGGATCGCTCTTGTAGCCGTCAAAGAAATGCTCGGCGTCGTAAAACACCGTTTTCCCTTTTGACTTTAAGTACGAAACGGTCTCTGAGATCATCTTTAAATTCTCTTCGAGCGGGACCTTGAAGACGTCCCTGACATGCATGTCCCATGACTTTCCGAAAATAGTGATATGTTTTGTGCCGGAATCCAGGAGCCCGCGGACGATGGCATCGCGGCTGATCGCCGTGTTGGCGCGGCGGGTCGATCCGAAAGCGACGATACCGGAATTCTTCAATTTAAGTTTCTTCGCGGCCTTGAAGAACTGCATATCCTTCGGGTTGGACCCCGGCCATCCGCCCTCGATATAATGGATGCCCAGGCCGGCAAGCTTCTCCGTGATGCGCAGCTTATCATTCACCGAATAGGAGATCCCCTCGGTCTGCGCACCGTCGCGAAGCGTCGTGTCGTATAATTTCACATCTTTCATTTTATTCGCCTTTATTTTGCCTTCTTCAGGTCAAATTCGTCATGGAGGGTCTTAAGCGCCAATTCCCCGTGTTTCTTCCCGATGACGCAGGATATCTTTATCTCGGATGTAGATATCATCTCGATGTTTATTTTCTTCGAAGCCAGCGCCTTGAACATCCGCGCCGCGATGCCGGCGTGGCTCCTCATTCCGATGCCGACTATCGATATCTTCGCTATGTTCTCGTCCTTTACCACCTCTCCGGCGCCTATCTCCCTGGCGACCTTCTTGGCGACCTTCATGGTCTTGGCCAGGTCCTCGGTCAGGACGGTAAATGAGACGTCGGTGGTGCCGGTTCGGCTCACGTTCTGGACTATCATGTCTATGACTATGTTATTTACCCCTAATTCCTTGAATATAGTGGCGGCGATCCCCGGCTTGTCCGGGACATCACAGATGGTCAGCTTTGCCTCGTCTTTTTGCAGCGCGACACCGCTTACGTCTATTCTCTCCATCGATTTTGCCTCCTTGCAGATTATAGTCCCTTCGGCGTTCGAGAAACTCGAGCGGACATGTATGGGTATATCGTAACGCTTGCCGTATTCTACGGACCTCGCCTGCATCACCTTCGCGCCGAGCGAGGCGAGTTCCAGCATCTCGTCATAACTCACCTTCGAAAGTTTTTTGGCGTTCTTGACTATCCTCGGGTCTGCGGTGTAGACCCCGTCGACGTCGGTATATATCTCGCATATCTTCGCGCCGAGCGCGCTCGCGAGCGCGACCGCGGTCAGGTCGCTTCCGCCGCGGCCGAGGGTGGTTATTTCCTTCTTTATGCTCATTCCCTGGAATCCGGCGACTACCACTATCTTGCCTTCCTTAAGCCGTTCCTTTATCCTGTCGGCGGATGATATATTTAAAATACGCGCTTTGGTATGGGAGGTATCGGTTATGATGCCGACCTGGGCGCCGGTAAAAGATATCGCCGGCTCGCCGAGCTTCTCAACTGCCATAGCCAGTAAAGCGCACGATATCTGTTCGCCGGTAGAGATAAGCATGTCCATCTCGCGTTCGGACGGGTCGTCGGTGACCTTGTATGCAAGTTCGATGAGCTCGTCTGTGGTGTCGCCCAGCGCCGACACGACGACCACGACGTCATAGCCCTCTTTTTTGTAACGCACAACGCGTTTGGCGACGTTTATGATCCTTTCGGGATTCGCGACAGAAGAGCCCCCGTATTTTTGGACTATTAGCGATCTCACTTTTATTCCGCCTTCCTCCTTTTAGCTTTTCATGAAGTATTCCATAAGCTCGTGGCCGTGCCCGAAGGCAAGGCCGGTCGCCTTGGCCGCCGCTTCGCTGTACTCCGCAGTGTTATTAGGCTCGATGCCCTTACCGAATACCGCGAAGGGCACCGGTTCGGCAGTATGGGTCCGGAGCGATACCGGGGTATTATGGTCCGGCAGGACCATGACCCTGAAATCCTTTTGTTTCTTGAATTTTTCGAGGAGAGCCCCGACGATGAACCTGTCGAAATTCTCGATCGCAACTATCTTGGCGCGCAGGTCGCCGTTATGTCCGGCCTCATCAGGCGCCTCGACATGCACGAAGACAAAATCCCTGTCTTTGAGCGAATCTATCGCGTATTTCGCCTTGCCCTGGTAATTTGTATCGTAATAGCCGGTCGCCCCCGGCACGTTTATGACGTTGAGCCCTATTGATTTGCCGATACCTTTTATCAGGTCTACGGCGGAGATGACCGAGCCGTCGACGCCGTATTTCTGCCTGAACTTCGGCATGTTAGTCTCGACCCCCTGGCCCCAGAGCCATATCATATCGGCCGGGTTCTCTTTCAGGTCTATCCTTACATGGTTTACTTCGTGGTCCGGCAGTATGGCCCTCGAGTCCTCCATGAGCTTTATCAAAAACTTCGCGCCGTCGCCCTTCGGGAGATGGCTTTTTATCTTCATCCCGGTTATATCGTGCGGCGGCTCGCACGCGGTGGCGCGTAGCGCCTCCTTCAAAGAGCCGTCCCTGACTATCATCAGGTGCCTGTAGCTTACGCCCGGATAGAACTTTATATTATCCGAACCGAGCTTCTTATCAAGGAATTTAATTAAGGTCGCCGCCTCTTCGGAGGTTATGTGTCCCGCCGAATAATCGGCCATCCGTTCCTGGTCTATAGTGACCAGGTTGCACCGGAACGCGATGTCATCCGGCCCGAGCTTTATCCCCATGTTCGCGGCCTCAAGCGGCCCCCGCCCCGAATAATACTTCGACGGGTCATAACCGATGATAGAGAGGTTCGCGACATCCGAAGCCGGCGCGAAACCTTCCGGGATGGTATGGACCAGGCCCGACCTCCCGTTCTTGGCTATAAAATCCATGTTCGGGACCTTGGCGGCCTCGAGCGGTGTCTTGTTCCCTAATTCCTTGATCGGGTAATCCGCCATGCCGTCGCCGACCAGGACGATATATTTCATTTCTTATATGCCTATCGCCTTTAGGACCGATCTCATATCGGCCTTGACCGATTTTGGTTTGCTTAAAGTTGAAATAGCCCTGTCCGGGTCCTTGAGCCCGTGCCCGGTCAGGATGCAGACGATCTTTACCTTTTTAGCCGGGTTTTTCTTGAAGAAACCCTTGCGCATCATCTTAATAAGGCCGGCCACAGACGCTGCCGAAGCCGGTTCCGCGAATACGCCTTCTTTTAACGCGATGAATTTATAGGCATCGAGTATCTCTTTGTCCGAGACCATGCCTATGGTCCCGCCGGATTCATCGCGCGCCGCCTCGGCTTTTTCCCAACTCGCTGGATTGCCTATCCTTATCGCGGTGGCGATAGTCTCGGGATGCTCTATTATATGCCCCCTCACGATAGGCGCGGCGCCCTCGGCCTGGAAGCCCATCATCTTCGGAAGCGCTTTTATCTTTCCATGTTGCTTGTATTCTTTGTAGCCCTTCCAGTACGCGGTGATGTTTCCCGCATTGCCGACCGGGATGAAATGGTGGTCCGGCGCGGACTCAAGCGCCTCGCAGATCTCGAACGCTCCGGTCTTCTGTCCTTCTATCCTGTACGGGTTTAAAGAATTGACGAGGGTTATCGGGTATTTGCCGGTTATATCTTTTACGAGTTCCAGCGCTTCATCGAAATTCCCTTTAACTGCCAACACTTCGGCCCCGTAGATTATCGCCTGGGCGAGTTTTCCCAACGCTATCTTACCCTCAGGGATAAGGACAATGCATTTGATACCCGCGCGCGCCGCATAAGCGGCGGCAGAGGCCGAGGTATTCCCGGTCGAGGCGCACATTATCGCCTTCGAACCCTCCTCTACGGCTTTCGAGACGGCCATGGTCATACCGCGGTCCTTGAACGAACCGGTCGGGTTCGCCCCGTCGAATTTCAGGTAGACCTCATATCCTTTCCCGATCTTCTTGCTTAAATTACAGGAATATATAAGCGGTGTATTCCCTTCGTTCAGGGTTATGACCGGGGTCTTGGAAGAAACAGGAAGATATTTCCTGTATTTGTCTATTAATCCTCGCCACATCATATTATCTCTCTACCCTTATCGCGACGGTCTTGCGCCTTATCGCCGCCATCCTGTCTATCTCCTCAAGCGCCTGCCTCATATTCTTCTCTTTCGCCTCGTGGGTCATCATAACGACCGGGACGATGCGCGCCGCGCGCCTTTCCTTCTGTCCGACGCTGGCTATCGATATCTTGTGGCGGCCGAGTATCCCGGCGACCTTGGCGAGCACACCGGGCTTGTCGATGCATGAGATGCGGATATAATAACTCGCCTCGATATCGCCTATCTTCCTTATCTTCTTTATCGATTTGTTCTTCATGTAGATCGGGACCCTGCCGACGGAATTAAACCTTAAATTCCTGGCGAGGTCGATGATATCGCCTACAACCGAGCTTGCCGCGGGGTTCTGTCCCGCCCCGCGCCCGTAGAAGAGGGCCCCGCCGACCATGTCGCCGTGGACATAGATGGCGTTATAGACGCCGTTAACATTGGCAAGCAGGTGCTCTTTCGATAAGAGGGTCGGGTGCACCCTTACCTCTATTTCGCTGTCGCATTTTTTTGCGATCGCGAGGAGTTTTATGGCGTAGCCGAATTCGTCGGCATACCTGATATCGTTCTGCGATATATCGAGTATCCCTTCAACGTAGATATCCTTGAGTTTTACCGCCTTCCCGAAACCGAGCAGGGTCAGGATAGCGAGCTTATGGGCGGAGTCATAACCCTCGATATCGAGCGCCGGATTGCGCTCGGCATATCCCTTCTTCTTCGCCTGTTCGAGGGCGTCGGAGAAGCTCAACCCCTCTTCGGCCATGGCCGAAAGGATGTAGTTCGAGGTACCGTTCACGATGCCGAGTATGGTGTCGATCTCGTTGGCGACGAGCCCTTCACGCAAAGACTTGATTATCGGGATGCCGCCGCCTACCGAGGCTTCGTAGAAGATATCTACTCCTGCCTTCTTCGCCGCGTCGAATAGCTCTTCGCCGTGTTCGGTTATAAGCGCTTTATTGGCGGTGACGACGTGCTGTCCGCTCTTTATCGCCTTAAGCACGAATTCCTTGGCCGGATGGATACCTCCCACGAGCTCAACGACGATATCGATGTTTGGATTCCCGAGGACCTTGTTGACGTCGCTGGTCATAAGCTTCCTGTTGATCTTGATGTTCCGCTTGCGCCGCAGATCGTTGTCGCAGATGACCTTAAGCACGACTCGCGCGCCGACCTGCCGTTCTATCTGGGCGGATTTCTGCAATAACGCCTTCGCGACGCCGACTCCTACGGTCCCGAACCCTATCAGGCCTACGTTGATCTTCTCCATTCTCATTACCTCTTGTTATTCAAATAATTATATCAAAAATGGTCGGGGCGAGCGGACTTGAACCGCTGACCACTTGTACCCCATACAAGTGCTCTACCAAACTGAGCCACGCCCCGGATTATTCGGATTTAGAAAATAAATTATAGCAGATTTTTGGGGAGGTGTATAGAGGGAAATTACGCAGCTTAGTTATTGCTTTCCGACTTTTTCTTCCGCGTCATGAGGTCGCGGACTGCGGCCTTGGGGTCTTTGCCGTCATATATGATGGCGTAAATCTCTTCGGCTATCGGCATCTCGATGCTGTATTTCTTTTGCAGTTCGTGGCAGGATTCGGCGGTGCCGACGCCCTCGACGACCATCTCTGTCGATTTGAGGACCTGCTCCGGCTTATTGCCTTTACCTATTTCCTCGCCGAACCACCTGTTCCTGCCGTGTGTGCTGACGCAGGTAGTTACGAGGTCGCCCAAACCGCTGATCCCGTAGAAAGTCTCCTGCTTGGCGCCCATCGCCGTGCCGAGCCGGGCTATCTCGACGATACCTCTTACGAGCATGCCGGACTTCGTATTTACGCCGAAACCCATCCCGTCGGATATTCCGGCGGCGATAGCGATGACATTCTTTATCGAACCGCCCAGTTCTACGCCTATGATGTCGGTATTCGTATATACCCTGAAAGTTTCGGTCATGAAGAGGTCCTGTATCTCCTGCGCGGTCTTTTCATCCTCGGAAGCGGCGACGACCGTCGTGGGAAGCCCGCGCGCGACCTCGTATGATATCGTAGGCCCGGAAAGGGCGCCGATCCTGACTTTCCCGAGGACGTCACGGACGACCTGTGACATCCTCATCATCGAATGGTTCTCTATTCCTTTTGAAACGCTGACGATCAGCTTCCCGTTCAAATTTATGCCTTTCATCCGGTTGGCGACCTCTCTCACGTGCTGCGAAGGTACGGCGAGCACGAGGATATCTGCATCGCGGACCGCGCCCGCGAGGTCGGAGGTAAGCAATATTGGATCCGGTATTTTAATTCCGGGCAGGAATTTCACGTTCTCCCTCGCAGACTTCATCGTTTCGATGTAGTCCGGGAATGCGCCCCACAATGCGACCTTATTTCCCCTGGCGTTTAACATCATCGCCAGTGTCGTTCCCCACCCTCCGTCGCCTATTAGCGTTATTTTTTTAGTGTTCATTTTTTTTCCTGAAAGTAAAGGCGTGTTCTTCGCCCCGCACCAGCCTCTTTATATTAGGATAATGCTTGTGGACGGTGATCCCGCACATGACCGCGGTTATAAGCACGAATACCGGCGGATACGGCATGACCGCCAGCATTATGGGTATCGAGACCGCGCTTATTATTGAGGCGAGGGAGACGTAGCGTTTCCACGCGAAAATGATTATCCATATCGCTAAGGCTACGAGGAATACGTTCGGCGCCACCCCGATGAATACGCCGGATGAGGTCGCGATCCCCTTCCCTCCCTTGAAACCCAAAAAGACCGTCCAGATGTGCCCGATGATCGCCATGCAGCCGAGCATTAGCGCGTAAGTACCGGGCTCTATAGACGTCACGCCGAGACGGATAAACATCTTCGCAACGAGCGCGACGCAGACCCAACCCTTCAGGATATCGATAACGAGCACCAAAAGGCCCGGGAGCTTTCCTACGACCCTGGCCGTATTCGTCGCACCGACGTTGCCGCTGCCGTGTTCGCGGATATCGATCCCCTTTAAATATTTCGCGACGAGAAAACTCGTCGGGATCGATCCTATGAGATAGCAGAGTATAAAAGATGCCGCGATAAGCATGTTATTTTTTCCCGTGCGTCCCGTTCAAGAGCCTTGCCCCGCGCAATATGTAACCGATGCCCGACGCAAGGGTAAATATCACCGCGAGGTACCATATATATTCTGAATGCTTGTATAGCAAAAGGACGCTGATTATCGCCATCATCTGGAAGAAAGTGGTCAGCTTCCCGAGCACGCTGGGCGCTATCTTGATTTCGCCATTGGTCAGGAAAATTACGATGACGCCTATGGCTATAATTATATCGCGGCTGACAACGATTATTGGCACCCAGAGCGGCAGCCTTATGCTCCCGCTCCAGACCGTGAGCGCGATAAATGACGTTATGAGCAGGAACTTGTCGGCTATCGGGTCCATTATCGTGCCTAAGGGCGTCTTTTGTTTGAGGACGCGCGCCAGGAAACCGTCTATGGCGTCGGTAAGCACGGCTATCACGAATATCGTGAGCGCTATGAATCTCAGATGGTCCTGTTCCGGCTTATAATAGAGGATGAGGCCTAAAAAAACCGGCGTCAAGAGGATCCTGAGTATCGTTATCTTGTTTGCGATGTTCATACCCTATTTGTCGGTTATGATCTGCATCCTGTTGAACGGCATCAGGACGAAGACCGCCTTTCCTATAAGGCCGCTTTTCGGCACGAACCCCCAATACCTGCTGTCTTTACTGTTTGCGGAATTATCGCCCAGGACAAGGTAGGAATCATTCGGCACGGTTATGGGCTTATCCCCCTGCCAGACATCACCCCTATTGTAATAATAGATGCGCCTGAACGCGGGAGGGTCTTCCACTACTTTGCCGTTCAGGACGATCTTGCCGTCCTTGATCTCGACTGTGTCTCCCGGGCCGGCGATGAACCTTTTTATGAACGAGACCTCGGGGTTCGGCGGCGGCGCCTTGAAGACTACTATGTCGCCGGTCTTCGGCTCCCTGAATCCCGGGAGGCGGAAGTTTACGAACGGCAGGCGCGGCCCGTAAATGAATTTTACTACGACGATCCTGTCGCCGATAAGGAGGGTCGGTATCATCGAGCCGGACGGGATCTTATAGAACTCGAATATGAAGATCTTGATCACGAACGCCAGGAGAACGGCGACGACGATTATCTCGACCGTCTCCCTGAACCAGGATTTCTTTTTCTTGGCCTCTTTATCAGTCATTTTTCTCCCTTTAGAGTTTAAGGACCGCCATAAAGGCTTCCTGCGGTATCTCGACTTTTCCGAACTGCTTCATGCGTTTCTTGCCTTCTTTTTGCTTCTCCCAGAGTTTGCGTTTTCTCGATATGTCGCCGCCGTAGCACTTCGCGGTGACGTTTTTTCCGACCGGCCTGACCGTCTCCCTGGCGATTATCTTGCTTCCTATCGCCGCCTGGAGCGCTACCTCGAACAACTGCCTGGGGATAAGCTCCTTCAATTTAGTGACGAGCTGGTTGCCCTTCGTATGCGCGTTGTCCTTATGGATAATGAACGAGAGCGCGTCGCACGGTTTGCCGTTTATAAGTATGTCGAGCTTCACGAGGTCGCTCGCTATATATTCCTTGAACTCGTAATCCAGCGAGCCGTAGCCCCGGGTCATCGATTTTATTTTATCATAAAAATCCACAATAATCTCGGATAAAGGGAACTCATAGATGAGCATCGCCCTTGTCGGGTCGAGATACTCGGTCGATTTGTATATCCCCCTTCTCTCCTGGCATAACTGCATCACGTTCCCGAGCGAATCCGATGGCGATATGACGAACGCCCTTATGAACGGCTCCTCGATCTCGTCGATCTCCTGCGGGGCCGGGAGCTTGCTCGGGTTCTCGATCTCGACCGTCTCGCCATTGGTCTTTATGACTTTATATACGACGCTAGGCGTGGTCGCGATGAGGTTAAGGTTATATTCCCTTTCAAGGCGTTCCTGTATGATCTCCATGTGAAGAAGGCCGAGGAAACCGCAGCGGAATCCGAACCCGAAAGATACGGAGGACTCGACTTCATATATAAAGGAAGCGTCGCTCAGTTCCATCTTTTCCAGCGCGTCCCTGAGGAACGGGAAGTCCTTTGCGTTTACCGGGTAGAGGCCGCAGAAGACGAGAGGCCTTACTTTCTTATATCCGGGGAGCGCATCGGCCGCCGGCCTCCTGAAATCAGTTACCGTATCACCGACATGGACCTCTTTTGGCACCTTGATATTACAGGTGATGTAGCCGACCTCTCCGACCGAGAGTTCATCGACAGCGACAGGCGCAGGCTTGAATACGCCCACCTCTTCTATGTCGTAGACGCGGCCGGTGCCCATCATCTTGATCTTCATTCCCTTCCTGATCGTCCCGTTCTTGAGCCTTATATATACGACGACGCCCTTGAACGTATCGAACGCCGAGTCGATTATAAGCGCCTGCAGGGGGTTTTCTGTTTCGCCCTTCGGAGCCGGTATTTTGTCGACGATCGCCTGTATTATCTCGTCTACGCCTATCCCCGATTTAGCGCTGGCCATTATCGGCTCTATCTCAGTCAAATGGAGCGTATCCTTGAGTTGCTGGACCACCCTATCCGGTTCGGCGCTCGGCAGGTCTATCTTGTTTATTACGGGGATGATGACGAGGTTGTGTTCCCGCGCGAGATAGAGGTTGGCGACTGTCTGGGCCTCGACGCCCTGCGCCGCGTCGACGACGAGAAGCACACCCTCGCATGCGGCAAGCGCTTTTGAGACTTCGTAGGTGAAATCGACGTGGCCGGGCGTATCGATGAGGTTGAGGATGTAATCCTTCCCTCCGGCCGAATGGTTTAACCTTACGGCTTTGGCCTTGATGGTGATGCCGCGCTCCCTCTCAAGGTCCATACCGTCGAGCATCTGGTCGTGGAATTCCCTCTGGGAGATAGCCCCTGTCTTCAGGAGCAGCCTGTCGGCTAAGGTCGATTTCCCGTGGTCTATATGCGCGATGATGCAGAAATTGCGGATTAACGACTTATCCATTATTTGATCGTTTTGGACATCCTGTCGACTATGGCGATGAGGTCCTTGGCTTCCTTGTCGGTATGAGCCTCGCTGTAGACCCTGAGGATCGGTTCTGTGCCCGAAGGCCTTATCAGGAGCCAGCTCTCGTCGTCGAAGATGAATTTCAGGCCGTCGTAGGTCTTTATGTCGACGATCTTACGCTTGAATATCTTTTCTGAGCTTTTTCCCCGCTGATGCGGGACTTCGCCCTGCAGTTTCGAGAAGAGGACCTTGACGACTTTTTCCCTGGTCTTAAGCGGTATCTCGACGTCCTGCCTGTGATACCTGAATTTGCCGAACTTCTTTTCCATATTTTCTATAAGTTCGAGTATGGGCTTCTTCTCCTGCTGCATCATCTCGACGAGCAAGAGCCCGGTCAATATGCCGTCCCTTTCCGGGATGTAGTTCTTCACGCCTATGCCGCCCGATTCCTCCCCGCCGACCAGGACGTTCTCGCGCTGCATCAGTTTCGCGATGTGCTTGAAGCCGACCGGCGTCTCGAAGAATTTCAGGTTATAATACTTCGCTATCTTGTTCATGAGCATCGGTCCGGCTATATTCTTGACGAGCGCCCCTCTCCAACGCCTGTTCTCTATGAAATGCAGGGCGATAAGGCACATTATCTCTCCCGGGTTAATGAACCTTCCGCCCGGGGCGACCGCGCCTACCCTATCTGCGTCGCCGTCGGTGGCCAGGCCTATGTCGTACCTGCCCCTCTTCATGATCTCCATCAGTTTTGGCATGTTATGCGGGAGTGGCTCAGGCTTCAGCCCTTCGAATGAAGGGTTCGGCTCGGCATTGATAGTATCTATTTTTACCTTAGTGCCTTTTAAGACGGCCGCGTGATAACTGTTCCCGGCCCCGTGCATCGCCTCCGCCACCACTTTGAGGCCGCAGTTCTTCAAAAGGTCCAGGTCGAGATATTTCCGGACCGCGTCGAGATATTTCGGCATCGGGTTTATCACCTCGACCTTCTTTGTCCTGACGGCCTCTTCGAGCGATACGGTCTTTACCTTATTCTTGTATAGGAAGGCCTCGACCTTATGGGTCACGGTCTGGTCCGCAGGAGAGCCGAACGGCGTCTTTATCTTGAGCCCGCTGAACCTTCCCGGGTTATGGCTCGCGGTGATGATGAGCCCTCCGTTCAAACCCAGCAGCCTTATATTGTAGCTTGTCGTCGGCGTAGGCGACGGCCTGTCAGAGAGATATGTCTTTATGCCGTTGGCGGCCAAAACCTCTGCTACGGCCTGGGCGAATTTATCGGATATGAAACGGGTATCGTAGCCGATTATGATACGGCGCGGGGCCTTGAATTCCTTATTGAAATGATCTGCGCATGCCTGCGCCACTATCCGCACATTCTCAAAAGTGAAATCCTCGGCTATCAGGCCTCTCCAGCCGTCTGTCCCGAATTTGATCTTCGATTCCTCTGCCTTCTTCATCTTATCTCCTATTTTGTTTGCTGCTCACCCGATATGCAGGACTTCAGAAATATTTTTTTCCCCGGACTTGTCCGCGGTCCCTATGACGGCCATATTCAGGCGCCGGTCAACGAATACGCGCCCGGCGACCCGCCTGACGTCATCAGGAGTTATTTTTTCGATCTCGGCGACGACTTCCTGCGGCGCGGGGATCTTACTTTCCGCCGAAAGATGCTCGCCCATCCATAACATCTGGTCAAGCGTATCCTCCAACCCCAGGAGAAGCTGGCCTTTATAGAACTCGCGGGCGCGCTCGAACTCATCCTTGCCCACGGTCTTCTCTTTTATCTTTTTAAGTTCCTTCATTATAAGTTCGGTGGCTTTTATCACATTTTTGTTGTCGAGCCCGGCTGAGATGAGAAAAGCGCCGGTATCGTTCAATTTTTTGGTGTGGGTATTTATTTCGTATGCCAGGCCCCGTTTCTCGCGGATCTCCTTAAAGAGCCTGCTCGACATATTGCCGCCCAGGATAATATTCAGTATCGTCAGGGCGTATTTATCGGGATCGCCGCGGCCGAAAGCGCGGATCCCTATCGCGAGGTGCGCCTGCTCTGTTTCTTTCGAGAGCGACTTAAAATTCGGCCTCTTCTGCGCCTCCGAGGCATTTTTATATGAGGATTTTATTCCGGGCCGCGCGGCAGCCAGGTATTTTTCGCAGGATGAGAAGAACCTGTCCGAATCAAGGTTCCCGGAGGCTGAGACTACTATATTTGCGGGATTATAATATTTATTTTTATAACCGGATATATCGGTTCTCTTCATATCCGAGACGGTCTCGACCGTGCCGGCGAGGTTCCTGCCGAGAGGCTGGTCCGGCCAGAGCAATTCCACAAGCATCTCCTGGACGTGGTGGTTCGGAAGGTCCATGTAAAGTTTGATCTCTTCCTTGATCACCGTCTTTTCCTTTTTAATATCGCCGGGATCGAGTTTTGCGTTCAGGACCATGTCCGAGAGGATGTCGAGGGCAATGTCCATATCCCTGCTTAAGACCTTGACGAGATAGCAGGTGAATTCCTCGGAGGTGAAGCCGTTCATCGCCCCGCCTCTACCTTCGATAGCCTCTTTTATATCGTCATTCGTCCTCTTCTTGGTCCCCTTGAAAAGAAGGTGCTCCAGGAAATGAGATACGCCGCTTACCGCCTTCGTCTCGTAACGCGCCCCGACGTTAAGCCAGATGCCTATAGAGATAGAATCCCTGTTAGAGATCTCCTTGACCACGAACCGCGCGCCGTTGTCGAGGGTCTTGAATTTATACATTATGCTTCAGCCTTTCGAGGTATGATTCGAGGATCAGTTGCGCGGCCATCTTGTCTATGACGCTCTTCCGTTTCTTTCTCGATACATCGGCGGATATCAGGAATTTTTCGCTCTCTTTAGTGGAAAGCCTCTCGTCGTAGGTATAGACCGGGATCGAGAGGCGGCCCTTGAGGGTCTCGACGAATTCGTTCACCTTTTCGGCGCTCTTTCCTTTAGTCCCGTCCATATTTATCGGCATGCCCACGACCACCGACTCGGCCTTGTATTCCCCGACGATCTTCTCTATCTCTTTCAGGTCGGTCTCAGGGTCTTTCCTTGTTATGACGGTCACACCCTGGGCTATTATGCCGAGCGGGTCGCTTACCGCAACCCCTATCCTTTTCTCTCCGGCGTCCAGCGCCAACACTCTCATAGGCATTTCTTAAGGTCCTTGTCCGATTTCATGAGCCCGACAAGCCTCTTGACGTCCTGCGCCCTGTCGCGGCTGCAGACGAGCACGCAGTCGCCGTCGCGGACCACTATAATATCGGATACGCCTATTGTCCCGATTATGCCCTGCGAGGATACTATCACCGAATTTTTAGTGTCTATCTCCTTGTGGGACCCGATCGTGAAATTGCCGTCCTTGTCTGTCGTGAGATGGCGCGCGAGCGAATCCCAGGAGCCGAGGTCGTCCCAGTAGAACTTCCCTTCGACCGCGAATATCCTCTTCTCTTTTTCAAGGACGCCGTAGTCTATCGAGATCTCCTCGAGGTTGGGATAGACGCTGTTAAGTTTCCCGTAAAAGCTGAAATGGCCGATGCTCGGTTCCAATAGCTGCAGTCCGAGATACAGCCTCGGCAGGTTCTCCTTTATCGCGTCGAGGATGCTCGTCGCTTTCCATATGAACATGCCGCTGTTCCAATAATACCTCTTCTCCTTCAGGAATTTCATCGCGTTCCGGAGGCTGGGTTTTTCGACGAACGCCATTACCCTGTGGACCTTCGCCTTCAGGCCCGGGCCTTTTATCCTGAACTGGCCGCTTGTGTCTATCCTCAGGTAGCCGTATCCTGTCGCCGGGAAAGTAGGTTTTACGCCGATCGTCACAAGGCCGTTAGATGCCTCGGCGACCTTCACTCCGGTCAAAAGCGCGTCTATGAATTTATCCTTATCCTTTATGAGGTGGTCCGAAGGCAGGACGATCATCGTCGCCTGGGGATCAAGTTTCTTAATTATCATCGCGGCGAGCCCGCATGCCGCCGCGGTATTTTTCGCGGCCGGCTCGGCGATTATGTTCTTTATGGACGGCAGGTCGGCTTTTATCGAGCCCAATTGCTCCTTGTTCGTTATGACGTATATCCTCTCATTGGGCACTATGGACCCTATCCTGTCTACAGTCTCCTGGATAAGGGAACGCCTGCCCATGAGCTTAAGCGTCTGCTTCGGGGTCTTTGCCCTGCTCTTAGGCCAGAACCTCTCTCCTCTTCCGCCGGCGATAATTACCGCATAGATATTTTTATTAATGGGAGGCCTCCGCTAATTTTTGGACGTAGTCGCCTACGCGTATTATGAAATCCTTGCGTTTAGAGTCCTTCTCTATCTCTTTAACGATCGCCGAGCCGACGATGACGCCGTCGGCGACCCTGGCTATCTCGCGGACCTGCCCAGGCCTGGAGACGCCGAACCCGACGCAGACAGGTTTATCCGAATACCTTTTTATCAGGCGGACGCGGGATGCGAGCTCTTTCGGGAGGTTCGCCCGCGCGCCGGTGATACCGGTGAGTGAGACGTAATAAATGAAACCTTTCGATCCCTTCGAGACTAGCCTGATCCTGTCGGGCGTGCTCGTCGGGCTTAATAAAAATATCGTGGCGAAATCCCTCTTCTTGGCTTCAGCTACCAGGTCTTCCGCCTCATCCGGCGGCAGGTCCGGGATGATGACACCGTCGACGCCGTTTCCCGAGCAATCCGAGACGAATTTCTTCAATCCGTATTTCAGGACCGGGTTATAGTATCCCATGAGGATTACAGGTATCTCCGTGGAGTTCCTTAACCCTTTGACGAGCTTGATTATATCTTTTAGCTTTGTGCCGCGTTTCAGGGCGCGCTCGGACGAGGCTTGTATAACCTGGCCGTCGGCGACCGGGTCGGAGAAAGGCACGCCGAGCTCTATGATGTCGACCCCGCGCTTATCGAATTCAAGCACGAGTTTTTTCGTAGTCGAAAGGCCGAAATCCCCGGCCGTAAAGAACGCGACCAGCGCCTTTTGCTTTTTCTTTCTAAGTTCCCTGAATTTTTTATCTATTCTGTTCACCCCGCAACCTCTCTATTATTCAAAATTTATTCTCCCGCACTTTATATGAATGCGGGGTTCATCTTCTTGACGCCAATGTTTTCGAGACCATATCTACGTCCTTGTCCCCTCTTCCCGAGAGGCATACGACGACGATATCGCTCTTTTTATGTTTCCGCGCGTGCTTCGTGAGGTACGCTATCGCGTGCGATGATTCGAGGGCCGGTATTATGCCTTCAGTCTCAGATAACAACTGGAACGCGTCCAGCGCCTCGTCATCTGTCACCGATTCATATTTCGCGCGGCCTATTGATTTAAAATAAGCGTGTTCCGGGCCGACGCCCGGGTAATCGAGTCCCGCGGATATGGAATGGGCTATCTTTACCTGGCCGGCTTTATCCTGGAGAAGATAGCTCTTGCTCCCGTGCAGGACGCCCACCTCTCCTCTTCCGAGGGTCGCGGCGTGCAAGCCGGTAGACAAGCCGCGTCCGGCCGCCTCCACACCTATGAATTTTACTTTTTTATCGTTGAAGAAGGTATAGAATAAGCCCATCGAATTAGAGCCGCCTCCGACGCATGCCAGCAGGTAATCCGGCAGCCTGCCTTCAAGCTTTAATATCTGGCGCTTCGTTTCTTTTCCTATTACGGATTGGAAATCGCGGACCATCATCGGGAAGGGGTGCGGGCCTGCAACCGAGCCGATGCAATAATGCGTCGTCCTGACGTTCGTGACCCAGTCGCGCATCGCCTCGTTCATCGCGTCTTTTAAAGTCTTGCTTCCGCTTGAGACGGGCGTCACCTTTGAGCCGAGCAGGCGCATCCTGAATACGTTCAAGGCTTGGCGTTCTATATCCTCCGTGCCCATAAAGACCTCGCATTCGAGACCGAAGAGCGCGGCGACAGTGGCTGTTGCCACCCCGTGCTGGCCGGCGCCGGTCTCGGCGATGATCCTCTTTTTGCCCATCCTGAGTGTCAAAAGCCCCTGGCCCAGGGTATTGTTTATCTTATGCGAACCGGTATGGTTGAGGTCCTCGCGCTTAAGGTATATCTTTGGGCCCTTCAGCCTTTTAGTGAGGCGCTCCGCGTAATATAGCGGGCTCGGCCTTCCGGCAAAGTCGGAGAGATAATAATCCAGTTCTCTCCTGAATTTTTTGTTGTTTTTAGCGGCGTTATATCCGCGCTCAAGCTCGTCGAGCGCGACCATCAGCGTCTCCGGGACGTATTTGCCCCCGAAGATGCCGAAATGGCCTTTTTTGTCAGGCAGACTCACGTCATAACCCCTTTATTTTAAGTAAGTAAACTTAAATATTAGCACAGAGTCCAAGAGTAGTCAATTTATAATTAGGGCGGGACCTACTTTGATTTGAGGTTTTTGTCGAGGATCTCTATCCGCGAATCGGCCTTTTTCTTGTGCTGCAGCGCGAGGCGTTCTTCTATAACAAGGTCAAGCTGTTCTTTCAGCGTATTAGGAGTGATCTTTAATGAAGGATTTTCACTGATGCGCAGCGCGAGAGCCATCTTCAGGTCTTTATTGGTAATAGGCTCGCCGTTGACCGTCGCTATGACTTTTTCGACCGGCTGGACGGCAGCCGGTTTTTCAGCCGGCCTGCCGCAGCCTAACAATAAGAAAGTAGCTAAAAGTAAGAGTATTTTTTTCATTAAATTCATGGTGTTAAAACTCCGGCTACCACTTCATCAAGTATATACGAGGTTCCATCGTAAGTTATTGAACCGGCGGCTTGACCTGTGGCCGTTGAGCCATTTATCTGACCAAGGATATCTGCAGTATATGTGGTTTCAGTTATGTTGGTATATGTATGGTTGAGATAATCGGAAAGGTTAGAAATAGTATCTATCTCTCCTATGACAGGAAGTGCCGACCGAATTAGCTGACCATAACCGACAAATATTCCAGTATCATATACGCTTAAATCAATACTGCCAGCAATCAAGTTGGCATTTCCGGATACGTCGGTAAGTAATGCGGTATAGGTTTCGGTTATCGGGACCTGGACCATATCGGCTAACGCGACTTGGTCAAAACCTAGCGCGCTTGTCGCGATCTCGGCCAAGTCTACCCAATCGCCCTCCACTTTGGCGTTCCAGGTCGTATCTACATTAGTAATGTCGGAGATGGTGCCGTCTACCATGCCTACCCATAACGTATCTTCTCCCTCCGTGTGCATCCCGAAAGAAACGCCGTGGAAACCATTTGAGCTCGCGGTCCCAAGTAAATATCCATCGACCACGCCGTCATCATAAGACTTGATGCCTAATGCCAGCCGCCAGTTTGAATTCTCCTCTATATTTCCTGTGCCTGCCAGCATACCACTGTATGTACCCGTATCAGGCATGCCTTCGGGGATCCCCAGGTTTGTAACCGCTTCTCCTCCGAACAGGCCGGCCATAAGGACGCCGTTAATATTGCCCCATCCGCTCCCTGCGACATCGATCTCGTTTGTTATTATATGTTCCTCTTTCAGATCGATTATCTGTTCATATCTTCCGATGGCGAGCGCCTCCCATCCATCGGTGTCATTATATACGCCGGCGATATTTCCGGATATCTCGCCTAACCTGGTGCCGTAGAGAGTGACGCCGTTCATCGTCGCCAGGAATCCGTTGTCCGTCCATTCCGACCCTGATATCACAGCGACCCAGGGGCTGCGCCCGTAGATCCTGTCGCCTTCACCGGCCAAGACCGAATTCCACGCGCCGGTTGGCAGAGACGCGTAGGCACCGCCCGCCGACGCGCGCCACAGACCCCAGTTTTGGTCACGAAGCTGAATATGTTCGCCGCTGACAAAGCCGCTGACGTTGCCGTTTATAACGGCGTCTAAATCGCCGTATTCAAATACTACGTCTATATCATCATTCATCACGTCCATTAAAAAGAGCTCAGGCGATATATCAGTCTGCTGGCCGGGATAAGCGGTCATATTTCCGTAAGCGTCAAACATGCTTATCGACGGATAGAAAGCGCCGTTGACGTAGGCGGGATTACCTGTCCCGTCGGAAGATAACACATACCCGGCGAGATAATCGTCATCGCCGTCGGCGTCAAGATCGCCGGCATTACGGACATAAATGGCTGCCAGCATGCCTTTAAGCGAGTTATTTAATGTTGTGCCTCCCACAGAACCGTATAGCACAGAGTTCCCGTTGGTGACCGCAACAAAATCCGAACCCCAGAGATTGTAGTAACCCGCGCCGTCTTCATTGATATCCGGATTATCGTAATTGCCGAGTATCGTGAACTCCGGCGAATTATCCCAGAGCACCCCAGTACTGCCTAGGACGCCGTTGACATATCCGTAATCGAGCATATCGTAATCGCCGAAATATCCGTCGATCATCATTCCGCCGGTCACAAGCGGTTTCTCCACCCACCCGCCTATAGCCGAAAGGGCGAACGTCGAATACCCCTCGCGGTCGTTATATATGCCGCGGGCGTCTCCGAATATCGTCGACATCACGTTTCTTTCAAGGTCTATGGCGGTGCCGAATACGTCGCCCACTATCTTGTTACCGGAAACGCTGCTGTTCGAGATAGTGACGAGCTCATAATAGTTGTAGTAAGGTTCGTCACCGTCGTAATAGCCAAGCACAACCGCGCCTTCTTTTGCGTTCCCTTCATACCACGGTTCTCCCCATTCTCCGGCGAGGGTGATGTTGAACAGGCCCCACGGGTTATTCGCGATATAGTATGAACTTTCGCTCGCTGAGCCATAAACTAAATTAATGCCGTCGAACGATCCTCCGACCATATATTCCGCGTGATAGCCGTCTTCGGCAAATCTTTCGAAGAGGTCTTCAGGAGAGACTACGGTGCCGCCCATCGCCTGCCGGTATAGCGCGCCTTCAGCCTGCCACATCTCTATTTCATCGTTGTACCTTCCGTTGATATCGCCGTGAAGCAGGCCGACAGCCCCGTTCGCCGCATAAATGGCCCACATGCTGCCGTCGGACATTGATCCGTCCTTCCAGATGCCGGCGGAGAAGCCTTTAAAAGCGCCGCCGTCGAGAGTAGTCGAATTATCCAGTTCGGCATTATAGCTTTCTATGGGAGTGTTCCACAACAACGGGTTTTCTTCCGCGTAATTGTAGAATTTACCCATCGCCAATACCGGGAATGAAGCCTCATTCCACCACTGCTCGACTGTCGAGCCGATCAACCCCCATTCCTCGCCCGCTTTATCTATATAGCCGTAATTGTCATAGTATAAGCTGCGGACCTCATAACCCCACAGGCCGCTTAGGGTAAGCCGTCCGCCGTTCCAGACACCGGCACCGACTCCCAGCCAGTCGCCCTCGCCTTCCCCTTCATATATTCCGAGTATCTTGCCGTCAATATTGCCCATCTTTGTATAGGTGATGAATTTCCCGTGCAGTTCGGCATCCACATCTTCTATGTAGTCGGATACCTCATCCCACGTCCCGGTCAAATCGGCCATCCAGTATCCGTAATCGTCGTTGAGGTAACCTTCACCTTCTCCGTCTCCATATTTAAAATAATAGGCGCCGAACGGATCATCCCCGCCCATAACGCCGGACCACGTAGTTTCGGATCCGGGGTCATCGTTTTCAAACCAGCCGGTGATCGTCTGCCCGTAGACGCCCCAGTTCTGCGCTATTCCGCGTTCGTGATCGACTATCGATAATGTCCGGAAGTCATCTTGACCGTATATGTATCCGCCCGTCGTTAAGGTGCCGGAAAGATAACCGTACCCTTCGGTATTCCATATGGGGAGCTCTTCCGCGGGGATGCCCAATTCCCCGGCCGAGACCATTTGGGTCTTTGTCATCTCTCCCTGCAGGAGGTACATCCCGATATCCGTCGAATACGCGCCCTTCAGGTCGCCTGACATCACTCCGGCATTGCCGGCCGGGTCTATATACAACAGCCTCGCAAGTCCGAGTAATTTTGCATCCTGTCCGTCGCCGGCTGTGAAGCCGAAAAACGCGCCGCCGTCATATGTAGTATATGGTCTGGTTTCATCGCGCGGATTATCGCTGCCCATATTCTCAAACCAGATAAACGGTTCGTAAAATTCTCCCTCATAGCCTTCGCCGTACTCAGGGTTGACGTCCGGTTCCACGTACCCTATGGAAGTGACATTGAAGGATCCCGCGCCCCAGAGGTCTCCGGTAGTGCCGAATAATCCGCGGAAATCGCCGTCATGGAAGTAATCGCCGTAATTATAAGTATATAAACATATGTCAAAGTCTCCGCTGGAGGTCAGGGGTTCTTCTCTGAAGCCGCCCAGCCCTATCCCTTCGAAACCTTCTCCCTCAATGTTGCCCAGTATCGTACCGTAGTATGTACCTAACTTATCGTAATCAAGGTAGGTTCTGAGTATGTCTATTCTTACGGCGCCCGAGCCATCGTCAACGCCCTCAAGCGAGACGAAAAATCTTCCGCCGGCATCACCGTAGTACCCGCCTGCCGCTCCGAGCCAATTATTCAGGTTATGCGAGTTAGAATATCCGCCGTTATATACGTCTCTCCATATACCCCAGTTCTCTCCGGCGATCGTTTTTATGTCCTCGTCGAAGACGACGTCGAACTGACCGCTGCCATTACCGAAATAGGCGTTCAACCAGCCGTTGCCGGTACCGTCCTCCCACCCGTATTCCTTGCCGGGCTCAAGCTGGGCCATGGGTATTGTATAGAGGTCCCCGGTGCCGCTCAAAGTGCCTGCCCCGGCTAGCGAGACGCTATTCGTACCGGAAAAATATCCGAAAAGGTTACCCGCTAAACCGGAAGGATCTATATATATAGAAGATACAACGCCTTCCCAACTGTGCCAGCTTCCTCCGGCCCAGCCCGTAAAAGCTCCGCCGTCTGTGCTGGTGCCGTACACTTCTCCGTGCCAGAGGCTGTAGCCGGGATTTTCATATGAACCGGCAGCGTTAGTGGAGAAGATCCCTGACCATGGGACGGCAAGGGCTGTCGTGTTTGAAAGGTCTATCTCGATACTATTAGGACCTTCTAGCCCCTCATCGGGCCCGAAAGCGCCTTCGATCCTTCCTGAAAGATAAACGGGTAAAGTCGCAGAGCCGCCGCCTTCGCCGCCGGTCGTACCGCCGCCCACTCCCGTATTGTCGGTAAATATCTTGTCGCTGAAAGGATTCTGGTTCCAGTTGGTGTCGGGGTTATCACCTGTACCTCCTCCAGTACCTTCAGAATATCCCTCAGGGGCGGAATAACCTTCAGCCCCTCCTTCGACATCCCATCCCTGGTTCCATTGTGAACGTTGCTCATCGGTGACATGGATCGGGTTCGATACATTACCGTTCCCGTCGGCGCCGGATGAGGTTCCAGCTGCCACATTTTGGATGATTCCGGATATCATGCTTTTCAAGACACCGTTACCGTCTTCGAAATATGCGCTTGTAAGATTAGGCAGGATGTTAAGGAAAAGGATCGTGCCGCGGACGGAAGCGACGGCTGTCGGGGTCTTGACTTCAAATTTGGAATTGCCTTTAAGTTTCTCTACTTTGGCGCGGAGTTTGCCCTTCTTCGACTCAAAGAGGCTCTCATGCTCTCCGCTCCCGGTCTCCTTGAGGCGTGTTATAGTGAAATTCGAGTCCTGTTGTAAAGTGATGACATCACCGTTCTCGACCCTGAATTCCACTTTTCCGTTCTTGTTCGTCTCTATTGTATCGCCGCCTCTGAGGGTCTCGTTCACTTTAGCGTCGTGCCATACGGCCGAGCCGCCGTTCTTGACTTTAACGCTTCCGGAGAGTTTGACGATGACCGCCTTCATCTCGCCGGGTTCGCTGTAACCCTCGGCCGCCGCGGATTCCCCGGCAGGGGCTTTCGCTATCAGAGTATCTTTTTCGTGCGCGGTTCTCTCCATGGCAAGGATCGTCCTGGGAGAGGTAGGCCCGCTGTCCGCGAGTATTACCGATGACTCCCCGCTCTTTATCTCGACCTTCTTTTCGGGAGCGGCGGAGCTTGAGAATGACAAGCTGCCGTTCAGGACCGTCGCCGAGGTCGCCGATTTCTGGTAGGCCACTACGACATCGGTCCCTTTTATGCTTCCGGAGGCGTTAGGGGTATTGATGAGGAAATTATCTTTGCCCGGAGCTTTGGAGACAACCGCTCTTATCTTCCCGCGTTCTATGTTCAAAACGGCCGCTATACGTTTTCCGTCGAGGCCTACCCTGTAATCCTTGATCTCAAGCCTGGTTTTTTCCGAGAGGGTGACGACAGACTTGTCAGAGAACGTTAACTCCGCCTTAGAGATGCTCTTCGTTCTCAGGATGTCTCCCGCAGATACATCCTCTCCGCCTTTTACCGGCACCGCTTCGGTCCTACCCGGGCTAAGCAGGTCTACATTACCCTCGGCGGCGGATACCCTGCCTATCACTTCGGCGCTCGCCGTGACGGCGAAAGCAAGGGACGCCGCGGTAAGTATAAATACTCCCGCCGTTAATAGTTTTGCGGTCCGGCTTTTCATCTTACATATCTCCTCATTTTAGAATTTGTATTGTATCCCTAAACCGTAAATGCTTCTGTCGTAATCGTAGACCGCTATATTCGAATGGTCCTTCACGTAGGTGTACCTGAACTGCAGCTCCGCTTCCTTCCAGAAGTTATACGCGAGCATGGAAGAGACCGTATAGACCTGGTCATCCCGCTTTTTCCCGAATATTGTGTTCGTATCGGCGAAGTCCTGGAGGAAAGCGTCGCCTGCGATGCTTAGCTTAAATTTTTTAAAGAAAGGATAGAGGATCGTCGCGGTGAACCTGTTGCCGAGATAGTTCCAGTTCACGCCTTGTGTATATTCCCTATTCAGCCCGTAATGGAGCCCGAAGAAACCTTTATTCTCCGCGAAGAAGAAAAAGTAACCCAGGCCACCGCCGAAATCATTCGAGTTCCTGTTCTCGTCGGGTATGAAGGGGTCGCGGGCAAAAGCCTTCTTCTGATACTTAAAATTAGCCTGAAGCATGTGCCTTCCGCCGATTATGTAATTGACAACGGGGCTGGCGCTGACCGTCGTCATATATTTGGTCCTTCCTACATCGGTATAGTTATATCCCGCGGCGATGCCCAAAGTCCCATTCTTGAAATAATAATTCGGCGTTACCACGACGGTCTGGCTCAGGACATCGTAAATGCCGAGGTCATTCTGGTGCGCGAAGTACAGGGAATACTGGCCGTCGAGTCCCAGCTTATCATTTAACTTCAGCCTGCCCTGGCCCATGAAGTTCACGACTTCCCTCCAGTCAGCCTCATCGCTGATGCCGGTCGCGACAGTATCGTCGCCGGGCTTAAGCAGGACGTTCGTGTCGTATTCCCCTCCGATGCTGACAGTCGCCCTTAGGGGCCTCTCAGCCTCCTCTTTTCTCTTAAGGGCCTCCATATATTCGCTGGAAAATGACGCGAGGTCGGAGTTGGGGTCGAGGATTATTATCTCGTGAAATACCTTTTTAGCCTCGGCGAACCTCTTCTCCTTTAGGTGCGCGATGCCTATCTGGTAATCGGCGGCCCGGGCGAGCGTCGGGTCGATAGCTTTTGCGTTCTCGAAGGCTGTTATCGAGTCCATATTTTCGCCGGCCTTCAAGAGCACAAGGCCTTTCAGGAAAGCTGTCTGCGAGGGCTTGATATTTTCCTTTTCCGCCGTCGCTATATAAGACTTCGCCTCGTTTGTCTCTCCCAGTTGATAGAGCACTTCAACAAGCTCGACAAGCGCTTCCTTGATCTTCGGCGTAAGCGTAACCGCGTCGGTTAACTGTTCTTTCGCGAGCTTATAGTCCTGCAGCTGCTTATAAGTTATACCGAGGTAATAGGCGGCCAGGCACGAATTCGGGTCCTCCTGCCTTGCCTTCTTAAGGAGAACGACCGCTTCATCGAAGTTCTCTCTTTTATACTGACTCATGCCTTGCTCAAGAGACGTATCAGCGGTTGCGGTATTGAAGATAAAAAAAGAAGATATAAAGACGGAAAATATCATTACCAGGAGGGCTTTTTGCGGCATTTATGCTCTTCCTTTTGTTTTACTAGATTTGTTTTTAAAGATATAATACGAAGTATGCCGTAAGATGAAATAACTCTATCATTTCCTTATAATTATGTCAAGATAAATATCTTGACATAAGGCGCCAAATCGCATATTATACTACAAGCGACCAAAATCTAACCGTTGAATCCAAGGGGCTTTATATGAAAAAACTATCCATTATTTTGCTGGTGGTAGCTTTTCTCTCCGTTGCTCACTCTGCATTTCCCGATACTTTCGATACTTTACAGGGTATTGTTTTTTATCCATTTTCCACCGCAGAACATTATACAGAGATCCATAATTTCGATCTTGGGCAAACCCCCTATCTATATTTAGAGCTTCCGTCGGGAAATTACGGTTTTTATACGTCCTCTATTGAAACTAACTGGTATCACGGTGACTCAGATGAAGGCGGCTATACTGCATTAGGTATAGAACGACTTGTCTACAATAATAATCCGACCCCGACCTTATCCCGGGACTGGAGCAACCCGTCTAATATCGGCACCTGGTATATCTCTGCGAATTGCACTATTGTTGGTACTTCGTATTTAACCGGACAAGCCAACACCTGGTTCACAATCAGCGACCCGAATGCTGTCCCGGAACCCGTCAGCACTATCCTGTTTTTGGCAGGCGGGGCGACACTCGCGGTAAGACGCCTGCGTAAAAAGTAATTCCCTTCTATTCTATTTTCAATATAATCACCGTCATGTCGTCGTGTTGGGGCGTGCCTTGGCTGAATTTCTCGACTTCCCCTACCAGCTTATCGGCCAGGCCCTGGGCCGAAAGCCGCCTGTTCAATAATGCCGTATCGAGTATTTGTTTCTCGCCGAATTCTCTCTTGTTCTTGTCCCTCGCCTCTGATATGCCGTCCGTATACATCACGAATACGTCTCCCGGTGAAACATCGAACTCATCGGCCGTAAACTCCGAGCCGGGGATTATACCTATGGGGCTTCCGACCGATTGCGTCAGCGCCACCACGTCCCCGGAATCTTTCACCCAGACGAGCGGGTTATGGCCGCCGTTCGAATATTTTATCTTCCTCTCCTTGGGTTTGTAGATGAGGTACTGGAGGGTGACGAACATCCCGGAGACCCCTTCTTCAACGAGCCTGTCATTTATCGCGGTAAGGGCTTCATCCGGTTCGTTGAAGTCATGGGAAAGACCGCGGAAATCCGCCATCGCCTTCGCCATGAACAGGGCTGCCGGGACGCCTTTGCCTGAGACATCTCCGATGACGATCCCCAGCCTGTCTTCCTTCAATTTGACGACATCGTAAAACAATTTTATGAAATCGTAAAAATCCCCTCCGACATGTTTTGCCGGAACGAACTTGACCCCTAATTCGACGCCTTTAGTCCCCGGAAGGTTTTGGGGCAATAGCGACTGCTGTATCCGGCTTGCTATCTGGAGCTCTTTTTCTATAAGGCCCTTCTCGAACCTCGTTATAATGAACTGGTTAAGTGTCACGGCAGGATACGCGACGCACAGCAATATCAGTATGCTTACATAATCCAACCATATATTAAAAAAAGAAAATGAAATATACGATATAGCCGATATTCCTGCTGCCAGGACCGCGAAAAAAGCCAGACCCTCGAACGGGGTCCTTTTCGGGAGAGTAAGACCGATGGCTGAGCCGATAATAAGGAGTATAAGTAATATTCCCGGCCTGTATACCCGATCGATGAAATCCTTTTTAAGGATCGTGTTAATCGCGCTTGCCCTTATGCCTACGCCCGGGTATAAGCTGGACATCGGAGTAGACCAAAAGTCCTCGCTTCCGGTCGCGGTCAACCCTATGATGACGATCTTGTCCTTCAGCATCTTAAGGTCTATGGCAGGTTTTTCGCCGTCCTGCGCCTGTACGCCGGCCAATGCCACGGCCGCGTAAGATGCCCTTTTAAATTTGGCGTATTCTCCGGGATAATTTATCCACATCATCCTGTTCGCGTCAGTCCTGACATTGAGTTTCTCGGGTGTTGTGCCTAAAAAATGCGCGGCCACGAGCGCGTCCAAGGATAAGTATTTTTTTCCTTCATGGGTGAGCTCTACCGGAACCTTCCTGACTTTCCCGTCCGGCTCTACTAGGATGTTCACGAAACCTACGCCTTTGGCGTTCCGCTGCAGTTCCGGCAACGGCAGGGTAATATCCCTGGGCTTGATGATGTTCTTCCTCATGTCGTCCTGGCCGAGGTCGAAAAAAGCCGAATAGAATATGTTGCCGGTTATCTTGGTCTGTTTAGATAGTTTTATGTCTTCCTCTGGCTTATCCTCCTCCGGTTCGCTGAAGATGATATCGAAGACTATGGTCTTGGGGCCGTAATCATCTATGATATCCAGCAATTCTGCGTGATATCCCCTGTCCCACGGCCACCTGCCGAAGGCCTTAAGGGCCGCGTCGTCTATCTCTATGATGACTATATCGGGACTTGCCGGCCGCGGGCCGCGCATCTTGAAAAGTAAGTCAAGCCCCTGGTATTCAGCGAGCTCAAGGATGCCTGTCAGGTAGGCAAAGCCTATGACCGCCGCGCAAATTAGCCCTATTAAAAGCCCGCTTTTCTTTTTCATTCTATTATTATCTCGCATTCCGGCAAGGCTGACAAGAATTTCCTGCCGTATGGTTTTTGCAATATCCTGCTGTCCAGGATAACGACGATGCCGGTGTCGTATTTCGTGCGCACCAGCCTGCCGAAGCCCTGCTTTAATTTCAATATCGCCTGCGGGAGGCTGTAATCCTGGAACGGGTCCCCGCCTTTATCCTTTATCTTTTCCATCCTCGCTTCTGCGATCGGGTGGTCAGGCACGGCAAAGGGCAGCCTCGTGATAATAACGTTGCCCAACGCCTCGCCCGGCACGTCGACGCCTGTCCAGAACGAATCTACGCCGAATATCACCGAGCCGACGTCGCGTTTGAAAGCCTCGAGCATCTTGGTGCGCGGGAGCCCGGCGCCCTGTTTTAATACGGGGATGCCGAGGTCATGGAGGAAAGGCGCGGTCTCCTCATATACGTCATCCATGAACCTGTAACTCGTGAACAGGACGAACGCCCTCCCCTCGGTCCGTTCGAGGTAATCTTTCAGTTTATGGACCACTTCCGCCTTGTATTTATCGTAGTCGTTAGGGTCCGGCATCTTTTTCGGGATATGGATCTTCACATTATTTGCGTAATCGAACGGTGAGCCCAGTAATTTCTCGTCGCACCTCTTTAAGCCGAGGCGGCTTTTTATGTATTCGAAATTCTTCTCGGTCGATAACGTGGCGCTTGTAAGCACGACCGTGTCTATCCTCGAAAAGAGCGTCCCGTTGAGCGCCGGGGCGATGTTGATGGGCGCGCACTCGAGCGATATCCTGCGCCTGCTTGCGGCCCGCAGGCTGCCCGATGCCTCCGCCCAATAGACGTAATCCGGCGCGCCCATCGACAGGGACATTTCCAATGCCTGGATTAGCGCGTCCGTCCTGTTCATGTAATACTTGAAATCCATCTCTTCTTCTTTGGAGCGTGCCCGCTCGAACTTGTCCTCGAGCATGCGGGAGAGAGCCTTGAGCGGTTTTGAAAGGCAGTCATCCGTGAAATCCGGCTCACTGACCCTGCGTATGGTATCCCTGTCGAGCCAATCCGCGACGCCGTCAAAGAAAGTGTCCGAGGCCTTCTTCAGGTCGGAAACAAAGTCTTTCAGCCCGTCATCGCTGACAGAAGCAAGGAACCCTTTTTTCTTCGACGGGTTATACAGGGAATCGAGGAGGTATTTTACCCTGAAGTTAGATATCTCATGACCGAGATGTTCGGTCGCGACATCTTCAATCGTATGCGCTTCGTCGAAGACGACGCACGAGTAATTCGGAAGGAGCGAGTACTCGGATTGGCGCAAGGCAAGGTCGGAGAAGAAGAGATGATGGTTCACTATCAAAATATCCGCTTCCTGCATATTGCTGCGCGCCTTCATAAGGAAACAATCATTCCTGTAAGGGCACTTCTTCCCTAGGCAGGTGTCCGGCTCGCAGCATACCCGCTCCCATACCTTCGGGCTGGGCTCCTCGCTGAAATCCGAACGCGAGCCGTCTGTCGTGACCTTGGACCAGGCGAGGATATTCCGCAGGTCGCCGACCTCCTCCTTTGATTCGAAGAGGTCCGTCTTTGAAGAGAAGACCCTGTTGAGCCTCCTGAGGCAGAGATAATTAGAACGACCCTTTACCAGGCAGTAAGTGAAGTCGAACGGCATGACGGACTTGATGAACGGGATATCTTTTTTTATGAGCTGTTCCTGGAGGCTGATGGTGTTTGTGGAGATGACCGCTTTTTTACCGGATGAGACCGCGGAATCTATCAGGGGCACGAGATAAGCGAAGGATTTACCGACGCCTGTGCCGGCCTCGGTTATAAGGTGCCTCTTCTTCCTGATGGCGTCCTCGACGGCCTTTGCCATCTGACCCTGCTGCGGGCGGAATTCGTAATCTTTAAAGGCGTTCGCGAGCAGCCCGCCCTTGCCGAAAAATCCCTCCGCGTCGATATTAGCGGCCTGATCATTCGTGCCTCTGAGCAACGGGCTGTTAGGTAAGATCATCTATCTCGGGCTTATTGCAAGTTCCTCCAGCCGCGCGATCCTGCGTTCGATAGGAGGATGCGTGCTGAAGAGGTTAGTGAAGCCGCCGCCTGTAAGCGGATTGACGATAAATAAATGCGCGGTCGTCGGGTTCGCCTGCATCGGTACCTGGCGGGAGTAATTATAAAGCTTCCTTAACGCGTTCGCCAGCGATAAGGGCCTTCCGCTCAATTTGGCGCCGGATTCATCGGCCATATACTCCCTCGAACGGGAGATCGCCAATTGTATGAGCGTCGCGACGATGGGAGCGAGAATGGCTATTATCAACAGGGCGAGCGGGTTTCCGCCTTCCCTGTCGTTATTCCTTCCGCCGATACCTCCGAATATTGCCGCCCATCTCGCTATATTTGAAAGCATGTATATCGCGCCGGCGACTGTGGCGACTACGGTCATGATCAGGGTATCCCTGTTATGGACGTGGGAAAGCTCGTGGGAGATGACGCCTTCGAGTTCGTCGTCGCTTAATAAACGCAATATGCCTTCAGTCACGGCCACAGAAGCGTGCGCAGGGCTGCGTCCCGTAGCGAACGCGTTAGGTGTCTCGACGGGGATTATATAGATCTTCGGTTTCGGGATATCGGCCTTGGTCGCCAGGTTCTGGACTATCCTGTGGATCTTCGGGTAATCCCGCAGCTGCGCCTCCTTTGCCTTATACATCATCAGGACTATCTTGTCGGAGAACCAGTATGAGAAGAAGTTCATCAGGACCGCGAGGCCGAAGGCTATGATCATCCCGTTCCTGCCGCCTATAAAGTTCCCTACAAAGATAAGCAGGAGCGTAAGTAATGTCAGGAAAAATACCGTTTTAAATACGTTCATTTTTAAGCTACCTCCTAAAGATTCTTTATCTCGGATACTTCCTTATCTATCAGGTGCGCGACTTCGGAGATCTCTTTGATCGCGTTATCGACCGCCTTCTTGAAGTAGATGGCACCGGGATGCCTCTCCCCGAGCTCGACCAGGCGCGCGCCCATGTCTATCAGCGTCAGGTACATCTTCTTGAGTTCCTGGGCATCCTTGTAGTTCCTGAACTTCCTGTTCAGGAACTTTACCAGTTCCTTCTTCTCTTCCGTGTCGATCTTCGTGAACCTTACTCCGATGCCGGGATAATACGTGGGATTCTTGTCCTTATCGGCTATCCAGGCCACCCGCCCGGTAACGTCTATGGGATGGGAGACCGTCGGCAGTGAGAACTCCAGGTCCATGTCCATCCCGAGCTTGAATTTCTTGTTGGTCTTGAGGAAGAGGCCGTGCTGGGCGAAATTTTTCGTCCTGAAAAGATAGGCCTTGCTGCTCGCGGACTTATCCTTTTTTCGGTGCCACTTGACCTCGACGTCCAGCGCCAGGCGGCGGTGCAACCTCTTGTTGGAAGCCATGTTGGATCCTTTCGCTAGTTAATATCTTTCGCTTTTTCGATGAAACTCTTCATCAGGCCGTGGTCCTTCCTGCCCGGGCCGGCCTCAAGCCTGCTCGAGGCATCCACAGCGTAAGGCCTTACCTTATTTATCGCCGACTTAACGTTGCCGGCGTCGAGTCCGCCCGCGAGGATCACGGGTTTCCCGGATCTTTTTGCTTTTACGGCCAGGGACCAATCGAATTTGACGCCCGTGCCACCGCTCTTTCCCCTCACGCACGAATCGAGCAGGAAAGCGTCGGCCGGGTACCTGCCCAACCCTTTCAGGCTGTCCCTGCCGCTGACGCGGACCGCTTTTATTATTTTATAGTATTTATTGAGCCCTTTGCAATAGTTCGGAGATTCGTCCCCGTGCAGTTGGAGGAGGTCGAGCCGGCAATCGCGGGCTATTTTAAGCACTTTTCCTTTTTTTTCGTCTACAAAAACCCCCACCGCGGCTACGTATGGGGGCAATTTCATTATTATATCCTTCGCTTTCTTCGGTGTGATCCCCCGGCGGCTTTTAGCGAAGACGAAACCCAGGGCGTCGGCCCCGTAACGGCAGGCCGCCGCGGCGTCTTTATAATTGGTTATTCCGCAGATCTTCACTTTTACCAAGCCATCACCCTCTTTACCTCTGCGCCGATGTCGTCTGCCTCCATGAAGACAGCCCCGATAAGTACGGCTTTTACTCCTATTGAAGCGAGGGACTGCACGTCTTCCGGTTCCCTGACGCCGCTCTCCGAGACGATTATCTTTCCGGGCGCAACCTTCGCGATCAATTCGCGCGTTATATTAAGGTCAGTCTCCAGGGTTCTGAGGTCCCGGTTGTTGATCCCGATTATATCCGCATCTATCCCTAGCGCCTTGTCGAGGTCGCGCTGGTCGTGGACCTCTATGATCACGTCCATGCCGAGGGATTTGGCCTCATGGAAGAGCGCCTTAAGCATTCCCCTGTCGAGCGCAGCGGCTATAAGGAGCACCGCGTCGGCGCCGGCTATTGCCGTCTCATATATCTGGTATTCGGATATGATAAAATCCTTACGAAGGATAGGCAGGTCAACGGCCTGCCTTACCGCTTTTAGATGGTCCATGCTCCCCTGGAAATATTTATCCTCGGTCAGGACGGATAACGCTGCCGCCCCGCTCTTCTTGTATATCCTCGCGATCGCCTCCGGGTCATAATCATGCCTTATTACGCCGTGCGAGGGCGACGCCCTTTTCAATTCGGCGATCAGGTTTATCCTGCCGCCCCTGGAGATAGCCGCCTTGAAGCCGCGGTTCTTGACAGGGGAAGCCGTCCTCTCGATCTCGTCGAGAGGCAAACTTTCCTGCGCTTTTTCCATTTTGTGTTTCTTGTGTTCGATTATATCTTCGAGACCTATCATGAGCTTGCCGCCTCCTTTAATTCCTGGAGTTTCCCGAGTGCCATCCCGGATTCTATCGACTCTTCGGCTGACTTTATGCCCTCTTTGATGCTCGAGGCCTTATCCGCCGCGTATATGGCGCAGCCGGCGTTTAACACAACAATATCGTACTTAGGGCCTTTCTCGCCGCTCAGGATATCCATCGCTATCTTCGCGTTCTCGGCGGGCTCCCCGCCTTTCAGGTCCCCGGGCCTGGCCTTCTTTATCCCGAAATCCCGCGGAGAGATCTCGTAGGTCTTTACTTTCCCGTCTTTGAGTTCGGATATCCGTGTCCTGTCAGTCGTGGTCACTTCATCTAGCCCGTCTTTCCCGTTGACGATGAGCGCGTGTTTTGAGCCCAATCTCCCGAGAGCCTTCGCGATGGGTTCGGTCAATCCCGGGTCGTATACGCCCAATAACTGGTTTGTGGCTCCGGCAGGGTTGGTCATCGGGCCCAGGATGTTAAATATCGTCCTTATGCCTATCTCCTTGCGCGGGCCTATTGCGTATTGCATCGCCTTGTGCAGCGCCGGCGCGAAGAGGAACCCGATGCCGGCTTCATCTATGCACTTCGAGACCGTATGTTCCTCCGCGTCGATATTTACGCCCAGAGCCTTCAGCAGGTCTGCGCTCCCGCATTTGGAAGAGACGCTCCTGTTGCCGTGCTTGGCGACGATCACCCCGGCTCCTGCCGTGACGAAAGCCGTTATCGTCGAGACGTTAAATGTCTGGCATTCGTCGCCGCCGGTCCCGCACGTATCGAGGACGACAGGGTGCCTCGTCTTTATTTTCGTGGCGTGCCTGCGCATGATCTCGGCCGCACCGGTTATCTCTTCGATCGTCTCTCCCTTTATCCGCATAGCGGTCAGGAAGGCGGCGATCTGCGAAGGCAGGGCTTGGCCTGTCATCATCTCCTCCATCGCGAGCTCTATCTCGTTCTTGGAAAGGTCTTCGCATTTAACTAATTTGGCTATCGCTTCCCTTATCATTATCTCTTTAGCTCCAGGAAATTCTTCAGTAATCTTTTCCCGTCGGCCGTCAAAATCGACTCCGGGTGGAACTGCACGCCCCAGACAGGGAATCTTTTGTGCCTCAGCCCCATAATCTCTTTCTCTTTCGTCTCTGCCGTTATCTCGAGGGATTTCGGGAAAGACTTACGCTCCACAAGGAGCGAATGGTACCTTGTCGCGTCAAAGGGGTTCTTTAATCCCTTGAATATATCTTTGCCGTTATGGTATATCTTCGAGGTTTTGCCGTGCATCGGCCTCTCGCCCTTTACTATTTTACCTCCGAATACCTCTCCTATGCATTGATGCCCCAGGCATACGCCGAGGATAGGAACTTTTCCGGCGAACTCGCGTATCACCTCGTTCGAGATGCCCGCGTCTTTGGGGAATCCCGGTCCCGGAGAGATGACTATCTTTTTAGGGCGGAGCGCTTTTATGCTCTTCAGGGTCATCTTGTCATTCCTCACGACCTTAAGGTCCTGGCCCATTTCGCCCAGGTACTGGACGAGGTTATACGTGAACGAATCGTAATTATCGATGATTAGGATCATCTCATTAAATCCCTTTTTCGGCGGCCTCGATCGCCTTCATGGTCGCCCTGGCTTTATTTACCGTCTCCTGGTATTCCTTTTCCGGGTCCGAATCCGCGACTATCCCGCCTCCGGCCTGGACATAGGCATTGTTGCCCTTTTTGACGATCGTCCTGATATTAATGCAGGTGTCGGTATTCCCGGAAAAACTGAAATACCCGACAAGCCCGGCATACGGGCCGCGCCGCGTATTCTCCAGTTCCTCTATTATCTCCATCGCCCTGACCTTCGGCGCGCCTGAGACAGTCCCGGCAGGGAAGGTCGCCCTTATCACGTCGAACATATCCTTATTGGGTTTGAGTTTCCCGGTGCATTCGCTGACTATGTGCATCACGTGGGAATATTTTTCGATGACCATAAGCTCTGAGACCTTTACCGTCCCGTACCTGCAGACGCGGCCGATATCGTTGCGGCCGAGATCGACGAGCATTATATGCTCCGCCCTCTCCTTTACGCTGGAGAGGAGGTTTTTTTCAAGCTGTTTCTCTTCCTCTTCGTCCCTGCCCCTGGGCCTTGTGCCGGCTATCGGCCTCAGTTTGACTATCCCGTCCTCGCTCCTTACCATAAGCTCTGGCGAAGCGCCGACCAGCGACAGGTCCCCTAACTTGAGATAATACATGTAAGGAGAGGGATTTATCATCCGCAGCGCGCGGTAGAGGTCTATCCCCGAGGAGGTTATTTTTGCGCTGAACCTCTGGGAGGGGACGACCTGGATTATGTCGCCTATCCTGATATAGCTCTTCGCTTTTTTAACAATAGAGACGAATCCTGGTTTTGTAAAATTTGATCCTACATCCAGATGGAAATCTTTGGGCCTCGCGGCCCTGTTTGTCTTGACGGCGAGCGGGGCGTCCAGGAGCTTTACCAGGTTATCGATCTTTTTTATGGCCTTGCCATACGCCTTTGAGGGATCCCCTTCGATGTGCGCGTTAGATACGACCTTTATCTTATGTTTCACGTGGTCGAATATCAATATCGTGTCGGTCAGGAGAAAGACCGAATCAGGGACCTTCAGTTCGTCTGGATTTTTGGAAGGCAGTTCCTCGAAGAACCTCACCATATCGTAACCCATGAAACCGACAAGCCCGCCGCAGAAACGCGGGAGGCCTGCCGTATGGACAAATTTATACCTCTCAAGGATCTTCTTCATCTCGTCGAGAGGGTCGCCTGATGCGGCAAACCGCTTCGTCTTCCCGTCCTCGATCATCTCTATATTACGCCCCTTACTCTTGAAGACCAGGGACGGGCCCGAACCAAGGAACGAAAACCTCGCTATCTTCTCCCCGCCCTCGACCGATTCAAGCAGGAACGAATAATCGCTATTGTCGATCTTCATGAAGGCCGAGACAGGCGTCCCGAGGTCCGCGGTGATATCCTTAAAGACGGGTATCAGGTTGCCTTTCTTGGCAAGCCTTATAAATTCCTCTTTTGAAGGTGTGTAGCTCATTATTTTTTATAGACCTTATCCGGGTCGAATATCTTCTTGCCGGATACGGCGGTATTCCCTTTCCTGTCTTTTAACTTGCGGTAAAAACACGAACGGTAGCCCGTGTGACAGGCCCCGCCTACCTGTTCGACCTTGACGAGAAGGCAGTCTGCGTCGCAATCGAACCTTATCTCCTTTACTTTCTGGACATGGCCGGACGATTCGCCCTTCAACCACAATTTCTTCCTCGACCGCGAATAGAAATGCGCCCTCTTCGTCTCTAAAGTCTTCTTCACGGCGACGTCATTCATGTAAGCCACCATGAGTACCTCGTTATTCTTGTAGTCCTGTACGACGGCCGGTATAAGCCCGTTCCCGTCGAATTTCAATCCGGAGATGAATTTATTCATCCCGCACCTTCCTTTCTACACCTTTCGCAGAATACCCATTGCACCTTTAATGCGCCGAATAATAAGAAGGCGCGGGATTCTTGGATTTATAGCCTGACAGCGACTCCCTTTTTATTTAAGTATTGTTTTGCTTCCTTTATCGAAAACTCCTTAAAATGGAATATCGACGCGGCCAGTACCGCGTCCGCCTTTCCCTTCGTCAATCCGTCGTAAAGGTCTTCGAGCGTGCCCGCGCCGCCGGAGGCTATCACGGGTATTCCTACCGCCCCGGATATGGCTCGGGTGAGCTCCAGGTCATAGCCTATCTTCGTCCCGTCGCGGTCCATCGAGGTCAACAGTATTTCGCCGGCGCCGCGCCTCTCGGCCTCTCTCGCCCACTTGATGGCGTCCTTTCCCGTGGGCGTCCTTCCGCCGTGGGTGTAAACTTCCCAGCTCTTTCCCTTGCGCTTTGCGTCTATCGCTACAACTATACACTGGTCGCCGAACCTGCCGGAAGATCCGGAGATGAACCCGGGATCATTCACCGCTGCCGTGTTTATCGAAACTTTATCCGCCCCGGCTTTTAACAGGTTGCGTATGTCGGCGATATTCCTTATCCCGCCGCCGACGGTAAGCGGCATAAAGACCTTCTCAGCCGTTCGCCTCACGACCTCGAGCATGATATCCCTGTCCTCGTAACTGGCGGTTATATCTAGGAAGACCAGCTCGTCAGCGCCCTCTTTTTCATAAAATGACGCGTTCGTGACCGGGTCTCCCGCGTCGCGCAGGTTCAGGAATTTCACGCCTTTTACGACGCGGCCGTCCTTTACGTCGAGGCAGGGTATTATCCTTTTTGCGAGTCCCGTTAGAGAAGACTTAACGGGATGAACATATCTTATTGGCATCTTTTAATAGTATCTTTCCGTCATAAATCGCGCGTCCGACTATGACGCCGATTATCTCTTTTTTGTTATATTCCTTCAGGATCCTCAGGTCGGCGAGGCTCGAGATGCCGCCGGAGACGATCATATCGATCTTGACCTTGCCTATGAAGTCCAGGATATTCGCGAAACCCGGCCCCTGGAGCGTGCCGTCCCGCGATATGTCCGTATATTCTACCGCCTGCACGCCTAGCGTTTTTATCCTTTTCGCGAAATCAGCCGCTTTTATATCGGTCGGGTTGACCCATCCTTTTGTCTGAAGGAACCCGTCTTTTACGTCGAGGCTTACGATTATTTTATCCTTGTATTTGTCCACAGCTTTTTTAAGGAACTCCTCGTCCTCGCAGGCCTTGGTGCCTAGTATGGCGTATGAGGCGCCGGCCCTGATTATCGTTTGGAGGTCCGCCTCGGTCCTTATGCCGCCGCCGACTTCAACCGGGATGTCGATCGAGGCGGTGATCTTGCGTATCCAGTCGAGGTTCTTTAATTTACCCTCCAGCGCGCCGTCAAGGTCGACCAAATGAAGGCGTTTCGCGCCTTCGCTCTGCCACCGCAACGACATCTTGACAGGATCGTTCGAATAGACCGTCTCCTTGGAGAAATCCCCCCTGAAAAGCCTTACGACCTTTCCGCCCCTTATGTCTACCGCAGGCATGACTATCATAGCTTTTCGAAATTCCTCAATATTTTCAGGCCCAGTTCCTGGCTTTTCTCCGGGTGGAACTGGGTCGCGTAAATATTATCCGAACAGATCACCGACGGAAATTTGACTCCGTAGTCTGTCCAAGCAGCTACGCATTTCTTATCCGCCGGCGCCGCGTAATAAGAGTGGACGAAGTAGAAATATGAGCCTTCGGGCACGCCTTTAAGCAGCGGGCAATTCCCTTTTATCATTAATTGGTTCCATCCCATATGCGGTATCTTCAATCTCTTCGACTTGAACTTTACGACCTTGCCTTTTAAAAGGTCCAGGCCTTTGCTTATGCCGCCTTCTTCGCTCTTGGAAAATATAAGCTGGAGCCCCAGGCATAGTCCGAGGAAAGGTTTTCCCCGGACTATAAATTCCTTTATCGGCTCTATCAGGCGCCGCGACTTGAGCTCCGCCATAGCGTCTTTGAACGCGCCGACCCCGGGCACGATCACCTTATCAGCGCGCAGGATATCGCGGGGTTTGCTTGAAATCATCACCCGCGTGCCGGCCTTCTCCAATGCCTTGGAGACGCTGCGGAGGTTGCCCATACCGTAATCGACTACGACGATACCGGGTTTCATACTATTAAGCCGATCCCGGTATTCCGAAGATAATTTGGCGAGGTCGTCATCATAACTTCCCTTTTGTAGACGGGACCCCTTTGATGCGCGGGTCCACCCTTGTCGCATCGCACAGGGCCCGGCCTAAAGCCTTGAATATCGCCTCGAGGACATGGTGCAGGTCCTCCCCGCGGTACTCGATGTGCAGGTTTATGCCCGAATTCCTTACAAATGCCTCAAGGAATTGTTTAGCGCTGTTCAGGGAATAGCCCTGCCTGTCGATATATGTCGGCGGTACGGGTTTCCCCACGCACCGCATATAAAGCGAAGGCCTGCCGCTTATATCCAGGGCGATGCGGGCGAGGGCCTCTTCCATAGGCACCGCGACGTTCATCGAGCCGAACCTGCGGATGCCTTTTTTCTTCCCGAGCGCCTTAGCGAAGGCCTCCCCGAGCGCTATACCCACGTCTTCGTTCGTGTGATGGATATCCACCTCGAGGTCGCCCTTCGCGAGGATCTTAAGGTCGAAACAACCGTGCCTGGCGAACAGGGAAAGCATGTGGTCGAGGAACCCGACGCCGGTATAGACGCGGAATTTCCCGCTCCCGTCGATGTTGAGCTCTATTTTCACGTCCGTCTCTGTCGTCTTCCTGCGGTGTTTTACGGTCCTTTTTTTCATCTAGAACCTCACTTTGATCGATTCCATGTGCTTATTCAACCCCTCGAGCTTCGATATCTTCTCGATGGACTTCTTAGCTTTTTCCAACGCTTTTTTCGAATACGATATGATGTGCGATGACTTGACAAAGTCCTCCACGCCGAGGCCGGAGAAGAACCTCGCGGTCCCGCTAGTCGGCAGGACATGGCTGGGCCCTGCAACATAGTCTCCTATGGCAGTGGGTGAATATTGGCCCAGGAATATGGCGCCTGCGTTATGTATCTTCTTAAGCCACTTCTGCGGGTTCTTGACCATTATCTGTAAGTGTTCCGGCGCAAGGCGGTTGACTATATCGCACGCCTCATCGAGGTTCTTCGCCAGGATTATATAACCGTTCGCGACCTCTTTCTTGAGCGTCTTCGCGAGCGGCTTGGATGTCGTCACCAGTATCGGCAGTCCTTTGAAGTGCTCGCTCTGCGCCTCGAGGTCCTTTATCGCGAAAAGCGGGTTCGTCGACCTGTTCGCGAGGATGACCACCTCGGACGGGCCGGCTATCATGTCTATATCGACATAACCGAAGACCTGACGCTTCGCTTCGGTGACGTAATCGTTTCCCGGGCCGACTATCTTGTCGACTTTCGGGATCGTCTTCGTGCCGAAGGCGAGCGCGGCTATCGCTTGGGCGCCGCCAACCTTATAGATCTCGTCGACCTTAAGCAGGTTCGCGACCGCCAGTATGTGCGGGTCGATGCTTTGATACTGGTTCGGGGGCGTGCAGAGGACGATGGATTTCACGCCGGCCACCTGCGCCGGCAGGACTGTCATGTATACCGTAGATATAAGCGGGGCTGTTCCGGCCGGGACGTATATACCGACCCTTTCGATAGGCGCGTATTTCTCGCCAAGCACCACGCCGTCTCCGTCTACGATCCTCCACGACTTCTTGCCTTTAAACTGTTTCTTATAAAATTTAGTGACGTTATCGATGATATTCTTGAGTTCGGATATGAATTCGGAGTCGATATCCTGGAATGCGCCGCTCGCTTCGCTCTCGGTGACCTTTAGCTGCCTGGCAGATAGTTTTACCTTGTCGAACTTGCGCGTGTACTTTATGACCGCGTCGTCGCCGTTCGCCTTGACGTCCTCTATTATCCTGTTGACGCACTCGGTGACGCGTTTCTTGCGGTTGTTATACCTGTTGCAGAGTTTCTCGAATTCCTTGCTGTAAAGTTTTATTACTTTCATATTTTAAGTTCCTTTACCGCCGCGATGCCGGCCTTCAGTGCCTCATCAAGCTTTGAGATATCCTTGCCTCCGGCCTGGGCAAGGTCTGGCCTTCCCCCGCCGCCGCCTAAGATTATCTTTGATATATATTTAATGACCGCGCGCGAATCGAGGCCTGACTTGGCCAGGTCCCGGGACATTCCTACGACTATAAAAGCCTTTTCATCATACGCGCCGAGCAATATGGATACTGCTTTCTCTTTCAGGACAGTCTTTATGGCGTCGGTGAGGCTCACGAGAGTATCGGGAGCGCAGCCGTCCATTCTCCTGGCGATAAGGGTGATACTATTATCCAATAATTCCTTCTTCGAAACAAGGTCTTTCGCCTTCTCCGAAATGTTGGCCGCCTCGTAATTCTTGAGCTTCTTTTCGAGGTCTTTTACCCGGTCCGCCAGTTTTTCTATCTGCGCGGGCAGGTTTTCCGGCTTTACCTTAAGCATCTCGGCCACGGCCTTCAGGTCGCTTTCGGATTCCTTTATTTTATTGTAAGCGGCTTCTCCCGCGATCGCCTCTATCCTGCGTATCCCTGCCGCGACAGACGACTCGCCGGTTATCTTGAATAGCCCTATCTCGCCGGTGGCATTCAGGTGCGTCCCTCCGCATAACTCCCTGGAGATATCCTCGACGCTCACTACGCGCACGTTCCTGTCGTATTTTTCCCCGAATAAGGCGGTCGCTCCGGACTTCTTTGCTTCCTCAAGGTCCATCTCTTTTACCTTGAGCGGAGCGTTGCGCCTGATATAATCATTGACCAGACTCTCGGCCGCCTCAAGTTCTTCCCCTGTTAGGCCCTTGAAATGCGTGAAATCGAACCTCAACCTCTCCGGCGCGACGAGAGAACCCGACTGGTTGACATGCGCCCCAAGCACTTTCCTTAACGCCGCCTGCAGCAAATGCGTGGCCGTATGGTGCCTGGCAATGGCCATCCGGCGGTGGATGTCGACCTTCGCATTTACCTTGTCGCCCGTCTTTGCACGCCCTTTTTCGAGCCTGCAGATATGCACCGGTATCTTTTCTATCAGTTTTGTATCTAAAACATCGGCCTTAAAATCATTGTTTTCGAGTACCCCTGTGTCTCCGACCTGGCCGCCGGTCTCACCGTAAAAAGGCGTAACATCGAGTATGACAGCGAACTCCGAAGGACCGGTCACTTCATTGGCCGGTTTATTATCTATTATTATGGCTTTTATGGCCGCGCTGGATTCTAATTTATCATATCCTATGAATTCAGACCTTACGCCGGAGCCCAAGACCGCGGCTGTCAGCGTCTCCGCGAATATATCTCCGGAGAGTTTTGTCGCGCCGCGGGATTTCTTGCGCTGCTCTTCCATTAACTTCTCATAACCTTCTAAGTCCAGTTTAAGCTGCCAATCTGCAGCATATTCTTTCATTAACTCGATTGATAATCCCTTTGTATCATGAAAATAAAAAATCATATCGCCAGGAATAGTATCTTTACAGTTTTTCTTTAGGATCGTTGCCTGTATCTTTAAATGTTCCCATAATTCATTACTTATTACATAAAACTTTTCTTCTTCTGATTTTATAATTAAACTGATATTTTCCCTACGCGATTCTATTTCAGAATAACCGCCTTTCATCACTCTTACAACAGGATCAACTAATTTATACAAAAAGGGCTTGTTAATATCAAAAAATTTCCCATGCACTAGAGACCGTCTTATAAGGTGCTTAACAACATAACCTCTTCCTGTATTAGATGGTAAAACGCCATCAGCAATACAGAATACTGTCGCCCTAATGTGATCGGCAATTGCATTTATGTGTTTTTTACCATCTTCATCCAATGCATATAATTTCCGATCATCGTCTTCTATCAATTCTAATATTGCTTTTATTATTGGCATGAAAATATCTGTTTCAAAATTCGTCTCGACGCCTTGTATGACAGAAGCTAGGCGCTCAAGCCCCATGCCTGTGTCTATATTTTTACTGGGCAGCGGCTCGAGCTTGTTCACCCCTACGCGGTTGAACTGCGTGAAGACGAGGTTCCATACCTCCACGTATCTCTTGCACTTGCCGCAGCCCGGCCCGCATTTGGGATCCCCGCAGCCGTACTTCTCGCCCCGGTCGACATATATCTCGGAACATGGGCCGCACGGCCCGTTCGGCCCGTCCTCAGGCGCGTTCGCCGGCCAGAAATTATCATGCGCGCCGAATCTTGTGATTTTTTCCTTAGGGACTTTTATCCTCTCCGACCATATCTTATAGGCCTCGTCGTCATCCTTATAGACCGAGACCCAAAGGTCCTTCTCTTTCATCCCGAGCTCTTTTGTAAGGAATTCCCAGGCCCAGGCGATCGCCTCTTCCTTGAAGTAATCGCCGAAAGAGAAATTGCCGAGCATCTCGAAGAAGGAATGGTGCGACGGGGTCTTGCCGACATTATCGAGGTCGCCGGTCCTCATGCACTTCTGGCAGCTCGCCGCCCGTTTCATATCCTTGCGCTTGCCGAGGAAATAATCCTTGAGCTGGTTCATCCCGGCGCCGGTAAATAGCAGCGACGGGTCGTCCTTCGGGACTAACGAGTCTGACGGGATGACAGGATGGCCTTTCGAGGCGAAAAATGAGAGGAATTTACTCCTCAGTTGGTCCGTAGTCATAATTTTCTTTGATTATCTTCCATATCGTGTTATAGGAGAACCCGCGCCTGCCCAGGAAATCGAGGAGCTTCTTCTTCGCCTTTTCTTTTTCGATCCCTTTCATGTGCGCCATCTTCCCGCGCACCAAAGGCATCGCTATCTCATATTCGTTGAACGAGCCGTTTAGTTCGCCGAATGCCGCGCATATGGTCTCGTCATCCACGCCCTTGGCTTTAAGCTCTCTGGTGATGAGGTTCCTGCCGGCCGGCTTGATATGCATCCTGTCGCCGATCCAAAGCCTGCAGAAGACCCTGTCGTCCAGAGACTTTTTTTCTATCAACTCGTCTATGACCCGGGCTATCATAAAGCCGCGATGGCCCTTCTGCTTGAGCCGCTGGGCCATCTCCTTGACGCTGCGGGGACGGAACCTTAATAACCTTAAGGCATCCGCCTTCGCCTTCTGCAATGCCTCTTCGTCCGCCTCGACTTTATTTTTGTCCGTTTTCTTTATGTTCCTCTTTCGCTTCTTCTTTGACCACGGCGTATCCGCGCGAGGTAAGGACAAGCGCATCGCCCTTTACCGATTTTACCGCGTCATCGTAGTCTTTAATGTTCTTTATAGGTTTTTTATTTATTTCCAGGATAACGTCGCCGCGCCTAAGGCCGGCTTCGTCCGACGGGCTGCCCGGCTCTACATTCGTCACTACGACGCCCTTCTCGGAAACCTTATATTTCTGTGAGCTCGCGGGCGTCAACTCCTGGGCTTCCAGTCCGCGCCAGTTACCCAATTCTGCTTCGGCATATTCTTTAAGCTCTTCCGGCCTCTGCGCGATCTCAATATCAAGCGCGACATCTCTCTTGTCCCTGAGGACGACGACCTTTACCTTCTTTCCTATCGGGGCCCTTCCTACGAGCTTCAATAACTCGCGGACATTCTCGACCGGTTTGCCGTCGAACGTCTTAATGATATCCCCGTTCTTCATCTTGCCTTTCTCTGCCGGGCTGCCGGGAAGTATCCTGGCAATCAGGACGCCCTTTGTTTCAGTAAGGCCGAATTGTTTCGCGAGGTCCTCATCGAGGTCCTGCACGTTCACGCCGAGCCAGCCGTAAAGGACTTTCCTGCCCGAGATGAGGTCGCTTAACACGCGTTTCGCAGTATTTATCGGGATGGCGAACCCTATGCCCTGGTAACCTCCTGTCGTGGATATTATCGCCACATTGATCCCTATGACCTTCCCTTCGATATCTACCAACGGGCCGCCGCTGTTTCCCGGGTTTATCGCCGCGTCGGTCTGTATGAGGTCGGAATAATCCTTATCTCCGTGCGTTCTTGGAAGGGAACGGTTGAGCGCGCTTATCACTCCTACCGTAAGCGTCGGCTTACCTGCTATGCCGAACGGATTGCCGACCGCTATCGCGAATTGGCCGATCCTCACGTTGTCTGAATCGTCCAACTCGAGGGCCTTGAGGTTCTTGGCGTTTATCTTCAATACCGCGAGGTCGGCCCTCTGGTCCTGGCCTTTTACCTTTGCGGGAAATTTCCTGCCGTCTGATAAAGTGACCTCGATCTTATCGGCGCCGGAGATGACATGCTGGTTAGTGAGGATATAACCGTCAGCGTCGATCACGAATCCGGAACCGAGCCCGCGCTGCTGGAACTCGCGCTCCGGGATATCCCCGAAGAAGTCCTTGAAGAACTGGCGGAACATCTCGTCGTTGCCCATCGGGCCCTGTCCGCCGCCCATCTTTGCCATATGGACAGTCGAGATGGAGACGACGGCCACGCCGGCCTTATCCGCCACTTCGGAGAAAGTATTCTCGAGCGATTTCGCGACGCTTAAGTCCTGGGGGTTTGCCGGGGCCTGCCCATTCAAGCCAAATGCCGAAACCGCAAATACTAATACAAACACAAACCGCTTAAACATTTGAATTCCCCCCTTCCTCATTGTTTATGCGATAGTTTTTTCTTTTATCTTTTTTTCCAGTTCGTGAAGGACTTTCGGGTTTTCCTTAAGGAATACCTTGGCGTTTTCCCTGCCCTGACCGAGCTTCTCGCCGTTGTAAATAATCCAGGAGCCTGATTTCTCGACGACGCCGAGGTTCGCGGCGAGGTCAATAATATCGCCGGTCCTTGAGATCCCTTCGTTATAGATTATGTCAAACTCGGCCTGGCGGAACGGCGGGGCGACCTTGTTCTTGACGACCTTGACCCTGACGTGGCTGCCGACAGACTGGTCGTTGATCTTTATGTTTTCGATGCGCCTAATATCGAGCCTGACCGACGCGTAAAATTTGAGCGCGCGCCCGCCTGGCGTCGTCTCGGGATTGCCGAACATCACGCCTATCTTCTCGCGGATCTGGTTGATGAATATGACCGAGGTCTTGGACTTGCTTATCGAAGATGTCAGTTTGCGCAGCGCCTGAGACATCAGCCTCGCTTGGAGCCCTACGTGCGAATCGCCCATCTCGCCTTCTATTTCGGCGCGGGGAACTAACGCCGCTACAGAATCGATAACGACCACGTCCACGGCACTGGACTTTACCAGCGTTTCACAGATCTCAAGCGCCTGCTCTCCGGAATCCGGCTGGGAAATGAGGAGGTCGTCGAGGTTTACGCCGAGTTTCTTGGCATATGTGGAATCGAATGCGTGTTCTGCGTCAATGAAAGCGGCGGTCCCGCCTTTCTTCTGCGCTTCGGCGATCACGCTCAATGAAAGCGTAGTCTTTCCGGATGATTCAGGGCCGTATATCTCGACAACTCGGCCCCTGGGTATGCCGCCTACGCCTATCGCCAGGTCAAGGGAAAGCGCGCCTGTCGGGATAGACTCTACCGCCGCGTGCGTCTCCTGGCCCAGCTTCATTATCGAACCTTTGCCGAACTGCTTCTCGATGTGCGCCAGCGCCAATTCGAGCGCCTTTGTGCGCTCGCCCTGCTCCTTCTGCGCCTCTTTTTCTTCCCTTTTTACTTCCTTTTCGTCCTTCTTTACCATATCCTTCTCTCCTCTATGTTGAAATGTGGTTAAGGTACTTCGCCTATAGTAATAGACGAAGCCTTGAGTGATTTTCTTTCAAAAATCTTTCGGTTGGCATCAAATTATTAGATTAATTATACTTTTTTCAGGCAGGTTTGTAAAGCAAAAGTTGAGCGTTCCGGAAAAGGATTTTTTCTTTAAGTTCTTCGGATATATCGAGTTCCCGCAAGAAGGCCATGTCCTTCTTCTGCTCGACAATCGGGAAATCAGTCCCGAAAATGAGCCGGTCCGGGCGATGTTTCAAAAGAAGCTGTTTTGCCTCAACGTCCGGCAGGAATCCGAAGAAGAAAGACGTATCGAGGTAGATATCCTTGCCCAAGAGGTGCTCTTTGACCTCATCCCACAGCCGGAACCCGCCGAAGTGCGCGCCGATGATCTTAAGACGCGGGAACCTCTCTTTGACCTTAGAGATCCGGGAAGGCGACGAGCGAACCTTCATTGTGCCTGAGAGTTCCTCTCCGCAATGGAATAGGACAGGTATACCGAGTTTCTCCATTTCTCCGTAGATAGGCAAGAGATGCTCATCATCGACGTAGAAATCCTGGAATTCCGGCTGGAACTTGATCCCGTCGCCCTTCTCGTTGATCCTTTTGAGCTCGTCTTTCCAGTTATCATACGCCGGGTGCATCGCGCAAAAGACCTTAAGCCTCTCGCTCCTGGTCTCAAAAAGCCAGTCGTTGATGGCGATGACTTGAGTCGGGCGGGTCGCCACGGCGCATATGACGCTTACGTCTACGCCGTTCTTATCCATATACTTTAGGAGGTTCCCGACGGTGGGATCGCAAACCATCTTCACCCCGAAAAGCCGCTCGAGGCTATCCCTTGCTTTCGCCGATACCTTCTCCGGCCAGGCGTGGGTGTGAAAATCGATTATCACTGCTTCGCTTTCATCTCCTCGATCTTGAGGTCCTTGAACTCTTTCGGCAAGACGAATTTTACGCCCTTAGGCGGTTTGGCGGTGCCGTAGATGAAGTATTTGATGGTGTCGCCCTCTTTCTTTATCACGTAGCAGATCTTGCCGTAGGGCGTAGGCAGGTCCTTGACCTCGATACCCTGGTCAAACCATTCCGGGGCCAGGCCTTCGCCGAGGATAAGTTTGCCGTTATCATCATAGACGAACATCGTCCGGACCGCGTCGATATAACCCGACCCGACCCATGTATGCGGCATGTCGCCGATATACGAAGGCGTGCGCGGTTTGGCGTATACGACCTCAGCCATATGGTTCCAAGCGTATGGCCTGGTCGAGTCTTTGGTGAAATACCTTAGCATGGTGAGACCGCGTTCGCGCTGGTCCATCCTGAAATAGGCGTTCGCCGAGCGGACCTCGTAAGGAGTGAATGTCCTCTCGTGGCCCGGCTCCATGCCTTTGCTAACGTCGTTATAATACCTGTCGAAAGTATTTTTCAGCAGGTCCTTCGGCATATATTCCAGTTCACCTGCCGCCACGATAGCGATGGCCGTCGAGGTCGAGTCGAAGTCGCCCTTCTCGACACATCCCGCGATATAATTAATCTTGTCGCGCCCAGCGACCAGTTTTATCGAATCGTAAAGGCACTTGCGGAAATCGTCGACTTCCTTCTGCATCCATTCAGCGCTTACCGTATCTCCCATCATGTTCGCGAGATAGACCCCGTCCTTGAAGCCTTTAAGCGCAAAGAAATCATCCCAGTAGCTTGTCATCGCGGGATAATAACCTTCGTGGCTGTTGGATTTGGGAAGTATCCCGTAATACGGCTGCTTCTTCGGGTCCTTCTTGAAATCGTCGCCCATAGTGCGGCGGCGCAGGCTGCGGGTAAATTCCAGGACCTTCACGACTTTCGGATAGACCTTCGGCAGGTATTCCTTGTCTCCCGAATAGTCCACATAGTTGCGGACCGCGAAGACGTACTCGCCTTGCGCGTCCCACTCGACGCCCTCGCCCGAGCCGTTATCATTATTGCCTACGGCATTATCTCCCTCGAAAATAATATACGGGACAAAACCGTTATCCGTAACTTTTGAGGAGAACGCGTCGAGCCATTCTTTTACCGGCTCAACAACGCCCACCTTCAGGAGCGCCGAGCTCGTCAAACAGCCGTCGCGCATCCATGAATGGCTGTAATTGCGCGAGCCGGGCTTTATCCACGGCCCGTCTTTATTTATGAGGATGTAGGCGATATTGGTCTTCATGACATCGATCAGGCGTTTCTCGGGAATATTGATAGTGAAGCGGTTTTCAAACCCGGCCCACATGGCCGCCTGTTTCTGGAGCTCGGTATCGAAATCCGCGATCGTCCCGTCACCCGGGAACCGGATGATGAAATCCTTTGCCTCTCCCGGTGCGGCTTTGAGCCCATAAGAAAACCCGGCCGAAGCTGTCCCTTCGCTGCTTTGCGCGGACGAGGAATCAGGCAATCCGCCCTTTTCCATGAAATCGATTATATCCCCTGAAGAATAAGGCACCGCCGCCATCTTTACTCCTGCCGTGCCCGAGGCCAATTTGGCCTGTCCGTTTATCAGCAGTCTGGGAGGCACGCATTCCGCTTTGTTGATCGGGCTGAATCCGCCGTATTGCCATATGGGGTTCAACTGCACCGGGCGCACCGCGAGGTCGAATAACCCGCTGAACGCCTTGTTCCCGGTATTCTTGAACCTGTACCTGACCTCCATCGTAGACCCGCCGGCCGAGATCGCCGTGACTTCAAGCGTCCAATCAGCGTGGTCCCACTTTACCGTCGGTATCGGCAGGTAATCTTCAAGCAGGCTCTGGGTTACTTTGCAATCATTAGCGGTGTAAAGTTTCTTGCCGTCGTAGATAAAGGGCATGACCGAGAAACCGCCCTTATATGGCTCAAAACTACCCGTCTCGCTCAAAAGTCCTTCGTCATTAGAATCCGGCGCGCCGACAACCGTCCAGAACTCCTGGATCCTGCGCAGCCACATCGGATAATAACCTGCCGGGGATTGTTTCGCGAGCGACTGGTAGATCTTTATCGGCGTCGCCTGCTCTTCTCCGCTCTTCGGCTCGAAACTCTTTAGGACGCATTCCTTCCCGGTCGCCGATGCGAGGCAGTTCACCCTGAATTCCCTGACAGGGCCGGCCTTAAAATAGATCCAGTTGTCTTTTGACGTATTCTTGTCAGTCTTGAATACTTCATTCCAGGCCTGTCCGTCAGCCGAGGCCTCAACGGTAAAGGATTTAGGGTAGTTCTCGTCCCATCTCAGGATGATACCGCCCAGGTTTATTTTTGCAGGCAGTTTTATATTGGTCTGTGCGCCGTTCCTGGAGACTACCGGCGGCTTATCCCCGTCGAGGAAAGTCACTTCCCAGAGGGAATTGCCCCAGCCGGTGCCGCGCTGGATGCAGTTAATCTTGAGCGCCGTCGCTACAACCGGGTCAAAATAGATTATGTCGGTGTTACCGTCGCCCTCGGTGGTCTCGTATACTTTCTTCCAGTTGCCTGAGGTGCCCTTAACTTCTATATTATATATCTCGGTAAAAGCATTCTCCCATTTAAGGACGACACCGCAAATGTTGTGGGGGGTGTCGAACTCGGCCTGCCACCACTGGTTGTCCTCGAAATTGCTCGACCAGCGCGACTGCATATTCCCGTCTATGGCCTTGTCGGCGCTGTAATCGTCCTGGCCGGACGATGAAGTCGCCTTTGCCTTTATCGGGTCAGGCGCGTTAAATTCTACCTCAAAAAAGGAGAAACCCCATTTGGTCGCCCGCTTGATAAGGTCAAGCTTCACGTAACGGGCTTTGACCGGAGTAAGCTTTATGATCTCGGTCCCGCCGGAACCGTTCTTCTTTTCATAGACTTTTTTCCATGAGGTCTTATCGTTGGAGACGAGGATGTCATAATCGCTCCCGTAGGCGGCTTCCCAGGTGAGAGTTATCTTCTTTATTTCGGTAGGTTGGCCGAGGTCGATGATCAACCATTGGTTATCTTCGAACGTGCTGGACCAACGTGTAGACGGGTCGCTGTCTATGGCGAACTGTGGATTGAGATTCTCTCCGCTTGAAGATGCGGATGCCTTCCATTCCGCGGCGTGGGAAAACTGGCTGAAACAGGCAAGAACCGACAAAACCAGGACAAAACCGAGCTTTTTACCGGACATCTTCCCTCCTAAAGTTGCATCCCCCTGAATGTTATACAATAATACATTAACATATCTCCCAATGCAAGCCATTTTGTGTTATCATTGCCCTATGGAAAAAACTCCCCTCAGGCTTTCTCTTTTGGATGAAGATTTCCTGGAAGAACGGGAATGTTTCATGCTCTTCGAGACGAGCCTTTTTGACGGCGAAAATTCGAAAAGCTACATCCTCTTCGACCCGGTCGATACCATAAAGGTTGACAGGTTCAGTAATGTCAAACGGGCGTTCGAGCGCATAGAGGAGTATTCGAAGGGACACTTTCTTGCCGGATATTTTTCGTATGAACTGGGATATTATTTCGAGAAAGCGTCTTTCGCCCCGAAAGATCCCTCTTCACGTCCGCTGATCCACCTGTGTATATTCAAAAATATGATGACCTTCGACCACAGAACAGGAATGTTATCGCCCCGTATGCCCGGCCTTTTCACGGAAGAGGCCGGCCGGCGCGATTTTCGCGTCGATAATCCGAGGTTCAACCTTACGAAGCATGCATACTTCCGTAAGATATCACGGATAAAAAAACATATTAAAAACGGCGACACCTACCAGGTCAATCTTACCGGGAAATACTCCTTCGGTTTCTCGGGCAGCGCCTTTTCTTTCTACCGGGACCTCAAGGAAAAACAGAACGTGCCGTATGGCGCCTTCTGCAAACTGGGCGGGGGATATCTCCTCTCGCTATCCCCCGAACTCTTCTTCAGGAGAGACGGCAATACCATATACTCCAGGCCGATGAAAGGGACGATCGGACGAGGCGCGAATATGAAGGAGGACCGCAGCAGGATATCGGAGCTTAAACACAACGCCAAGGAAGTCGCGGGAAACCTGATGATCGTCGACCTGATACGAAACGACCTGGGAAAGATCTCAAAGGCCGGCAGCGTCAAGGTATCTTCGCTCTTCGACGTAGAAAAATACAATACCCTTTTCCAGATGACCTCTACCATAAAAAGCGTTTTAAGGGACGACGTGACCTATTTCGATATATTCAGGAGCCTCTTTCCGGGGGGGTCTGTTACCGGCGCCCCCAAAATAAGGACGATGCAGATAATAAAGGATCTCGAGAAAGCCGACAGGAAGGTCTACTGCGGCGCGCTCGGCATCATCTTTCCAGGAAATAAAGCGGTCTTTAACCTGCCTATCAGGACGATATCCATATCGCGCGGGAAAGGCAGGGTCCTGAGCAAAGCGAAGGGCGAGATGGGCGTCGGCGGAGGGATAACAGTCGATTCCGACCCGGAGGAGGAATACCGCGAATGCGTCCTAAAGGCCAGGTTCCTCACGGAAAGGCACAGCCCTTTCTCTCTTATCGAGACGATGCTGTGGGACGGGAAATTCAAGTTCCTGGACCGGCATCTCGGAAGGATGCGCGATTCGGCCGCGTATTTCGGGTTCGTTTTTGACCGCGCGAAGATAACCGGTAAATTGAAAAGCGCCCGGAAGGCCTTTAAAAGGGGTTTTCAATACAGGGTGCGGGTCTTGATGCCTAAAGACGGCGAAGCAACTATAGAAGCCTCGAAGATCGAACGGAACCCGGGGCGCTCCGCAGCGCCTGTCGCGGTCTCGGGATCAAGGACTGATCCCGGCAACTTATTCCTCTACCACAAAACGACAAACAGGGGACTTTACGACGCTGAATATAAGCGTCATCGTGCGAAAGGATATTTCGACGTCATATTTCTTAATACGCAAGATGAAGTGACCGAGGGCGCCATAACAAACATTGTGGTAAAGAAAAACGGGAGATTTTACACTCCCCCTCTCTCCTCCGGCCTTCTGCCCGGCGTCTTCAGGGCATATTTGATAAAAACCGGCCGGGTGAAGGAGAAGAGGATATTTTTGGATGACCTGCGTAAAGCCGATAAGGTATTTCTTTGTAATTCGGTCCGGGGGCTCGTTGAAGTCAAATTGACTTCTCCCTGTCCTTAACCTATAATAGACCATTATGATAGCCGAAATAATCTCTATAGGCACCGAGATTCTCCTTGGGCAGATACTGAACACTAACCAACAGTGGCTCTCTTTGAAACTCGCCGAACTGGGGATAGATGTCTATCACCAGTCTACCGTAGGGGATAACCCGGAACGTTTGGGCCGCGCGATACGGCAGGGGATGCTCCGCTCGGATATCGTGATAACTACCGGCGGACTGGGCCCTACCGTAGACGATATCACCCTCGAGGCGATATCGCGCGCGATGCCGAAAAAACTCATCTTTCACAGTGCGATAGCCTCTAAAATAAAAGCTCATTTCGGGAGCCAATGCCTGAATATGCCTTCCGGAAACCTCAGGCAGGCGCACATCCCCGAAGGAGCGAAGATCTTCGGGAACGATGTCGGCACCGCCCCGGGCTTCCTCGTCGAACAGGACGGAAAAATGCTGATAGCCCTTCCCGGGCCGCCGCGCGAATTAAACCCGATGTTCGAAAGATACGCAATGCCTTACCTGAAAAAGAAAGCCGGACCTGGCCGGGTAATGAAGATCCGCACGATAAACATAACCGGCCTGGGCGAAGAGGCCGTAGACCTTAAAGTAAAAGACCTGTTAAAAAGCCCGCCGCCGGCCACTGTAGGCATTTACGCCAAACCGGCTTTGATAGAATTAAAGATAACGGCGAAGGCGAAAAATGAAAAAGCCGCGAAGACCCTGATAGACAGGATCGACAAAAAGATCTCCGCGCGGCTGAAAGGTTATGTATTCGGCCGCGATAATGAGACCCTAGAGGGCGCAGTGGGAAAGATCCTGGCCGCAAATGCAAAAACGCTCGCAATAGCCGAATCCTGCACCGGCGGGCTTATCTCGACCAGGATCACCGATATCCCTGGAAGCTCGAGATATTTCAGGATGGGGGTCGTCGCTTACTCGAACGACGCGAAGATATCCCAACTATGCGTCTCGCCCGGCACAATTTCAAAATATGGGGCAGTGAGCCGCCAAACTGCCATAGAAATGGCAAAAAACATCAGGGATATCTCAGGGGCGGATATCGGACTTTCTGTCACAGGGATCGCCGGGCCCGGCGGCGCCACAAAGGCAAAACCGGTCGGGCTTGTCTATATAACTCTCGCCATGCCGGGAAAGACTATCTGCAAGGTATTCCGTTTCAGGGGCGACCGGGAAATGATCAAATTCAGGAGTTCGCAGGCGGCGCTCGATCTTCTCAGAAGATATCTGTAGAGCCCTTCTTCCCTATATCCTTCACAAGGCAGACTTGGTCCTTCCCGTGTTGTTTTGCCCAGTATAAGGCGTCGTCCGCCTTCTTGAACAGCTGCTGCTGTGTTGTGCCGTCATCCGGATAGACGGCGATGCCCATACTTATGGTGAAAGAGATGGATTTACCGTCGACCTTTATCTCTTTGGCCTTGACCGCTTCCCTCAGCCTTTTTCCTACGGTGACGGCATTGCCTGTATCGGACCTGGCTAGAAGGACGACAAACTCATCCCCGCCGTACCTGCCTATCGCGTCCACGGGCCGGCCTTTGACATCGAAATTACGTATATGCACCTTTAGGATGTCCGCCAGCGAGGTTATTATCATGTCGCCCGCCTGATGGCCATAGAGGTCGTTATACCTCTTAAACCCGTCGATATCGATTATGATAAGGGCGAATTTCTCTTTGGACCTTACGGCCCTCTTTACTTCTTCATCGAGGCGAGCGAGAAAAAAATTATGCACATAGAGGCCGGTGAGGCTGTCGCGGATGGAAAGCTCTTTCACCTCTTCGTATAATCTAGCTTTTTCTATCGTGATCGCCGCCTGGTTCGCTAGTATATCGATACTCTCCCGCTCGTCTTTTGTTATCGGCTGCTGGCTGAAGATATTATCTACCACAAGCACGCCTATCCTGGCGTTCTTCACCATCATCGGGACGTAAAGGAACATGCCTTCTGTCCCCTGCGCCCCGGGAACCGGGGGTGGCCCTTCATCGAACAGGCTGTCAACTATCGTGTTAACGCCTCTTTCGATCCGGTAATGTTCCATTTCTATAGGCCTGGCGACTTTCCTGATATCGGCGCTGGCGACTCCTTTCAAGATATTCTCTTCCTTATCAATTAAATAGAGTTTTGCCCTGTCGAAATGCAGCACCTCGACAGCGCTCTTGAGGATTATCGAAAGCACGTGACTTAATTCCAGGGTGCTGGCCATGGCCTCGCTTATCTTGGAGAGGGCCAGGAGCATGCTTATCTTCCGCAGATTGGCGTGAAACACCTTTATGTGCCTTATACCCCTGCTGAATTCCCTGGCGTAGTCGCTTAGCATATTTTTTTCTTCGGGTGTTATCTTCTTCTTGCTGGCCAGTTTATCCGCCATAAGGAACCCAAGTTTATAATCCGCGGTAATCAGCGGCAGGCATATCTGCAGACCGTCGTCCCATATTGCGGAATCGCTCTTTCCGAGGAATACATCGACCAGCATCCCGCCGCCATCGTCCTTTACGGGTATCCTGCTCTCTCCGGCTATTATCCCCTTTCCCCTCATCCGTGCCTGATAGCATTCCAGCGAGTTTGTCGTCTCCTCGTAGAGGAATATATAGACGGCGTCGAAACCGATATCTTCGAGAATAGACTTAAGCCCCGCCTTGAGGGTTTGGTCCAGCCCGGTCTCAAGCTGGAAGAATACCCTTACCGAATCCTGCAGGATCCTGAGGTGATCTTGTAATTTTTCTCTTCCGATCTTCTCTTCCACCGAGCCCGTCCTATAATGATAAGATATAATTTACCTGGTCGGCGTATCTGCGCGCCTCGGAAGCCAGGTACTTTTCGTTATACTTCCGGGTTTTTATCGCGTCGATGAGGTTCCCGAAAAACTCGGTTATAATGAATTCGACCCCGCCCCAGAAATCTATCTGCCTGTAGCTCCTGCCGTATTCGCTGTAAGTCTGTTTCAGGACCTTCTCCTGATCGGTCTCCCCGCGGAAGATCTCGGAGAATGGCTCGATGCCCGCGGGCAGTGTGCCTATAGACTTATACAGGTTGACCTGCGATTCATTCGAGGTAAGGAATTTCATGAAGAGCCAGGCCTCATGTTTATTCGCCGAATAGTTCGATATCGCCAGGTTGCTTCCTCCCGCGAAACTGAAACGTCCGGCCGGCCCGGAAGGGAGAAAAGCCACCCCGAACTTATCGATTATCTCCGGCGACGCGCGATTTGAGGACGTCCCGAAGAAACCGGGGATGTAATCTGCGGCGACGAACGCGCCGGCTATGCACATGGCGTATTTTCCGGTAATAAAAAAATCATGCCCCGGATATGCCGGGACTTTCCTTTCCCGGACCGGCGCGTAATCCCTGTTCATCAGGTCGAAGTAGAACTTTATCCCCCTCAGGGCCTCTTCCTTGTCAAAGGCCGCGGCAAGGCCGTCTTTTGAGAGGTAATCCCCTCCTGACGACCATATCCAGGGGACGGTATCATGGACAAGCCCCTGGTCTTTTATGTCAGAAACGCCGAGGACCCCAATAGGCCCGTTGCCGTGGTCATACCCCTTGAGGACCGAGCATGTCTTTTCGAAAAGTTCCCATGTTGAGATATCGCCGGCTGAAAGATTGAACTTCTTGAACATATCTTTCCTGTAGAAGAGCATCCTGGTCTCGGCGCCCCACGGGATGGCGTGTATCAGCCTTGTCGTTTCGTCCTCACAGGTAGCCCACGAGACGGGATGGAATTTGTTCTTCAGCCTCTCTTCAGAGGCCTCTGAAGTAAGGTCAGCTAATGAGCCTACGGATGCGAGGGTCTTCGTCCAGGTATTCCCTATCTGGAAGATATCCGGCAGCTGCTTGGTCTTGGCCGCGAAAATTATTCTTTTCCACGCCTGGGTCCAGGGGATTATCGAGAGGTCTATCTTTATTCCGGGGTGGGTCCTCTCAAATTCTTCTATCTCTTTGTCCATCATCGGGCCCGTGTCGACGCCGCCTATGGGCATGACCCAGAATTTGAGAGATACGGGATTTTTCATATTTAAAATTATACCACCAGGTTGATTAAAGTCAACGCGTAATGTATAATCTCAGTCAAATGGGTGAGACTATAAGGGTTTTCATAGCGATAGAGATTCCTCCAGAGGCGCGCGATGAACTCATCTCAGTCCAGGCAACGCTCAAAAGATCCGGCGCCGATGTTAAGTGGGTCGAACCGGAGAATATCCACCTCTCACTCCGGTTCATCGGGGACGTAGGGCCGGATAAGGCGGAGGAGATAAAAAACCAGCTTGCCGTCGTCGCTTCCGCTTCCAAAGCATTTGAACTCACGATAAAAGGCATAGGAGCATTCCCCGACCTTGACCATCCCGGGGTCATATGGGCAGGCGTGGACCGGGGGGCCGCCGAATCGGCGCGGATCGCGGATGACCTGGAGGCTAAATTACGCGCCATAGGCATCGCCGGGGAAGAGAGGGAATTTCATCCTCACATAACGCTTGGGAGGGTCCGTAGCGGGAGGAACGGCGACAAATTGCGCGGGCTTGTCGAAACGGTCGGGTTTGAGGCTGGCCCGGCGATAAAAGCGGAATACCTTACGCTCTTCATGAGCCGGCTGACGCCACAGGGCTCTGTTTATACCGCGCTTTTGAAGGCCAAGATGGCTATAAGCCGGACCGAGAGGTTCGCGTAGGCAGCCGCAACCACATCATCCAGCACCACTCCCCACGGGCTCTCCATTTTTTCTATCCGTTTGATCGGGAAGGGTTTCGTTATGTCGAATACCCTGAACAATACGAAAGCAAGGGCGATCAACTCCGGCCTCATCGGTATGAACAGGAGCGCTATCATCATCCCTATCGCCTCGTCAATTACTATCCTCCTCGAATCCTTTTTTCCGAAGAGCTCCTCCGCGCCCCTTATAACCAGAAGCGCCGCCGCCGTCAATACCGATAAGGTTATGAACGTGACCGGAAGGCTGTAATTCACAAGAAGGAAAAGCAGCAGGCCGCACACAGAACCGGCCGTACCGGATACCTTGGGGATATAGCCCGCGTAGAAACACGTGCTCACAAGCCTGATGACGGTCTTCAATTGAACAGCTTCCTGTTCTTTATGAAAAAGGATATCCCGGACGTAAGCGTAAGCGCGACGGTAATGAGCATGACGAAGAATATCAGGTTAAGGAGCCACTTCTCGGTATCGACATTCCAGAAAGCGAGGGAAGTTCCGGCGTCCTTGAACATCAAGAATATGAGTATCATCGATACGGCTATCATCTGCGAGACGGTCTTGTGCTTTCCCGCTTCTTCCGCCTCGATGACTTTCCCCCTTGTAAGTGCGGCGATCCTCAACCCGGTGACCGTAACTTCCCTTGCCATTATTACCACTACCGTCCACGCCGGGATGAGCTCAAGCTCGACGAAAGCCAGGAAAGCCGACAGGACGAGGATCTTGTCGGCTATCGGGTCCATCAATTTCCCGAAATCGGTTATCTTGTTTTCTTTCCGGGCAAAATACCCGTCGAAATAATCGGTAAGGGATGCAGCCGCGAAGGTAAAGAATGCGAAATATTTCGCGCCCTGCCATTTGGCAAAAAGGAAATACATAAGGACGAAAGCCAGGAATATCCTGGAGATAGTTAGTTTGTTCGAAAGGTTCATTTAGCCAGTTCTTTCTCGCTGATCAGATCATATTCCAGAGCGCCCGTTATCCTCGCGGTCGCGAAATCCCCTACCCTGATGCCGGGACCATTTATGTATACCCCCCCGTCGATCTCCGGGGCATCCATATATGTCCGGCCCAGGTAATGCTTTCCGCCGGAGGCCTCCTTTTCGTCGATAAGGACCTCAAACCTGCGGCCTATGCATCTTTTGTTATTATCCGAAGAGATGCGGCGCTGTGCCTTCATCAACTCGTTCCACCGCGCTAATTTTTCTTTTTCGGGTATACGGCCATTCGAACCCGCTGCAGGAGTCCCCTCTTCCGCCGAATACACAAAAGCACCGAGCCGCTCAAATCTTGTCTCTTTAACAAAATCGAGAAGTTCTTTGAATTCCTTATCCGTCTCGCCCGGAAAACCCGCGATGACGGCGGTACGGATGGCTATCCCCGGGATGCGCCCGCGCAATCTTGCGATCAGGCCCCTGATCGACGCGCTTGACGTCCCCCTCCTCATCGCCTTAAGTATCCTGTCATTGATATGCTGGACAGGCAAGTCGATATATTTGCATATCCTTTCCTCGCCGGCTATGACCGAGATCAACCCGTCATTTAAATGTGCCGGATGCGCGTACATGAGCCGCATCCACCGCGCCCCTTTGAGCCGCGCGAGCCTTTTAAGCAATTCCGCAAGCGCGGGCCGGCGGTAAAGGTCGACGCCGTAGAGGGTGGTATCCTGCCCTATCAGATTTATCTCTTTTACACCCCTGCCTATAAGGTCCTGTGCCTCGGCGACGATCGATCCCATACCTCGGCTCCTGTGCCTGCCGCGTATCTTAGGTATGACACAGAAGGAGCATTTATGCGAACAGCCCTCGGAGATCTTTATGTAGGCGAAATGCCTTGGGGTAAGAGCCTGCCTGGGCGTTTTCCAGTCATAGAGGTATACGGGGTTACGTGTGACGCTGTAGATCCTCTTCCCGTCCATGATATCATTTATGATCCCGGGAAGCCTTGCGAAACCCTCGACGCCTATGAAACCGTCTATCTCGCCCATCTCTTTTTGCAGCGCCTTGCCGTATCTTTGCGGGAGGCAGCCCGCGACAAGTATCCCCTTTATTTTTCCGGAGTTCTTGAATTCGATGAGGTCGAGGATGGTCTCGATAGATTCTTTTTTGGCGTCTTCTATAAAAGAACAGGTATTGACTATTACTATATCCGCGCCGCGGGGGGATGCCGTTACCGCGAACCCGGAATCTTTAAGCGTGCCTAAAATTATCTCGGAATCTACCAGGTTCCTCGCGCAGCCCAATGAGATAAGCGATATCTTGGTCGGCATTTAGGATAGCGCTACTTGTGTAATCTCAGGCCTTTTATCACGCCTTTTCCCAACGGGGCCAGGGGTGTCCCGTTCATATCCGCTGTCAGCGCCTCGCCCTTGCTGGCTGAGACCTCGAAAGATTCCTTCGCCTCCCATTTCTCGCTCGATCCCTTCTTCAGGATGCCGTCGTATACGACGCTGCCGTCGACCCTTAACTTCAAATATACGTCAGCGCGCGCCTTAAGCGAGAGCATGAGGTTTTCGCCTTTCGGTATCCGCAGGGCCTGCGCTGCCGCGGCCTTAGGCGCCGGCTTAGCCGCCGGTTTCGGCTTTACCGACACTACAACCTTATTTTCGGCCTTAGGCCTTGATTTGAAGAACGCGATCGTCTTTGAGCCTGCAATGCCTATAAATTTAACGGTGAAGAAGATGACCAGCACGGCTATCGCTGCATAGATCATCTTTTTGAAGGGGAATTTGATTCCTGCGGGCGCCGTACCCCACCTATCATCCTTATTAAGGACAGAGATCTGCTCCTTGAACGCGGGCTTCTCCCCGGTAAAGCTCTCGGCCAGAGATGCGCCGTCAAGCCCCAGGTAATCGGCGTATTTCTTGATAAAGCTCTTTATATAGACCGGGCCTGATATAAATTCCTGCGCCCTGTCCGCCTCGATGGCGCTTAAGATCTTCCCGCTTATGCGGGTTTCTTTTTGCGCCTCATCGATCGATATCCCTTTTGATTCCCGCGCGTCCTTTATTCTCGACCCGATTGATTCCATTTCGCTTTTACCGCCTCCATGGTATCTATCAGTATATCACGGGGTTTCGAACCGTTATAAGGACCGACTATCCCTTCGGCTTCCATTGTGTCTACGAGGCGCGCGGCCCTTGTGTAGCCGAGCCCGAGACGGCGCTGGAGCATCGAGACCGAAGCCTGTTTGGTCTCCAACACCATCCTTACCGCTTCCTCGTACATCTCGTCCTTCTCGTATGTCTTGCCGTGGGATTTCTTTTCTTGTTCTTTCTGTATCTCTTCGTCGTATTCGGCCGTCCTCTGTTCCTTTATAAAACTTATGACCCTCTCTATCTCCCTGTCCTTGACAAGGCATGCCTGCGCGCGGGTCGGCTTCGCGTCTCCGGGGCGCATAAAAAGCATATCGCCTTTACCGAGCAGTTTATCCGCACCGTTCATGTCGAGGACGGTCCGCGAGTCGACCTTAGAGGCGACCTTGAAGGATATCCTTGCCGGGAAATTGGCTTTGATGACGCCGGTCACGACGTCGACCGAAGGCCTTTGCGTCGCGAGTATTATATGTATGCCCACCGCGCGGGAGAGCTGGGATAACCTTGTTATTGCGTTCTCAACCTCCTGCGGCGCGACGAGCATAAGGTCGGCCAGCTCATCGATTATCACCACTATATAAGGAAGGACTTCCGGCACTTCCTCCTGGTCCTTGAATTCGCCCTTGCTTAATTTTTCGTGGAAGAACTCGATATTCCTTACCGCCAGGCGCGCGAAGAGCCTGTAGCGCGAATCCATCTCGCTGACGACCCAGTTCAGGGCGCCGGAGACCTTCTTATGGTCGGTCACGACTGGGCACAAGAGATGCGGAAGGCCGTTGAACATCGCCAGCTCGACCATCTTCGGGTCGACCATCAGGAATTTCACTTCATCGGGAGAGGCGTTAAAGAGCATGGAACTTATTATGGAATTGACGCAGACAGTCTTGCCGGAACCGGTCGTTCCGGCGATCAACATATGCGGCATCTCGCCGAGGTCTGCGACGACAGGCGTCCCGGCAATATCCTTGCCCAGAGCGAGAGTAAGCTTGGATTTCGAATTCTGAAATTCGGATGACTGCAGTATCTCTTTGAGGTATACGAGCGAACTCGAGGAGTTCGGTACCTCAACGCCCACCCTCGCCTTTCCCGGGATAGGTGCCACTATCCTCACGCTCTGCGCCTTCATAGCCAGGGCAATATCGTCGGAGAGGCTCGTTATCTTCGTTACTTTTACGCCGGGCGCGGGCTCCAGCTCGTACCTGGTAATGACAGGGCCGCGCTCTACGGCCGTGATCTTTACCTCGATCCCGAAATCCGCCAGGGTCTCTTCGAGCACCTTGGCGCTCGCGTCCAGGTCGTCGCTTATCTTACGCTCTTCGAGCGGGGGCGGCGAATCAAGCAGGCTCATATCCGGCAGTTTATAATCACCTATGACCTGCTTAACCACCTTTACCTGGACCGGCTTCGGCTCTTCCTTCTTGATTATCTTTTTGATATCTATTATTGTGGTGCGTTCCCCTGCGGGGACCTTGCCCTGCTCTCGCAGGACCTTGGGTTCTTCCTTGGCGGCCTTCGCTCCATTGATCGCCGCTTTCTCTTTTATCTCCTTGCCCTTGGCTATATCAGCCTTTATCTGCTCAAAACTTCTCCTTAAAGGCGATTGGGCTTCGGCTTTCTCGAACCGTTTCTCTTTCGCCTGTCCCGGTTTCTTCTTGAAGACGATCGAGATGAGCTTCGAGACCGCGCTTGCGAGGGACATCACGATGGGAAATATAAGCAGCTCGGTCGCGAGGAGAATCGATAAAGCGCCGAGGACTATAACCATCACCCACGCGCCTACCGGTCCGAGATATCTCACGAAAAAGTTAGAGGAGAAGAGGCCGAGCAGGCCGCCCCAATGGACCTTGACCGCGTCGTTCTGGGGCGAAGAGGCGAGGCTCAATAAGGCGCTGCAAGCTATAAAAAGAAATAAGGTCCCGAGCAGCTTGAAATAAAACTTCTGCGGGACCTTATTTAAAAATTTGCCGAGCGACCATGTCAGCGTCAGCGCGGGTACTATATAAGCGCTGAACCCTGCCAGGGAGAAGAGTGCAAACGCGACTAACGCACCGAATATGCCGACATAGTTGTGGGTATATACGTTCGGATTAGACGTCAAAAACCAGAGGTCGTTCGGGTCATAGCTAACAAGGCTGACGAAGACAAGGACAGATAAGGCAAAGAGAAGAACGCCCCAAATCTCGTTTTTCCTCTCCTGCTTCACTTCTTATGATATCTCCTTTCGCCTCTTCCTTCCCCGTGCCCTCTCGATTCCCTCGGCTCGCGGGGTTCCCTGGGTTTTTCTTCCCCGGGAACGTAACCCGGCATGGCCTGCTTCCTGCTGAGGTTAAGCCTGTTCTGGTCGTCTATCTCCATGAGCTTTACCGGAAATTCATCGCCGAGTTTTACGACATCCTCGACGTTCTTGACGTACTGGTCCGACATCTCCGAGACGTGGACGAGGCCTTCCTGCCCGGGCAGTATCTCTACGAACGCGCCGAAAGGCATTATCCTCTTGACCTTGCCGTTATATATCTTGCCGACTTCCGGCATCTGGGTCAGGCTATTTATGATATCCAGCGCTTTCTGCAGCGCCTCACCGTCGGCTGATGCGACGTTCACCGTGCCGTCATCCTCTATATCAATCGTAACGCCGGTGTCCTCTATTATCTTGCGTATGACCTTGCCTCCCGGCCCTATGACATCCCTGATCTTGTCAGGGTTGATCTTGAAGGAGACGATGCGAGGCGCGTATTTTGAAAGCTCTGTTCTCGGCCCGGCAAGCGCCTGTTTTATCTTCTCAAGAATGATCATCCTCGCCTCTCTCGCCTGCTCGAGAGATTGTTTCACTATCTCTAGGTCTATACCGTCTATCTTCAGGTCCATTTGTACGGCGGTAACGCCCTTCTCTGTGCCGGTGACCTTAAAATCCATATCGCCGAAATGGTCCTCGAGACCGGCAATGTCCGTAAGGATCACGAAATTTTTGCCTTCCTTGACCAATCCGATTGCGATACCGCTGACAGGCGCCTTTATCGGGACACCCGCGTCCATCAAAGAGAGTGTACCGGCGCATACGGTCGCCATCGAGGAGGAACCGTTAGATTCCAGCACCTCGGAGACAACCCTTACCGTATAAGGGAATTCCTCTTTCGAGGGCATTATCGGTTTCAGGCCCCTTTCAGCCAAGGCCCCGTGCCCGATCTCGCGGCGTCCGGGTCCCCTTACCGGTTTTACCTCACCGACCGAGAACGGCGGGAAGCTGTAATGCAGCATGAACGATTTTGACGACTCGCCTTCGAGCGCGTCTATCGTCTGCTCGTCTGCAGACGTTCCGAGCGTGGTTACTGCAAGGCTCTGCGTCTGGCCCCTGGTAAATAATGCCGAACCGTGCGTCCTCGGGAGCACCCCCACTTCGCAGGTTATCTGGCGTATATCCTTAAATCCGCGGCCGTCCACCCTCTTTTTCTCCTGCAGGATGGTGCGCCTGACCTCCTCTTTCTCTACTTTTACCAAGGCACTCTTTACCTCCGCCTCGGTCAATTCGGAGCCCTCGACCACAAGCTGCGAGATAAGGTCCTTGGCTATCATGGACATCATCTCCTCTCTCTCTTCTTTGGTGGCCTTATTCTCGACTTCCTTTATCTTGCCCAGAGATAGATCCTTGACCTTCTTGTACAGCCCTTCGTCTATCTTCTTTATCGTATAATCCGTCCCCTTCGGACTGCCGCATTCGGCCTTCATCTTTTCCTGCAGTTCTATCGAAGCGATGAGGCTCTTGTGCCCGAACTCGATGGCTTTCAAAACTACGTCTTCCGGCAATTCGTTCATCCCGGATTCTATCATGACGATAGATTCTTTTGTCCCCACAACAACGATATCCAGGGAACTCTTCTCGAGCTCGGCGAACGTAGGATTGACTATAAATTCTCCCTCTATCATGCCGACCCTCGCGGCGCCGATAAAATAATTAAACGGGATATCCGATACGGCAAGCGCGCATGACGCACCGTTAAGCGCCAGTATATCCGGATCGTTCTCCCCGTCGTGCGACAGGACCAAAGCCATTACCTGGATCTCGTGCGAGATCCCGGCCGGGAAAAGCGGCCTTATCGGCCTGTCTATAAGGCGCGCGGTCAGGACTTCCTTTTCGGATGGCCTGCCTTCACGCTTAAAAAATCCACCGGGTATTTTTCCGGCGGCATAGTTCTTCTCCTGGTATTCGACGGTAAGGGGGACAAAATCTATGTCGGCGCCCTCCCTTGGCTGTTTCGATATTACGGCGGTTACCAGGACGACGGTCCCTCCGTATTGCACCATTACGGCGCCGTTCGCCTGTTTGGCCATCCTGCCTGTCTCAAAGATCAAATTCTCCCTGCCTAATTTTGTCTCTAATCTTTTACTCATTTTCTCTTTCTCTTTTTCTCTTTTCTTTTTATTAAACGTATACAACAAACCGCCTGCCTTCACCGGGTCCCGGAACACTCTCCGAAAAGGTGAAGGGACTTATTTCCTCAGGTCGAGCCTGTCCAGGATTTTCGTATAAGCCTCGGAACTCTCTCTCTTGAGGTATTCCAGAAGCTTGCGCCTTTGGCTGACAAGCTTGAGGAGACCCTGGCGGGAATGATGGTCTTTCTTGTGGATTTTGAAGTGGTCGGTCAGCATGTTGATCCTCTCCGTGAGGATGGCTATCTGGACCGGAGCCGAGCCTGTATCCTTGTCATTTTGCTTGAAGCTGTTTATCAGGCTCTTTTTCGCTTCTGTGGTAATCGTCATTAATTTGTTACCTCCTAATGTGTCAATATAGTATCACAGCAGGCCGGTTTTGTAAAGTATTATTAGCCGGTTTTTAAGATCTTTCTCGCGAGCTTATCGTCGCGCTTTATCTGGGCGATAAGCGCCTCATGGTCGCGGAATTTACGGACGCCGCGCAGGCGGCTGACGAATTCCACCTCTATATCCTCGTGATATATGAATTCGTGGAAATCAAAGATATGGACCTCGATGACCGGCTCGGTCTCGCCGAACGTCGACGGTTTTCCGATAAAAAGCGCGCCGCCGTATCTCCTGCGCCCGCGGCGGACCCGTACCGCGTAGACCCCGGCCGGCGGTATCGCCTCGTGGTGGGGATCGATATTCGCGGTGGGATACCCGAGGAGCCGTCCGCGCTTCTTCCCGCTTACGACGGTCCCGTAAATGCTGACCGGCCTTCCCAACATCCGCGCAGCCTCATTTAATTTCCCGTTTATTATATACCTGCGTATGGCGGACGAGGAGACGGTCTCGCGCCCTGCCCTGACCATAGGGACTACTTTTACCTCAAAACCGTATTCCCGGCCCAATTCCTTGAGCGCTGCCGCATTACCGGTGTTATCTTTCCCGAAGACAAAGTTACTTCCGATGAATACCTTTGAGGTATTGAATCCTGCGGAGAGTACCTTTCCGGCAAAATCCCGCGGAGAAAGTCTTGAGAATTTCCTGTCGAATTTGAGGACGCAGCACCTGTCCGCGCCGAGCGCGCAGATGAGCCTCAGGCGGTGGGAAGCCGACATTATCGAAGGGACGCTTATATGCGGACTTAGGACCTTAAGGGGATGCGGGTCGAATGTCACGATAACGCTTTCCGCCCGCCTCTTTTTGGCTTCGCGTATCGCCGCGCTTATTATCCTGCGGTGTCCTATATGGACGCCGTCGAAGATCCCTATGGCGAGGACCGTCTTTTTCATATTTTAACCAATCGCTCTTCCAATCCGGACCTTGAGATCGATTTCAGGCCGGTTATATCAATCGAATCCTTTAATGCGAATTCGCCGGATGCGGTGCGGCGCAGGCCTGAGAGATACCCCCCGCAGCCGAGCCTGTCGCCTATATCGTCGCACAGCTTCCTTATATATGTCCCCTTTGAGCACCTTACGGTAAAATGGACCAGCGGCAATTCGATCCCGCTTATCCTTAACTCCTTTATATTTATATTTCGCGGTTCGCGCGGCACCTCTACGCCTCTCCTTGCGAGCTGATAGAGCCTCTTGCCTTTGATCTGTATCGCGGAGAACATCGGAGGGACCTGCCCTGTCTCCCCTTCGAAACCCTTGAATACATCCCGTATCTTCTCCGCGGTTATGTGCGCATAACCGGTTTCGGCCAATACCTTTCCTTCCGCGTCTCCCGAATCGGTCTTCCTGCCCAGCGTCATTATCGCCTCATATTCCTTGTCGCCGCTCATGAATTTAGAAGAAAGTTTCGTCGCCTTTCCTGTCAGTATTACAAGGAGGCCCGTCGCAGCCGGGTCCAGCGTACCCGCGTGCCCCGCCTTTTTTATACCAAAATTGCGCCGTATAAGGTCGATCATATCGTGAGAGGTCATGCCTGCGGGCTTATCCACCAGCAGTATGCCGTCCGGGTCAGACATGCTTCGAGATCTCCGCCAGCACCCGCTTTTCGGCTTCCTTGTGCGCAGCCCTGATGCTGAAACCCGCCGCGGCCACATGCCCGCCGCCGCCGAATTTCATCGCTATCTTGTTGACATCAACGCCGTCCTTTCCCCTGATGCTGACCTTAATAAGCCCTTCATCCTTCGTCTCTTTGAACAGGAGCGCCACCTTACTGCCTCTTACGGCCCGGGGAAAACCGATGAAGTTCTCGGCGTCCTTGAGCTCGCCGCCGCTCTTCTTCAACATCTCCCTGGTTATCCACATCCAGACTATCTTGCCGTCGGCGCTCCTCTCCACGGTCGAAAGCGATCTGCCGAGGAGATGCGTGATCTCGAAGGTCTTCATCTCGAAGAGGCTTTCGTATATGAAATTCGTATCGAGCCCGTTCTTTATGAGCTCGGCCGCAACGATATGTGTTTTGGCCGATGTATTCGTATACCTAAATGAACCCGTGTCTATGAGGATCGCCGAATAGATATTTATCGCGTCATACTTAGACAATTTAAGGCCGAAGCGCTTAAATAGCTCAAATATCATCTCACCGGTGGCCGCGCCTTTTCCGTCCACCCAGTTGACGTTCCCGAAATAATCATTGCTTACGTGATGGTCGATGTTGACTATTTCCATATCCCGCGTGACCAGCTCGGCTACTTTCCCGGTCCGCTCGAGCGTAGGGCAGTCGACTATAAGCGCGCAATCGATATCCTTCAAAACTTTTTTGTTCAAGTTCCTGCATAATACGATAGATTTTATCCCGGGCATGAAATCACAGGATATCGGCGGCGGGTCCTGATCTATGATTATCGGGTCTTTGCCCAAGCGCTTTATAAGGCTGGCTAACGCGAGCTGGGAACCGATCGCGTCCGCTTCCGGGTCGACATGGCCCGAGATAAGGAACTTCTTGTGCCTGCGTATCGCGTTTACGACTTTAGGAAGGCTCATCTTTCTTCTCTTTCTCCTTATGTATCTTATCAAATATCTCGTTCAGGTGTATGCTGTATTCCGCAGATTCATCGAGCCTGAAGAGCAGTTCCGGGACGAACTTAAACCTCATCCTCTCGCCGAGGGTCTTGCGGATGAAACCTGAGGCCGAATTAAGGCCTTCGGCAGCATCTTCCTTCTCCTCTTTTCCGCCCAAAGAACTGAAATAGACCTTCGCGTTCCTTATATCCGGCGTAACCTCGACCCTCGTTACCGTGATAAAACCTATGCGAGGGTCTTTAAGTTCCTCGCTTATTATGACCGAGATAATCTCCCTCATCTCGCTCGCGATGCGTTCCGGACGTATCCCCATTATTGTATCTCCGTGTTGTAATTGCCGCCTGTTATCATCTATCCCCCTTGAAATGCGATACAGCAAACGCGACCTCTTCGCCCTTAGTTTTTACCTTCCCGTCGAGCTTGGCGCGAAGCGTCTTCCTGATGATCTCCTTAAAATGCGGCCCCGGCTCTATCCCCGCCTTCTTTAGGTC